>JBLMXG010000260.1:0-46247 GCA_050257635.1 Chloroflexota bacterium
GCGTGAGATAATTTTGATCTGGCCCTCACTCTCTGCTGCCGAAAGGATGGCGCGTACGTTATTCGCGAAATAGCCGAATCGAAATCCAGACGTGGGGATGGGTAAAATAGGTAATGCACCCGCGGCGGCGCCCACAAAAGGTTGGCCCGCCACAAATCGCGAACTTGTGAGGACCCGATTATTATTAAACAGTCCATCCAGCTCCATACCTAAGGATCTTGAAAACGATGGTGTAGTCTCTACAAGGTTGGACTCGATGAGGATTTGCGGCGTCCGTGAATCGAATTTTCCTACCAATGTGCTGACGTCGTCAATCGACTTTTGTATATCGCGCACCATGACGGTATTGCTTCGCTCATCGATGACCAGCGCGTTGTCTGTTCTCTTGCTCATCAGCGGTCTAATTTTTGACTCCAAGTCCTTCGCCTTGGCATAATTGAGAGTGAAATAAACCGTCTGCATTGGTTCGAGATCTTGCTTGGCTTTTTGCGCCGCTATGAGTGCGTCTTTCTCGGCCTTCAACGTGTTTGCTGTAGAGATGCGAACGACGTTGCCAATCTGCTCCTTATCGAGACCGTTCGTGGCAATGATCAAGTCCATGGCTTGATCCCATGGCACCTCCACAAGCCGCAATGTCACCCGGCGGTTGACATCGTTGGTGACGACGATGTTTAAGCCGCTCACTTCGGCGAGGAGGCGAAAGACATTTTTAATATCGGCGTCTTTAAAATCGAGCGAAATTTTTTGTCCACTGTAGGTTTTTTTACCAGTTAACTGATCGTCGGTTGTAGCGGCTTGCGATCGGGTGTCAGCATTGACAATCGCGGCGGCTTGCCGGCTATCGACGCGCTGGCCACCCTGGACTATAACCATGTTGCGTTTAGCGTTGACGTTCGGATTCAAATTTCCAACGACGATTCTCAAACCGCCGTCGTCCTGGGAAATCGTGTAAGATGGCACTGTCGCGGCGGCAACTTCCACGACCAAGCGCAGATTGCTGTCCTTTACGGACAGTCGCAAGGTCGAGACCAAGTTTGTGTCAATGCGAAAAATCTCTGAGGCATCTTCCGCCTTCATGTTGTTTAGAACGTCAAGAACGATACGGGCGGGTTGCGGCAGCGTAAAATGGCGATACTGCGTGACTGGTTGGGCAAATTTCACTTGCAAGATCGTCTGTCCTTGCTCTTCACGAACCGCCAGATCTTGCAAAGCAGCGCGCGATGGAGTGTCACTCGCCGGCTTTGAGGCGGCCGCTTTCGCTGCAGCCTCGGTTTGCGCCGGCTCTTTGGCCTTTGATGGCGCATCGCTCAGGGAACAACTGGAAACACCGATGGCGACGATTGCAACCATCGGCAACACGAGCGATGCGACACCGGCGAGTCGTTTTTTTATGCGCGATTTAAGACCGTCCATGGAGATATTCCCGTCCTTGTTCTGCTCTCTACTCCGATAAGATTTTCATGGTTACGTCGCGTTTTGTCGGCTTGCCATAAGCATCGGAGTAAATTTCTTCGACCACGACTTCGTTGTGATGGATCGCTTTTATCTTGCCCTCGTTATTGCCGATAGGCGTGCCCACCTTGACGACGTAGCCCAACCCTGCGCTGTCTTCGACCATCGCTCTGGGTTCCTTAATATCCCAGATAATCCCTACGAGCTTGAGCTGGCTCAAATCGAAACGCTCCAGCGGGGAAAGATTTTCTTTTGCCCGCCTCGGCACCTTCGCCCGCAGCGTCATCGGCCGAAAGGGGTCGCGGCCGGTTTCTTTCATAGCGTTCGGAGTCGGCAGCGGCGCTGCGAGACTCTTTTGCGGCACGTCGAGGTTGAGTTGCTTGTCTTCGTTCGGTTTCGACGGGCCGCCGAAGGCTTGCTTCAACTTCGCTTTAGCCGCGTCGGTCAAGTCTTGCAATGATTTTCCGATGGTCGCCGGCGCTTTGCTAATTTTGCCGACAGCTTCTTTCATCTGCTCCGACGGGGTGCGACTCGCTTCCTCGGCGCAGAGCGCCATACCCGTCATAAGCGCTACCCACGCGATCGAAACCAGCAGCGAGAATCGGCCAAGCTTTATCATGTTCGCCTAGTGTTTAGCTTTCGCCGCTTTGGCTTTTGCTTCGGCGATTTTCTTGCGCTCGGCGTCGTCGAGAAATCGGAACGCGGTCGCTACGCTGGTCGTTTCCAGAACTACGTTGTCGCCGCTGACCGTCGGATTTTTAAAACCGATGTTGTCGATATTGACCAGCCGATTCAAATGGCCAACTTCGTCAAAAAAATTCACCGTGTTCCGAAAATTCCCCTTGACCGTGATATCCACGGGCACTTCGGCGTAAAAGTCCTGGAATTTTTCGGCCCTTGGGCGAAATAACAACACGTCAAGACCGGATTGCTGCGCTTTCGCCGAGATGCCGCTTAAAAGGGCGGGAATTTCCTTCTTGTCGGGAAGCTGCGCCACCGCCAATTTGAGCTCGGCGTTGATTTGCAAAATATCCTTGCGCAGACGCGCCAAGTTTGCCGACTTCTGGGTTTTGACTATTTTCTCGTTGCGCGCGATTTCGACGCTATCGGCCAACTTCGCCACTTCCTCGGCGCGCGGACTATACAAGAAACTGTAATAGAGCGCGCCGATCAAAATGATCGTGACGACCAGAATGCCGATTTTTTGGCTTGTGGGTCGTTCGAGAATATTATCGAGGATCTCGTTCAACCCGTTTTCTCCTCTTTTTTCGCGGGTGCGCCGGCCTTTGATTTGCCCGCGGAAGTGGGCGCCTCCGGCGGCCGGTAAATCACTTTCGCCTTGAGCGCGAATCTCTTTAACGCGGAGTTTGCAGCGGTTCCTTGGGTGGATTCTACGAGTTCAACGTTACTGAAAAATTTTGATCCATCGAGTGACCTCATAAAATCGGCGATGGTCTCGTTGTCTGCCGCCCAGCCGTTCATCGTCACACTGCCTCCAGTTTCTCGGAGATCGGTAAGCCAAAGACTGGTTGGCGTCGCTCGCGACAGGCTCGCCATCACCAGCACCGGTCCGGTTTTTTTTTGGTTGAGATCCTCGATGATTTTTTGTTTTCCCCGAGCCTCCTTGATCTTGACTTGCAGATCGCCCACTTCCTTGACCTTGGCGTTCAATACCTGCAGCTCGGTCCGCAACCCGGCAAGCTCTGTTTCTAGCTCGGACAGCTGATGCGACTGATAAAAATAAATACCGGCCAACAAGACAAGCACCATGCCCAGGATCACGGCGCCGATCGTTACCTGCCGCCGGCGCGAGACCTCGGCTTGCAGCTGCTTGACCGGGAGGAGATTGATCCGAATCATCGATCGCCCGGTCTCCGAATCGACAAGCCTGCTCCGACGGCGAAATAAGGGGCCGAGTCTAGCAGATAATTACGATCGATGTGCCGGCTGACGCTAAAACCTCGGAAAGGTTCGCTCATACGCACGGGAACCCGCATATGTTCTTCCAGTAACGGGCGCAAACCTGCGAGCTTGGCTCCACCTCCGCTCAAGAAAATCGTTTTGAGGCCGTCACCGTCATCGGAGTGCACCGCGCCGTAGAGGCTAACGGTTCTTCGGATCTCTTCCGCCAATTCTTCGGACGTCGGCCGCAGGGTCGATTCGAGATCGAGGTCCTTTTTGCCATCCAACTGACCGGTGGTTTTAAACGCTTCCGCCACCTCAATACCGATGCCAAGTTGCCTCGCGAGGTTGTCGGTGAAATAAGCCCCACCCAGAGGCAGGTCACCGGTGAACGTCGAAAGGCCGTTTTGCAAAAGTGTGATGCTGGTGTACTGCGCGCCGATATGGATGAGCGCGACTACGCCGTTTTCAGCCTCCCCCGCATAGTTTACCTCGTACATATTTTCCAAAGCGAAATAATCGACGTCCATCACGGCCGGTGCCAGACCGGCCTCTTCAATGACATCAGTATAACTGTTGATAATTTCCTTTTTGACGGCGACCAAGAGAACGTCCATCTTGTTACCGTCCTCCTCCTCGAACAACACCTGGTGGTCAAGATTAACGTTCTCTAGGCTGTCGGGAATAATGTTTTGGGCCTCGAATTCGATGTTCGCTTCGAGCTCGGCGGATTCCTGTTTGGGCATCTGTACCTTTTTCATGATTACGGCGCGCCCAGGAACGGCGGATATGACTTGTTTGGACTTGATGCCGTTTTCTTGAATAAGCCGGCGAATGACGTTGACCACCGGAGCGGCATTGACGACCATATTGTTCTGAATCGAATTTTCCGGAATCGGCGAGATCGCCAGGTTGAGGATTCGGTAGCCGCTCTTGTCGACCGTGGCTTCGACCATTTTGATCGAACTGGAGCCGATGTCCAAAGCAACGTAGCCGTCGTTGGCGCTTAAGGAATTCAAGAAACCCAGGTTGAAATTTTTCAGGAACGGCAACATGGCTTACTGATTAAAGAGGGTGTGCTTTTGCTCGATGGTCAGTCCCAAAGCAAGAAGGATTTTCCTTTTGGTTGCCAATCGGCAATCTTTCCCTTTCTCGATCCGGTCCAAAGTCAGGGGAGAAATTCCCGCCAGGCGGGCGAGCTCAGATTTACTGAGCATTTTCGCCTCGCGCATCAACTTGACTTTATTTTCTTTGTCCATCGCCACAAACCCCGCGAGCGAAACTCAACGGGGGTACAAAATGAAGGCTTTAAACCAACAGAGCACCGTAAGTCAATATTAATATAATGTAATTATATATAATTAGGTATTTAGGCTCTCTAATTACGCAATCTACCGGCCACCCTTTCGGGAATGCCAATCAGGCTGGGAAACTGACTCAAGTGGCTGATTTGGCGCAATATCTGGTTTGTTCTTAACCACGAAATTTTTGGCTGGAAGGGACAGACGTGAACAAATTAGTTCAACGGCAGCAAAACTAGGTCGTATTGCTTTTGTGCAACTCGGTGGATAGAAGTGCAGCGATGACGGAGCCAGAAAAGTTTGCTCGGGTTATCGTGCCGGGGCCGCTCAAAGACCCCTTAACCTATCATGTCCCGAACAAGCTTGTTGACCTGATCGGCACTGGGTCGCGCGTTTTGGTCCCGCTGCAAAGGCGTACCGTAACCGGCGTCGTTCTCGAGATGGTTACGGAAAATCCGCTGGTAAAGACCAAGGCGATCATCGATCGATTGGATGATCGGCCGCTCCTTGACCGACATTTGCTTAAACTGGCGCAGTGGATCGCGCGCTACTACTTGGCGTCCCTCGGTGAGGTTTTAGCCACGCTGTTGCCGTCGAGCTCGCGCCGGCAAAGTCGACGGATTGCAATTTTAAAGCGCGACGATATCGCAGTCTCTGATGAATCATGCAAACAAGTAGTCGCCGAACTGCTTCGACGCAAAGGCAAATCGAGCATAAAAACCCTCAGTCAAGTTTTTAGCCGGCAACCCGTCGAACGCACTCTCATCCGCCTAGAATCTTTGGGCGCGGTCGAAATCATCGATCACTTGCCCAAACAAAGGCACAGGCAGGACATTATCGCCCCAGCAAGAGATCAAACCCTTGGTGAAAGCAACGCAAGCTTTGTCTTAACTGACGAACAACAGAGCGCTCTGGATGCGATCGGCAAGCCAATTGAAACCGGAGGCTTCGAAACTTTCTTGCTGCACGGTGTGACCGGCAGCGGTAAAACTGAAGTTTACATCCGTGCCATGGAACGGGTGAAAAAATTCTCCCGGCGTAGTCTAATCTTGATTCCGGAGATCGCTTTAACACCGCAGCTGCTCGACCGTCTAAGCGCCCGCTTCCCGGGGCGGGTCGGAGTCCTGCACAGCGGGTTGACCGCAGCCGAGCGCTGGGCTCAATGGCGCCAAATTGCCCGAGGTGAAATCGATGTGGTGGTTGGCGCCCGCTCGGCGGTGTTTGCGCCAATTCCAGACCTCGGCCTAATCGTCGTCGACGAAGAGCACGACTCCTCATACAAGCAGGAAGAAGGCGTGCGCTATAATGGCCGGGACGTCGCGGTGGTGCGCGCCAAACTGCTCGGTTGTCCGGTTGTGCTGGGATCGGCAACGCCGGCGCTTGAGAGCTATGAAAACTGTCGCCAGGGCCGCTACCGGCTCCTGGAAATCACGCGACGGGTCGAGCAACGGCCGTTGCCGAACATCGAGACGATCGATCTTCGCATCCGGCATGGCGGCGCCGAGACAGCGGCGAATCGCGCATCTGCCGAGGCTGCGGCAGAAGATTCGGATCCCGATCGGCGCTTGATCTCCCCGGCATTTGCCAAAGCCTTGAAGGATAATCTCGCCGCCGGCTATCAGACGCTGATATTCTTAAATCGGCGCGGCTTTGCCAATTTTCTCCAGTGCAGCCTCTGCGGGTACGTGTGGCGCTGTCCCTATTGCAGCGTGACGCTCACGCTGCACCTCAAACAGCGGCGCATCGCCTGCCATCACTGTGATTATCGGCGGCCAACGACGGATCTCTGCCCGCAATGTGACAATCCCACGCTCGGCGCCGTCGGCAGCGGCACCGAACGGATCGAACAAGCCCTCACCTGCCTGGTGCCGCATGCACGCATAGCGAGGATGGATCGCGATACCACCGGCACACGGGGCTCCCACGAAGCGATTATCCGCCGCTGGGAAAGGGGCGATATCGACATCCTGGTCGGCACCCAGATGGTGACCAAAGGACATGATGTCTACGGCGTGACCCTGGTCGGCGCGCTGCTTGCCGATCTTTCCCTCAACCTGCCGGACTTTCGCGCCGCGGAGCGAACCTTTCAACTGCTAAGCCAGGTCGCGGGTCGGTCGGGACGGGGAAATAATCCGGGGCGAGTCATCATTCAGACATACGCCCCCGATCATTACGCCATCCAACACCTCGTGTCCCACGATTACAAAAGTTTTTTTATCGCCGAGTGCGAATTTCGCCGCGCCCTCAACTATCCGCCATTTAGCCGCTTGGTCAATTTCCGTCTGGACGGCCCCAAACAATCGGAAGTCGAGAAGCGCGCTCAAACTCTGGCCCATCGCTTGCGCGCGTTGCAGGCCGACAGTGCGAAGTTTGGCAAGCAGATCGAACTGCTGGGTCCAGCCGCAGCGCCGATTGAAAAACTGAGAAATCGGTACCGCTGGCAGCTCTTGGCCCGCAGCAAACAAAGCTCGACCTTGCTGGAATTCGCGCGCCGGGCGCGGGAACTCATGGCGACGGCACGCGGCGTGCGCCTCCACATTGATGTCGATCCCTACAGTATGTTATGAATTTCCTTAGAATATGGCGATTTTGGAAATCTTGACCTATCCTGATCCGGTGCTTCGCAAGGTCGCCGCTCCGGTCAAAAACATCAACGGCAAGACCGCTCGGTTGATCGATGACATGCTCGAAACCATGTACGCCGCGCCGGGAGTGGGATTGGCGGCGCCGCAGGTCGGTGCCTCCCAGCGCGTCATCGTCATGGACGTTGATCATGAGAACCCACGCAAGCAAGTCTACAAACTAATCAATCCGACCATCACCCGAGCCGAGGGCGAGATCGTCTGGGAAGAAGGTTGCCTGAGCGTCGTAGACTTTACCGCGGAGGTGCGCCGGGCCGCGCAGGTCCAAGTCGTCGCCCTCGACGAAAACGAAAAGGAATTGAAGATCGAAGCCGAAGGATTGCTGGCCGTCGCTCTGCAGCATGAAATCGATCATCTGGACGGCAAGCTCTTCATCGATCGGATCAGCCGATTGAAACGCGAGCTTTACACCCGCCGGCGGAAAAAGATACTGCGCTCGGGCACCGAGCCATCGCACGAAGCGCCGCGCGTGATGATCTAGACGCCCGCTCTGACCGTCACGCGGCCGCCCGAAATCCGACCGCCTGAAAGATTTTTTAATGTCCACCAGCTGGCCGATCGTTTTCATGGGAACGCCCCAGATCGCCGCCGCCACGCTGGAGCGTCTGTTGGAAGGACCCGACCGAGTCGTCGGCGTCGTCACCCGGCCCGATCGTCCGGCCGGACGTGGACAGAAAAGCTCACCGTCGCCGGTGCGTAGGGTTGCCGAAGCGCGCGGCGTTCCGGTGCTCGCCGCAGAAAAAATCCGCACGCCGGAGTTTCTCGAAACCCTGCGCAGCTGGCAGCCGCAAATTATCGTGGTCGTGGCCTACGGCAGGATTCTCCCGCAATCCATTCTTGAATTGGCGCCCCATGGCTGTCTCAACGTTCACTACTCGCTGTTGCCGAAGTGTCGCGGCGCCGCGCCGGCGGCCTGGACCATCATCAATGGTGAGAGCGAAGGCGGTGTGACCACCATGCAGCTGGTGGAAAAGATGGATGCCGGCAAAATCTATTTGCAAGAAGCCATGCCTCTCGCTGCGGACGAGACTTCCGGATCGCTGCAAACGAAACTGACACCCATCGGCGCGCGTCTGTTGTTGGAAACGCTGCAAGGGCTCAAAGATGGGACGCTCGTCGCTCGAGAGCAAAATGAAAGTCAGGCGACGCTCGCGCCGCTCTTAAAAAAAGAAGACGGTTTGATCGACTGGTCGCAACCCGCGGTCGTCATCGAGCGGCGGGTCCGCGGGCTCAATCCATGGCCGGGCAGTTACACTTACTTAAACGGCAAGATGCTCAAGGTGCACCGCGCCAAAATCATTTCCTATGATGCCGCCGGAAATCCCGGGGAAGTGATACAGGCCGACTCTTGTGGTTTCTGGATCACTGCCGGCGCCGGCGTCGTCGGCCTCGAAGAGGTTCAGCTAGAAAACAAAAAGAAACTTTCTCGAGCGGAATTTGTCAGAGGGGCAAGGATCAAGGCCGGTGACCGCCTCGGCTAAAAGAACAGACAAGACCGTGCGCGCGGTCGCCAGCGAGATTCTGTTCAAGGTCGACCGCAATAAAGCTTACGCCGACATTTTGCTCGATGAGACCCTCCGAACGAATCCTTTCGACGATCGCGACCGCGCCCTGCTCACCGAGCTCATCTACGGTACGCTGCGCTGGCGCGGCGTCATCGACGCGCGACTGATTCGACTGATGCGCCGCCCGCTGGCAAAGGCCGATCCTTTCATTCGCAATCTGCTCCGCCTCACGCTTTACCAGATCATCTTTCTAGACAAAATCCCCGCGTACGCCGCGGTCAACGAGGCAGTTGAGCTCGCTAAACTTCGTGGCGCTAGAGCAGCGAGCTTCGTTAACGGTGTTTTGCGCAATTTTCTCCGGGATGACGAGAAAGACGGCAACCCGGCGCCGCAGGATCGAATCGCCACAGCCCTGGCCGAAAAATTATCTCATCCGGAATGGCTGGTAGCGCGCTGGCTCGCCGATTTCGGCGTGGAGGAAGCCACATCGTTGATGCGCGCCAATAATGATAGAGCGCCGCTCGTCGTGCGCGTAAATTCACTCAAGTGTGGCAGGGAAGAATTGCTCGCGCGTTTTCGAGAGGGGGGAATCGACGCCAGGCCAACCCACTCGTCGCCGCAGGGAATCTCTGTCGTCTCCGGCGCGACCGTCGCCGCACTACCCGGGTTCGCAGAGGGACTTTTTCAGGTCCAAGGAGAAGCCTCGCAGTTGGTGACTTATCTGCTCGGCCCACAGCCGGGCGAGCGCGTACTCGACGCCTGCGCCGCCCCAGGCGGCAAGAGTACGCATATCGCCGAGATGATGCGCGACAGCGGAAACGTAATCGCTCTCGATCCGTCCGCTCGCGGTATCGATCGAATACAAGAGAACGCCGCGCGCCTGCAGTTGCGGTCTGTTCAAGCAGTTCGAGGAGATGCAAGCCGCAGGCTCGACGGCGCATGCGACGGGCCTTTCGAGCGAATTTTGGTCGATGCGCCCTGCAGTGGTCTGGGTACGTTGCGCTCCCACCCCGAGATCAAGTGGCAGCGGGGGCAGGGCGACATCCGGCGTTTGTCTCAGTTGCAGTCGAAGATCCTCGCCAATGTCGCCGCGCACTTAAAACCCGGCGGCGTGCTCGTTTATTCCACCTGCACTCTCCTGAAAGACGAAAACGATGGCGTGGTCGAAGGATTTTTGTGCAAACAGGGAGGGTTTGAGTTGGAGGATGTCGCAGGGTATCTTCCCGAGGGAACGCGCTATTTAACGCGCCATAATTATTTTCAGACGCTTCCCCACCGCGATAACATGGACGGTTTTTTTGCCGCGCGGATGAGAAAGGTTTCCTAGATGCAACCGATGAAAATCGCTCCGTCGATTCTTTCCGCCGACTTCAGCCGGCTCAAAGACGAAATCCAGGCTGTCGAAGCCGCGGGCGCCGACTGGCTGCATGTCGATGTCATGGATGGCCACTTCGTGCCCAACATCACCATCGGTCCGGTCGTCGTCGAGTGGGTGCGCAAAGTGACGACCATTCCGGTGGACGTTCATCTGATGATCACCGATCCGGACAAGTACACGCCCGAGTTTATCAAAGCCGGGGCCGATTGGATCTCCGTGCATCCCGACACCTGCGCGAATCTGAACGCAACACTGAATCGAATCCACGAACTCGGTGCCAAAGCATCTATCGCCGTGAACCCCGATGTGGCGTTGAAACAAGTGGAAAGCTGTTTCAATCACGTCGATATGGTTTTGATCATGACCGTCTTTCCCGGCTTCGGCGGCCAAGCTTTTATTGCCGACGTTCTGCCGAAGATAGAGGAAACGAGAAAACTGATCGAGCAGCGCAACTTACCCATTCTGGTCGAGGTCGACGGCGGTATCAAGGTCGACAACATCGCCCGCGTGTGTAACGCCGGCGGCGAAGTGATAGTATCCGGTTCGGGCATCTTCAAGACACCGAATTACAGCGACACCATCCGCCAGATGCGTAAAGCGGTGGGGCAGGCGTAAGCGCTTGCTCGGCCGGCAATTGCAAATTTCAGATCCCAGATTTCAGATCATGCGTCCGCGATGTGGAATCTGCAATTTGTAATGGAAATGCGCTCCGTTGGGGCTCCGGTCCCTGTTGTTTTCTGCTTTCGGTGTGCTAGGTTGTGCGAGTCGGGGCGTGGCTCAGCTTGGTAGAGCGCACGGTTCGGGACCGTGAAGTCGGTGGTTCAAATCCACTCGCCCCGACCATTTTCTCGCCGCAGCAAACTCACAAAATTTAGAATCTGTTTCAGGTCGGACACTGCCGGATCGCCTCGATCCGTTCCGTAGCCGTGGGGTGGGAATAATGGTATGCGGAGTACCACGGATGGGGCGTCAGGTTGGCGAGATTTTTGACCGTGAGATTGATCAGCGCTTCTTCCATCGGTTTGCCGTTGTGCAGCGTGATCGCCGCGAAACGGTCGGCTTCGTACTCGTGCTTGCGTGATAGAAGATTCATCAACGGGCCGAGATAAAAGGTAAACGGGCCCGACAGCAAACTGAAGAGAACCAACGCCGCGTGAGGCGTTGGCTCCAGTCCAAAGGCGGCAAACAGCGGCGGGTAATCCAGCAACAAACTCAACACGTAAAGGCCGACGAAGAGAAACCCCGTCTGAACCATCAACATGCGCCGGATATGCTTCATCTTGTAGTGCCCAATTTCATGAGCGAGCACGGCGAGCCCTTGATCTACGGTCATCTGCTCGATCAACGTGTCGAACAATACGATGCGCTTCGATTTACCGATGCCGGTAAAGTAAGCGTTAGAATGCGCCGAGCGTTTCGAGCCGTCCATGGAGTAAATGCCGCTGGTCTTAAAGCCGATCTGATCGGCGAGCTCGAGGATCCGATGGCGAAGCTCGCCTTCTTTTAAAGGTTCGAACTTATTGAACCAGGGCGCGATAACGGTTGGAAAAATCACGACCATCAAAACTTGAAAGCCCGTGATAAAAACAAACGCCCACAACCACCAATAACCGCCCGTCGCTCGCATCAGCCAAAGCACGACGAAGAGAAACGGCACGCCGATCAGCAACGCGAGAATCGCCTCTTTGACTTTATCGGCAATGTAGAGACTGAGGGTAGTTTTATTAAAACCAAACTTGGCTTCAAGACCAAAGTTCGAATAGAGATCGGCGGGCAGACGGGCAAGCACAACAACGAAACCGACCGAGAAACAAAAAACAATACCATGGCCGTAGGGACGGAGTCCAAACGGCTCGGCTATTTGACCGGCAAGCGAATCTAAAAAACTGAGCACTCCGCTGAAGAGAATCGCGAGTATCGATAACCGGCTATAGATTTCGCTCCAGCGTTGAAACTGTCCTTTCGCAAGCGTATAGCGAACCGATTTTTCGTAGGCTTCCGCGCTCAGCCTAGTGCAGAAAAACTCGGGAATCCGTTTGCGCGCCCAGCAAGCTCGCACATAGCCAAGATTGAGCTCGTTGAGCGCAAATTCAATCAGGAACTCGGCGGCGAAGACCAGTAGAAATAACGCAACGATCCGATTTTCCATCAGGCTGTGCGGCGCAGTGAGCCAGGAAATTTAGCTCGCCGCTGACGGAACGCCCGCGAGATTCGGCGTGGTGTAGGAAAATACCAATTCGCCTTCTTGTTCGTCGATTTCGACCTTGCCGCCGCCTTGCAGCTTGCCGAACAAAATTTCATCGGCGAGCACGCGCTTGATTTCGTTCTGGATCAACCGCGCCATCGGACGGGCGCCGAACGTCGGGTCGTAACCGTGCTCAGCGAACCAGCGACGTGCCCTGTCGGTGAGCTGCAGAAAAACCTTTCGGTCGTTGAGCTGCTGATCTAGCTCGATGATGAATTTATCGACCACCCGCTCGATATTCTCCTGGCTCAGCGGGTTGAACGTGATCATCGCGTCGAGCCGATTGCGAAATTCGGGACTGAACATCTTTTCGATCGCTTCCTTACCCTTGCCGACGTTGGTTTGCGCGCCGAAGCCCAACGGTGCGCCGCTCATCTCGCGAGCGCCGGCATTGGTGGTCATGATCAGCACGATGTTGCGGAAATCCGCTTTCTTGCCGTTGTTATCGGTCAACGTAGCATGGTCCATGACCTGCAAAAGAATATTAAAAAGATCCGGATGGGCCTTCTCGATTTCATCAAGCAACAAGACGGCGTAGGGATTCCGGTTGATGGCGTCCGTGAGCAAACCGCCTTGATCGAAACCGACGTATCCCGGCGGCGCTCCGATCAAGCGCGACACCGTGTGCTTCTCCATATACTCGCTCATATCGAAGCGGAGAAACTCGATTCCCATGATGTTTGCCAGTTGCTTGGCGAGCTCGGTCTTGCCGACGCCGGTGGGACCAGCGAAGAGAAAACAACCGATGGGCTTTTCCGGATGGCCCAAGCCGGAGCGCGAGAGTTTGATGGTGCTCGCCAGCGTATCGATGGCGTGATCCTGACCGAACACCACGAGCTTGAGATCCCGATCGAGGTGTTGCAGCTGCTCTTTATCAGAGGAGGACACGCTGCGCGGTGGGATCTTGGCAATCTTGGCAACCATTTTTTCGATGTCTTTGGGGCCAATGGACTTGCGTCGCTTATCCTCGGGTTGGATCTTCACCGCTGCCCCGATCTCGTCGATCACGTCGATCGCCTTGTCCGGCAGGCGCCGGTCATTGATGTGCTTTGCCGAAAGCTTGACCGCCGCGCGGATCGCTCCGGCGCTGTAATGCACGCCGTGATGCTTTTCGTAATGCGGTTTCAGACCTTCGAGTATTTTGACCGCATCTTCCTGGCTCGGCTCGGGGATTTCGATCTTCTGAAAGCGCCGCGCCAACGCCCGGTCGCGTTCGAAATAACTTTTGTAGTCGTGATAGGTCGTCGAGCCGATGCATTTGAGCTCACCGGAGGCGAGCGCCGGTTTAAGTATATTGGAGGCGTCCATGGAGCCGCCGCTGGTCGCTCCCGCGCCGACGATGGTGTGAATCTCATCGATAAAAAGAATCGAGTTGGGCTGCTTCTTGAGGCCGCTCAGCACTCCCTTTAACCGCGCTTCAAAATCGCCGCGGAATTTGGTGCCGGCAAGCAAGGCGCCCATATCGAGAGCATAGATCACCGCGTCCTTGAGCGCATCGGGCACTTCGCCCTGGTGAATCTTCATCGCCAACCCTTCAGCGATGGCGGTTTTACCCACTCCGGGGTCGCCGACGTAGATCGGGTTGTTTTTGCGCCGGCGGCACAACACATGGATAGTCCGCTCGATCTCATCGTTGCGTCCGATCAGCGGATCAATCTGTCCTTGCGCCGCTTTCTCAACCAAGTTGACGGTGAACGCTTCCAGAGGGTTGACTCGGCGCCGCGGCCTCTCATCCGCTTCTTCTTCGTCGCCATCAGTCTGCACTTCCGGCTCTTCCTCCGCGGGCGTTTTCGAGACGCCGTGAGAAACATAATTCACCAGATCGAAGCGGGTGATGCCCTGCTCTTGCAGCAGGTACACGGCGAAGGAATCCGGCTCGCGATACATCGCGATCAGCAAATTGCCGCCGTTAATCTCTTTGCGCTCTGCCGATTGCGCGTGAATCACCGCGCGCTGTAACACCCGGTGAAAGCTTAGCGTTTGCTGTGGCTCCTGCTCCCATCCTTGCGGCAAGGTCTCCATCTGTCCCGTGAAGTATTCTTCGAGCGCTTTATTGAGCCTGTCGATGTCGCCGCCGCACGCGAGGATGGCGGCCTTGCCGTCTTTGTCGCGCAGCAAAGCGAACAGCAAATGTTCCAGGCTGACGTATTCATGGCGTCGAGTCTTGGCTTCATTGAGGGCAAAATTGAGAGTGGCTTCGAGTTCCTTGGAAATCATCCTAAGCCTCTTCCATCGTGCATTTCAGCGGATATTCATGCTGCCGCGCGAGCTCGGCAACCAGAGTGACTTTCGTTTCGGCAATTTCATAACTGTATACGCCGGCTACACCGATCCCCTTTTTGTGAACGTGCAGCATAATTTGAACCGCTTCGGTTTGCTCCTTGTGAAACACATATTGCAGTACCTGTACGACAAATTCCTTGGTCGTGTAATCGTCGTTGTGGAGCAGAACTTTAAAGAGCGGCGGGCGCTTAACCTTCTTTTTGGTTTCGGTGACCAGCCCGTGGTCGAACTCATTTTCGCGCCGGCTCATGAGCAAACATCCCCTCGCCGAATTCAAACAAATCTAACACGCCGGCGCCCCGCGCCGCAACGTTACGCCGCCGTCAAAAGATTGGCTGAACGCTTGTATTCCCGGTGCGAACGGGTGCTATAATATTAGGGTATCCGGCGATCTGGATCGCTGGCCCCTTCAGCAATTTCTTCGCAGGAGGTGTCCGATGCTTTCCAATAAAGTCAGCGAAATCATGACCACTCATCTGACGACGGCGCCCGCATCGGCGTCGATTCTTCAGGTGATGGAAACCATGGTGGCGGAGGACGTCGGCCGCATTATCGTCACCGATGACGATATTCCAGTTGGCATCTTCACCGAGAAAGATGTCCTGAAGCGAGTCGTCAACGCCGGCATCGACGCGCATAAAACCGCGATTAGAAACGTGATGACCACGCCTGTTCGCGCCGTGCGCGAGGAGACCCACATCATCGAGGCCTTCGGTAAAATGTACCGCGGCAAATTTCGCCATCTGTTGGTGCGCGGCCGGCGCGGCAAGATCATCGGTATTGTCTCCATGCGGCGGATTCTCAATATTGCGGTCGAACTTGGACAAGGTTTAAGCGAAACGAAAACTTTAGGCGATATCGCGAGCGGCGCGGTGGTGACGGTGGACGAAAAAACCGCGGTGCAAGAAACCATCGGCCTCATGAGCAAAAAAAATGTGACCGCCGTGGTTGT
Source organism: Chloroflexota bacterium (assembly GCA_050257635.1). Taxonomy (GTDB): domain Bacteria; phylum Desulfobacterota; class Binatia; order UBA9968; family UBA9968; genus DP-20. The sequence continues at coordinate 15,661 of JBLMXG010000260.1, forward strand.
CACGAGCGGCGGAAGCCCGAGCGGCATTTTTACCGAGCGCGACGTGCTCAAGCGCGTGGCTACAAAAGACATTTTGCTGAAGGAAACCAAGATCCAACAAACGATGACCACGCCACCCGTGATCATGCCAAGCTCGGCCCTGGTCGGCGATGTGCTCGCCGAAATGTCCCGTCGAGATATTCGCAACATGCCGGTCAGCGGCGCCAACGGGGAGTTGATCGGATTGGTAGCGATGCCGGAGATTCTTCAATATGCGCGCGCCTTTAACGTCGATGAACAGGTTCGGCGAACTTGGAGAGAAGTCGCCGAATTCCTCGACACGGAGGATCAATACACACCGGGGTAAATTCTCTAAATTGTTGTCTTTCAAAGGCTATATGCTAAAATTAAAAAGTTTCGGAAGAGCTTTAAGGAGGTCGTATTTTGGACACACCTTTAATCAATGATCTCAACATCTGCGTCGCCACCGAGAATGGATCGGGCAGCGCTTCGTCGAACAACATTCTTTTCAAGGCGATCTTCAAAATGGGCATTCCTTGCTCATCGAAGAACATGTTCCCTTCCAACATCCAGGGCTTGCCGACTTGGTACCAGATTCGCGCCTCGGCGGACGGCTACTTGAGTCGCAAAGATGTCATTGACGTCATGGTGATGTTTAACGACGCGACCGCCGCCAAGGATATCTACCGCGTGCGCGACGGCGGGCTTATACTCTTCGACGACTCCACCCCTCTGCCGGCCAATTTGAAGCGTGACGGCGTGCAGTACATCGGGTTTCCTGCAAACAAACTGGTCACCAAGCTGGTGCCGGCGTCACCGCTGCGCGCTAAACAGCGCAACATGGTTTATGTCGGCGCCCTCGCCTACCTGTTCGGCATCGACATGGCGGTCATCAAATCCGTCTTAGAAGACACCTTTGGCAAGAAGCCGGCCGTCATTGAATCGAATTTGGTGTGCATCGACGCCGGCTATCAATATTGCAAGGAACAAGGTTACAGACAAAATATCGCGCGCCTGGAACCGATTCCCAACGGCAATAGAGGCAAAATCATTACCGAAGGCAACACCGCGGCTGCTCTCGGCGCGATTTACGGCGGCGCATCGGTGATCTGTTGGTATCCAATCACGCCTTCGAGTTCCCTCGCCGAATCGATGGAATATTACCTGCCGCGCTTGCGTAAACTGAAAGACGGCAAGAAAGCCTATGCAATTGTTCAGGCCGAAGATGAAATCGCCTCGGCGGGAATGATCGTCGGCGCAGGTTGGGCGGGCGCACGCGCCATGACCTCCACGTCTGGTCCTGGGCTTTCGCTGATGAACGAATCGATCGGGTTGGCTTACTATGCGGAGATACCCTGTGTGTTTTTCATCATCCAGCGCGGCGGGCCGTCCACTGGTTTGCCGACTCGCACCCAGCAAGCCGACATTTCTCTCATGTACGGTGCGTCCCACGGCGATACGCGCCATATCATTTTAATTCCCCATGACATGAATTCCTGCTTCGACTTTGCGCGCCAGAGTTTTAATTACGCCGATCGCTTCCAGACACCGGTTTTCGTCGCCATGGACCTCGATCTCGGCATGAACCTGTGGTCATCGGAGCCGTTGAAGCTAAATCAGGAGCCGTTTGATTATGGCAAGCGGCTGAGCGCCGAGCAGCTCGACGAATGGATGAAGGCGGGCAAAAAGTTTCGCCGCTACTTCGATCAGGATGGCGACGGCATTCCGTATCGGACGGTGCCCGGCAACCAGAACCGCATGGCGTCGTACTTCACGCGCGGGTCGGGCCATGACGCCGATGCGAAATATTCCGAGGATGAGCATGACTATAAGTACATCCTCGACCGCCTGCGCAAGAAATTCGACACCGCGCGCAAATTCGTTCCCAAGCCGATTATCGAGAAGGAACGCGGCGTCAAGACCGGCATTATTTGCTACGGCTCCAGCTACGAACCAGTGCGTGAAGCGCGGGACCGCTTGAAAGCGCGCGGCCTGAAAACCAATCATCTGTTGATCCGCGCTCTGCCGCTGACGAGCGAAGTTTACGAATTTTTAGCGGAACACGATACCATCTATCTTGTGGAGCAAAACCGCGACGGTCAGATGGCGGCAATCATAAAGGATGAGCATCCTGAATTGGGCACCAAAATCGTTAGCGTGTTGATTTACAACGGCTTGCCGGCAACCCCTCTTGAAGTCGTCAACCAGATCTTCGCCGCCGCGCAGTCGGCAAAAACGGCATAAAGGAACCAACAAAATGGCAGAAGCAAAAGTCAATCGTCTTAATTTAACCGAGAAGGATTACGACGGTGCACCTTCCACCATGTGTCGCGGCTGCGGCCACGACGCCATTTCTGCGTCGGTGCAGCGAGCCTATTTTGAAAGCAGCATCGAACCGCGCAAGGTTGTCAAACTTAGCGGGATTGGATGTTCCTCTAAGACTCCGGCTTATTTTTTAAGCCAGTCTTTCGGCTTCAATGCCGTTCATGGCAGGATGTCTGCTGTTGCGACCGGCGTCAATCTGGCGAACCATACGCTGTTGCCGATCGGCGTCTCCGGCGACGGCGACACCTCGGCCATCGGTCTCGGCAACTTTTGCCATATGATGCGCCGTAACGTGAACATTACTTACATTATAGAAAACAACGGCGTCTACGGACTGACCAAGGGCCAGTTTTCCGCCACCGCGGATGTCGGTTCGGTCATGAAAGGCGGTAAAGTCAACGATATCCCGGCCATCGATTTGGCGGAGCTGGCGATCACGTTGGGCGCTACCTACGTAGCGCGCAGCTTTTCCGGAGACCGCAAGCAACTCACGCCGTTGGTTCAGGGCGCCCTGGCGCATAATGGAAGCGCGATCCTCGATGTCATCAGCCCTTGCGTGACGTTCAACAATCACGAAGGCTCGACGAAGAGCCTGAAATACGTCAAAGGCCATCTGGATCCGATCCATGATCTCGACTTTATTCCGCCTTATGAAAATATCGTCGCCGATTACGACGAGGGTACGGACCACGAGGTGGAAATGCACGATGGCTCGCGCATCGTCTTACACAAGCTCGGCAAAGATTACGATCCGACCAATAAAGCTAACGCGATCCAAGCGATTCACGGCGCCATCGCCGAGGGGAAATTCTTGACCGGTCTGATCTATTACAACCCGAACCGTAAGGAATTCGCCGAAGAGTTGAATCTTTGCGATACCCCGCTTTCCGGGTTGTCTCAGGCAGATCTCCAACCGCCTCTGGAGGCCCTGGAAAGAATCAATGCCGATATGATGAAATAACCTCGATTTCCAAAGCTTTTAACGACGAAGCCCCGGCAGAAATCCTGCCGGGGCTTCTTTTTTGCGTGGTCTAAAAAACTTGAAAGACGCTAAAGCCCGCGAGCCTGCTTTGAAGAAAGGTCCTGCCAGGTGTCGATGATCTCTTTCGACGACGCGACCATACCGAAATGGCGGCGTATATTTTCCAGCGTTCCCAGGTGTAACTTGGCTTCGTAAGCCGCCGAGCAGTCGTCGATCATGGTAACGTAGTAGTCGAACATGTAAGCGTCCCGCGCCGTGGTCTCGACACAAACGTTGGTTGCCACGCCGCAGACGAGCACGCTCTGGATATTGCGCGCTTTGAGCACGGTGTTGAGATCGGTGTTTATGAAGGCACTGTAGCGATGTTTAATCACCACGCGCTCGGTCGGGAGCGGTGCTATTCCCTGGTAGAACTCCGCACCCCAAGTTCCCTCGCGGCACGTGCTCAGGCCGCCTTTTTGCGAAGTGCGGTAGATCCACGACGGCGTATCGGTCCACTCGCTGTGTGTCGTTCTGATGTAGACGATCGTGAGCCCGACCCGGCGCGCCTCGTCGATCAAGCGCAACAGGTTCGGCATCATGGCCATGGCGGCGCTCACATCTTCACCGCGCTTGCCGGCGCTGCCGTCCGGGCTGACGAAGTCGTTCTGCACGTCGACGGCGACGAGCGCGGCATTTTTAGGATCGCACCGCTCTTTTAAGCTTTTTAAGATATCCACGCTCGATCTCCTTCTTCGTCAGCGCCCTTTGCCGCAGGGACAATTAGATACGGATCATCGACGAGCTAACTTTAATGATCGTGCTTTCTTTGCAAACCGCCGTGCCCCATTGCCATGATGTCGGCTCGGGTGATTTTCTCTCCGGCCAATAAGCGCGGCAGCAAGGCATCAAAAGCGGTGAACGGATCGTGGAGCACGCAGCCCGAAAGACCCATGATCGGTACGTCATCGAGATAGGCCATGACAAACATCGAGCCGGGCAGCACGGGGAAACCATGCGTTTCGACTTTCGCGCCGCTGCGCCGAATCCCCTCCGGCGTTTTATCGTCGGGGTCGACGGACATGCCGCCGCTAACCAGAATGATGTCGGCGCCGGCACGCTTTGCGGCTTTAATATCGCCGGCGATCACTTCCGGGTCGTCGGGCGCCAATTTTACCGATTCCACTGTCGAGCCGAGCTCGCCCACCTTGCGCGTCACGATCGGACCGAAGCCGTCCTTGATCCGCCCGGTAAAAACTTCGCTCCCGGTCACCACCAGATGAACTTTTTTCTGCCCCATAGGCAAAAGGCTAACAATCGGGTTTTCCTTGCACAGGGTTTCAGCTCTTTGAATCAATTCCTCTTTGACAACCACTGGGATCGTTCTCGTTCCCGCGACCACCGTGCCGGCTTTCACATAACGATCGCCAGGCAGCGTCGCCAGCATGAGATCGCCCAACGAATTGAACCGATAGAGCAGGTCGATGTCGATCTTGAGCAAGCCGGAAATTTCCGCCACCAGATTGATCCGTCCCTCGCTCGGATCGGTCAATTTTAGATGTGGGCCGGCGGCTGCCTTGGCGAGCCGGCGAGCCGCATCTTCTTCGTGGAGTTCGTCTTTTTCCAGCTCCATGACATAGAGATTGCGCTTGCCGACATCCAAAAGCTTGGCGATATCTTCCTCGCGCACGATATGGCCGCGGCGAAACGCCGGCCCCTTGTGTTTGCCGGGCACGATTTCGGTAATGTCGTGAGCCAAAGGCAGCCCTACAGCTTCTTCGACCGGTATGACTTTAAGCATGAAACCTAATTTGCCTCCCCGCTAACAGATCTCTGATCGATTGAATTTTATTCTACTCACCGCGATTGCGCTTTGTCCAGCAACGAGGCAAGGCGACCATGGCGCTCCGATCAATTGTGTCGGATATTCTCCAGTGAGAAACTGAATGTCAACCCCGTGGTTAACATCCAGCCAGCCGCCGCGTGGCTGATCCCCCGTTGAAGACCGGCGTCGAGCGAAACGTTTTGGCACGGCGATTGCCAGATCATGCCGAGAAGCGTGGAATTGTCGGGAGTGTTTTTCTTGACGCTCTCTCATTTTATTTCATCCCCAACATGAATTTCGCAGAGACCGGTAGCTGTGCGATCGCTCCCCAAATAATGAACGGATTGCTCCGTGCTTAGATCCCTTCGGCAAGTCGGTTGCCGAACCGACCATATCGAACCGCCAAAGTCGGCAGGACAAGTAGATTGAGCGCAGTCGAAGTCAAGAGACCGCCGAGAATGACCAACGCCATCGGGCCTTCGATTTCACGGCCAGGGTCGCCGGAGCCGATTGCCAACGGCAGAAGCCCGAACGCCGTCACGAGCGCGGTCATGAGAATCGGCGCCAGCCGTTCGGATGCGCCGCGAATAGCGGTTTCAAGCCCCCAAGGCATGTCCTCAGAAACAACGAGGTGATCGAAATGCGATATCATCATGATAGAGTTCCGCAAAGTAATGCCGAAGAGCGTTACGAAGCCAACCATCGAACCAACCGAAAGTTCACCGCCCGTTATGAAAAGCGCCAAGATGCCTCCGACCAGTGCAAAGGGCAAGTTCAATAAGACCAATGCCAGGTTGCGCGGATTGCCCAGGACAATCGACAAAAGCAAGACGATCGCGATGCCGGCCAGCGCGGAATTGATCAACAGGTCCCGTCGTGATTGAGCCTGGGCCTCGGCAGTCCCGCCAAATTCAATATAGCTTCCTGCCGGCAGGGAAACCGTCGAGAGAATTTTTGCCCGCGCCTCATTGACAACTGAATTGATAGGGCGATCCGCAACATTGAAGGTTACCGTTTGTATTCTTTGCGCCGCCTCGTGTAACACCACGTACCGGCCCGACGTCTGGTAAATATCTGCAATTTGGCGGAGCAAAACATAGCTTCCTCCGGGGCTCTTCAAGGGCAAAACGCCGATTTGCGATACTCTGTCGCGGAGGTTTGGACGAAGAATCACCGCAACGTTGAAGACTCGGTTCCCGTCGTATATTTGACCGACGATATCGCCTTCAAATGCAGTCCGCACCGCCTCGAGCGCCGTAGTAGAATCAAAGCCCCAGCGGCTCAAGTCGTTTTTTCGGAGCTTAACCATGACCTGCGGCGTTCCCGACGGGGATTGGACCTGGATGTCCGTCACCCCCTGTACCCCCCGCAAAAGCGCCGCCACTTGACGCGCCTTGGCGTCCAGCACGTCGAGGTCCTTTCCGAAAATATTGATGACGACTGCCGCCGTATAGCCCGTCAGGGTTTCTTCGATCCGTTCGGTCAGAAAGCTGTTGACGGCGAAATTCACGCCGGGAAAAACGCTCAGGGCCTTGCGAATATTGGATGTCGCGGATTCCATCTCTTCGCCTTTGAGCGGCTTGAGATCCAACTCGAATTCGCTCGCATGGGTTCCAAAAATATCGTCCGCCTCAGCCCGGCCCACTCGTTGAGCCACGGAGCGCACATAGGGAATTTTCAATAGCGCCTCAGTGACCCGGTTTCCCAGGCCGAGCGATTGCTTCAGGGAGGTCCCGGGCACAGCGGTCATGTGCACAATAAAGTGGCCTTCATGAAGCTCCGGCAAAAAGCTGGCGCTCAAAAACGGCAGCACCGCAAGGCCGGCCGCAATAAACAACGCGACGGCGCCCATGACGACACGCGAGCGCCCTTCGACCCGAAGCAAAAGAGATCGGTATCTGCGCTTCAGCCAAGCGACCGGTCGGGGCTCGGTGTCGCGCCACTCCCTTCCGCCGAGCAGGACGAGGCAGAGAGCGGGTGTTACGGTCAAGGCCACCAACAGCGAAGCGAGCACAGAGAAGATATAGGCAATGCCGAGAGGGCTGAAAAGCCGACCCGCCAAGCCCGACAACGTCACGATTGGCGTAAAGACCAAGAGCACGGCAAATGTCGCATACACTACCGCGCTCCTAACCTCGATAGAGGCGCCGAGCACGACATCAAAAACACTCCGCAGGCTCTGCGGCTGCCTGCTCTCGCGCAAGCGCCGGACGATATTTTCGACATCTATCACTGCGTCGTCCACCACTTCGCCGATGGCGATGGCAAGACCTCCCAACGTCATCGTGTTCAAGCTCATGCCCAGATACTCCATCACGGCAACCGCGGTCAGCAAAGATAAGGGAATCGCCATGCATGAAATGGCGGCCGTTCGAAAATTTAAAAGGAAAACAAACAAAACAATCGCAACCAGAACGGCACCGACCCACAGAGACTCTCGGATATTCGCAACGGCCGTTTCTATGAAGTTCGCGGCACGGAATAGATCGGGATGAAGTGTGACTCCTTCCTTCAACAAAACAGGACGCAGCTCTGCAAGAACCTTTTCGACACTTTTGGTAGCCTCCAGCGTATTGGTCTGGTATTGCGCCCAGACGTTCAACACAACGCCCGGAATTCCCATGACAGAAGCCGCGCTGATTGGCGGCATCGCGGCCTCGGTTACTGTGGCGATCTGACCGAGGGTGAGATTCGCACCGTTTTGATGGACAAGAACGGTCTGCGCCAGTTCGTTCGCGGTGAGCGACTGCCCTTCTGTTTGAATATTGAAGCGCTGATTGTCGGTATCAATAAATCCCGCGCCCCGAATACCGGTGGCTGTGCGAGCCACATTCAGTACATCTTCAATCCCAAGGTTGTGTTTAATCAGAAGTTCAGGATCGACCTGGATTTGGAGTTGCCTGACTTCTCCCCCGAAGATTCCAATGCTAGCGACACCCGGAACTGCTAGAAGCGCCGGTTTGACGATCCAATCGGCGATAGTCCTCAGTTCGAGAAGAGAACGGCTTTTAGACGTCAATCCGATAGAAAACAGATCCCCTGTTGAGGATGTCAATGGGGTCATTACCGGAGCTTCCACCCCTTGCGGCAGGCGTGTCGCAGCGACCGCCAGCCGTTCCGCCACCGATTGGCGGTCCCGATATATATCGCTCTTTGCGTCGAAAGTTAGCGTCGTCACCGACAGCCCCTGAATCGAACTCGAGCGAAGCGACTCGACTCGCGTCAGGCCGTTTAACGCGTTCTCGATGGGCTGAGTTACAAGCACCTCCACCTGTTCCGGAGAGAGTCCCGGTGCTTCGGTTTGGATGCTCACCTGTGGCGAAGCGAACTCGGGAAACACGTCGTACTTGGCCCGCGACAGAGAATAGAGACCGTAGCCCAAACTCAGGCAAGCCAGGGCGATAACGATACCTCTAAAACGGAGAGAAAAACGGACGATCGCTGTCAGCATGACACTCTCATGTGATCGGTTCTATTCTTCACCCGGGATCTGCACCCGTAGCTCCTCAGATAAAACCAGTTGGGCAGCGCCTATTACGATCCGGTCAGCGGCGGCTAGATTCTTCGAAACAAACCACCCCTCTTTAACCGCCAGCTCAGTCGAGATCTCTTTGCGAATGAAGTGATCCTGGTCCTTTTGCAAGTAAACCCAGGGCTTTCCCTGCCACCAGACCACCGCCGAGGAAGGGACGATCACCCCTTTCACCTGAGAGCCGACCGGCAGCAATGCCACCACGTTGATTCCAGGCACAAGGCCCGGTTCCCTCGCCTCTGCTAAGTAGAAGAAGCTGCTTCCTTGAATGCGAGGGTCAGTATGCGGCGATGGCGAGACCAGCTTCGCCGATCTGAGTCTCCCGCCAGACGTCTGGAGTAAGATGCTGGTCGGTGCTAACGGGACATGCTCTTCCGGAGAAAGCGTGACCTGGACCAGTACGTCTTCTTGCCGAATCAGACGCGCCATGACGGGGGACTGTTCTTCCAACCACTTAGCTAGGACGGGACCCCAACGCTGCCGCAGATTCCCCTCCAAAATGAGTTGGCTTTGCTGCGCGGCGCGGGCACTGGCTTCGTCCGACAGCCACGCCGCTTCCGCTGCCTGAAAATTTTTATCGGATATATTTCGATTGTCACGAAGCGGTTTTAAACGTTCGTATTCCTTCCGTGAGGCCTCGATACTCGCGCGCGCCTTTTCTACCTGTTCTCTTGCCGTTACATATTTGTCATAAAGATCGACCAGCTCTTGGATCTGCAGAACGGAGCCATAGGCCCGAAGCTCGTCGCGGTGCAGAGTCGGCTCCAAGCGCGCAACGGTGATGCCACCATTCACCTGAGCGGTACGATCAAGAGTGATGAGCCTTTCGCCGTCTTGGGTGTAAAGTCGCGCAGGCGGCTTTGCGCGCTCCTCGGTATTTTCTTGCGTGGAATTTTTACGATTCTCCACCAAGACCCACACCACAAGAGCGGCGAGTGCTACCGAGGTCAATGCGGCCAGGATTAATTTTGTTTTTCTCGACGTCATTTTTCTCGCCTCATTTGTTCGCGCGAGGATCAATTTCAGCTGCGCCCGGAACAAACCCTGCTCCCGACAGAGGGAACTGCACAGCATCTTCCAGGAGATCAAAAGATTGGCGCGCTTTTACAAGTGCGTCCAAACGAGAAATCGCTATGGCGTCGACTTCCAGCTCGGCGCTCAAAAGAGCCAGCCGATCGGCTTCTCCCGCATTGAACATCGTTTGTACGGATTTCTGCTGCTCGTTCTGCGCGGCCAACAACGCATCGGCTGTTTTTAATTTGTCCAACGCTCCCCGGTATCCTGCCATCGTCCGCTGGATTTCTCCGATCACTTGCGCCTGCAGCGCGAAAAACTTGGCGGCGGCTTCTTTGCGTTTCGCTTTGGCCTCGGCGATGGGACCTTCGTTGCGGTTGAGGAGCGGCAGGGTCAAGGAAAATCCAAGCCCCCATTTGTTGGTACCCTGATCGAATTCGTAGCCGGGATTGAGGTGAAGATCCGGGTATTGCTTGGCAATCTCGATCTGAAGAACGGATTCGCTGGCGGCATAGTCCGCCAGCGATGACAGGACATCGGGACGATTCATCAAGGCGTCCCGCTGGACAGCCGACGATGGGAGATCCGCGGCTCCTGGAAGCTGTTCGAGGAAGTCAAAATTTAGGTCCACTTCATCGAGCGCGGCGGTTGGCACCCCCAAGGAGTCGGCCACCTGCGCCCGCGCCTCGGCACGTTGTCTTTGTGCTTCGCGGAGCGAGAGATCCAGCTGGTTAAGGGCGATACGCGCCTGAGTTACTTCCGGCTGCGGGATCTCTCCTACAGCTAGCCGCTGTTCGAGCAACCGGACGATTCCTTTTTGAACCTTCCTCTGCTCCCGCAGCAAAAGCCCCGTTTGAACCGGCGCATAAAGATCCAAGAGGCTCTTGCGCAGACGGCTTCTCACCTTCCATGTCGCGGAGGCAACATTTAATCGGGCGGCCTCGGCCAAATGCTCTGCCTCGGCGATACGATAGCCGCGCTTGCCGGCTGTCTCCGCAGTGAAATCTAGCGTCGGTGTGAAAAGCCATGGCGAAGCGCCGGCCGTAGCGTTCGAAACAAATTGCGGAACAAACGAAAAGCTCGGATTGGGTCGTTCTCCGGCCGTCAGGATTCCTGCTTTTGTAACCCGCCAGGTCGAACGGGCCACATCCAAATCCGGATGATAGTAAACAGCCGCAAGCACCAGCATGCTGATATCCCATGATTTGGCCGGCCATGGGGTGATTTCACGCTGAAGGTTCGCTTCTAGAAATGTTTTCAATTTTGGATTTTGTAATGTGCGCGACTCAAAGGACGCGGCGCTTTCGGACGGCGAAAGAGGCTGCGGCGAAAAGCGTGCACAACCACCAGACAAAACCATACCGGCTAGGAAGAGAAAGCAGATGCCTTTTGTCACCATCGTCAACCCGCTAATTGTTCGACGCGAACGCGATCAATAATTTGAGCCATCTCACCTCTTTCTAAGAAAGCTTTCAGGGTTCTGAGGAGAAACGGGGATTCCACCGAACGCGAGAGGCTGTTGCAGGATAAATACGGAGATTACACTTGTTGCCGTTGTCCAGGCACTCTTTCACTCGATTTTGTAAACGCGCACCTCTGCTCTTTGACTGCCGCGATGCGGAACTGCGAGATAGAGGCGATTCAGTTCCGGCGCGAATAATGCCGTACGAGCTCCCACAGTCGTCGGAATTTTCGCCATAGGCTGGTAATGGTCGGCGTCCTTTTGTTGAAAAACACCGATAGAGCCCTCGCCGCCGGAAACGTATATGCGTCGGCGCGAGCTGTCATAGAAAATATCGTCGGCGTCACCAGGACTCTCCAGCTTTGCCACCATTTTGCCGGAATTGGTGTTGAAGACAAGCAGTTTCGCCGGCTTGCGAAAGCCCACAAACAGCCGATGGTGGCTCTCGTCCAGTGCCATCGGAAAATTGGCCGCGGCGCCCGCCGTCGGCCAGCTTGCTATTATCGTGCGTGTTTCCCGGTTGACGACTGCGATCTTTTGCGCGCTGGGAAGATTTACGAAAATACGCGGCCCAGATTTCTCCAGCTGAAAGGATTCAGGGTGGGCCTCGAGCTTGATGTCACCGATCTGATTACCGTCGGCTGGGTCGATGGCGGCAAGCCCGCCGCTGCCGTGACCGACATAAATGCGGTGGGCAAGCGCGTCATAGCGAACATTGTCGGCGTCATCGTCAAGTTTTAAGCTCTTGGTGCGCTTAAACGACGAGCCGTCGAGGATATCGCATGCGCCGTTCTTGCCGTTGGCGACAAAAAGCTTGTTGAACCCAGGGACGAAACCGACGCCCTGCGGCTCATGAAACCCGGTGATGCTCTGAAGGTGCTTGCCAGCGCGCAAATCCAAGACTTCAAGAGAATCGTTGCCGAGCGCCGCGACAAACAGCCGTTGACCTTTAACATCGACAGCCATGTGATCGATGCGCCCTTCCACATCAGGCAATGCTATCGTTTGCGCGACCTGTAGGGGAAGAGATTCTTCAGCCCGTGCGTCGATTGTCATCACAGCGAATGCAATCAGCAGTACGTTGAGAAAAACGGTCATAGCGTTTCGTCAGCGAAGTGCAGATTCATTTCTTCTCTGTATCGAGCGCCGTCTTCAAACCCTTGGCCAATTCGGTCGTCGAACCGACGCCCCAGTAGTGAAGAAAGACAATGCGTGGAGACTCCGTCTCAATGTGGTTATGAATGGCAACCACGTTGATTCCCGCGCCACGTAATGCTTTCAGCACGGATTGAAGCTCTTTCTCAAGCATCACAAAATCACCGTCCACGACTGCTTCTTGATCGCCTCCAACAAAGGCCGCCCAGGTGGCGATACCCATCGCATTTCCGACCTCATGTCCGCCCATCTTTGTCGTTCGACCAATGGTGATTTTGTAAACACCGCTTGCCAATTGTCCTTTCGTTCCAATAATAGCTTCGATGTTTTTTGGATCCAGCGAGGTTTTCGCCGGATCGAGATCGGCTTTCGGCACCTGGCCGTTGCCGCCGCTGGTTTCTTTGATCGTGGCGAAAACTTTTCCCACCGCCGAGGCGAGTTTTTCCTCACCGCCCATCCCGCCGATATGCATGAACATGACTTTGGGAGAATCCCAGAAAAAGTGGTTATGCAGCGCCGTGACTTCCAGGCCGTTATCCAAGGCAACGCTCATGACCGGGTTGACCTGATCTTCCAACAGCGTCGTGTCGCCCATGACCATCGTCTTGCTGCCGACTTTCGTAAAGGCCGCATAGGACGCGAGTCCCATCGGCGGTGTCATCTTTACTCCTGCAATAGTGATTTTGAGATCGCCGCGCGGAACTGTGACTTTAAACACGCCTTCTTTTTCGTTCAGTTCTCCCTTTACACCCGTAAGCTGCTCAATATTGGTGGTATCGAGTTTTCCCGCAGCAGGACTTGATGATACGGCGCTCGTGAGAACGAAAAACGACATCGTCACGAGTGCGGCTAGAACTTTGAAAAAACCGATCGTCGCAAACAAATTCTTTTCCATGGTTAAGCTTCTTTCCGCCTAAACTTCCAGGGGTAATTGCTCTTTAACTCCGGGTTATCGGAAACCAAAGGCGTCAGAAACTGGGAAACCGCCATTCAAGGAAACCCGCGAGAATATCAGCCACGTTTTCTCTTGAAATATTCGTAGAGGTCGTCAAAGACGGCCGAGCCGCGTGCCAGTCGATTCTCGTCGTCCTTATGAGCCATCGCGATACCAGCGACGACTTGCTCAATCCCCGGAGTCTCCTGGCGCCCAAACTTCGAATCCTTCAGGTCGATGTCATGGACAATTTCCGCGATTCTGCGGAGAGCCGGATCATTGATCCCCGCGCGTTCGATTAGGATCTCCAAAGTGCAGCGATCACCCTCATGCGTAAACTCCGCCTCGAACATATCGAAACGCAGTTCACCGGGGAGCGGTTTGTAACCTTTAGCTGGCACAAATTTAAAGCGAGCAGCGGGATCAATGAAACGACGGACGAACCACGCGCTCGCCATGCGGTCTACATATATGCCTTTGCGCGTCACCCACGTTTTGTCCTTCAACTCATTCAAGGCCGCCGCTGCGGGCCGCACCACCGCCGTGCCCGATCTCTTTTCATGCATACGTGCCTCAATCCCGGAGATGAGCCCGTCCACTACCTCGCGGCCTCGGCCGCCAAAAAAGTCAATGGCGACGACCTCGGCTAGACGCCGCTTAAGCTTGGCAAGATCGGTCTCGATTTGCGCAGAGCGGTCGTCCTTGATCTTACCTTTCGGCAACGGAATCGCACCCAGCCGGCGAGCTTCCACGGCGATTTCGTCGTAGTCCGTGCTCCGCGCGGTTTGAAATAAAGCTTCCACGTCTCGGTCCGAAAGGCCGTCGACAAAACGTGCCTCGCAGACTGTCGCTTCCCCCCCGCCTTCTACGATTTCCCGCAATACCCACTGAAAATCTTCCTGTGTCTGTTCGTTCTTGGGAAGAACGTATACTGAGTTCTTGATGGCCACTGCGCCGAGCCGCTGGAGCCGTCGCCAAATTTTTACGCGGAAATAGTCGGGCTTCGGCGGGATCTGGTGTATGAGCAGCAGCCATCGGCCTTCTGAATCTTGCATCGCGTCTCCTTGGAAGCTACAACTGCTATATAGCAGATTCAAGTGTTAGATAGAAAACCTAGAAAGGATGACCCATCCATTGGAAGTTTCAATTCTCCGAGAAACTGAAACGGCACCCGCTACAGCAGGGCTGTGGCCGCTCATCGGTTACTTCCTTAAACTCGGCACCATCGGGTTCGGCGGTCCGGTTGCCTTGGTCGGTTTCATGCACAGAGACCTCGTTGAGCAGCGCCATTGGGTCAGCGAAGACACTTACAAGCTGGCGCTGGCGCTCGCCCAAATCTCGCCGGGACCGCTCGCGGCACAAACGGCAATTGCCATCGGTTACTTCGAGGGCGGCATCTTGGGTGCAACTCTCGTTGGCTTCGCCTTCATACTCCCGTCATTTCTGATGGTCGTTGCGATCTCTATGGCCTACGTTGCTTATGGCGGGCTTTGGTGGATGCAGGCGGCTTTTTATGGGATCGGCGCAATGGTCATCGCCATCATTGCCATTGCTGCTTACAAACTCGCGCGCAGCACTAACAAACACGACCCATTGCTGTGGGGCATCTTTTTCGTGCTGACAGTTGTGACCGCGTGGGCCCAGGCCGAGCTGGCTGAGTTCTTTATTCTTGCTGGGCTGGTAGTTGTATTTTTCTATGCCTGGCCAGGTTGGAAGCAAGCTCTTTTCATAACGCTCGCGGGCGCTGTGGTCGTTGCGCTTATCTGGCTAATGGAAGCGTGGACCAACCAAGCCGGAACGGCAGCCGATTCCGCAGATGTATTGACACAGATTCTCCTCTTTTTCGCCAAAGCAGGCGCGTTTGTGTTTGGCAGCGGTTTGGCGATTGTTCCTTTTTTGCAGCAGGGTGTAGTGCAGCAATTCAGTTGGCTCAACGACCATCAGTTTTTGGACGCAGTAGCGGTGGCGATGATTACGCCCGGTCCGGTGGTTATCACGGTTGCGTTTATCGGTTTTCTTGTCGCCAGATTTGCGGGGGCAATTATGGCGGCTATCGGCATCTTTCTGCCGGTCTATTTGTTTACGGTTCTTCCGGCGCCCTGGTTCAAACGTCATCGAGACAACCCTCAGCTCAAAGCGTTCGTTGACGGCGCGACGGCGGCGGCAACCGGCGCGATCACCGGCGCAGTTATTGTCTTGGCCTCACGGGCGATCACGGATCTGCCTACAGCAGCAATTGGCCTTATCAGCTTTGGCATTCTGTGGCGATATAAAATTTCGGAACCGATTCTGGTCGCCATCTCAGCCGTGATTGGTTTGATCCTTTGGCCACTGGTGCGAGGAGGGTGATCATAGATGCGAAAGGATACAAACCGATGAAGTGGGTAACACGAGCGAGACCGAAAGTGGACCGCGTCGCTTGTCCGTGGCTCATCAAACGATTCGTTGATCCTCAGGCCGAGTTTTTTTATGTGCCGACGGATCAAGTGATGGAGGTCGCGAAGCGCGAAGGCACGATTCCATTCAATGTCTCAAATGTCGAGCCGGGCCATCACGGTCCTGAGTGTTCCTTCGACGCCATCATCAAAAAGTACAAGCTCACCGATCCGGCGCTGCAACAACTTGCTTTGATCGTGAGGGGTGCCGATACGGTTGCCAAAGATCTGACGCCGCAGTCGCGCGGCCTCGATGCGATCGCCGAAGGTTTCCGACTCGTCTACCAGAACGATCACGAACTTTTGGAACGAGAGTTAGCCGTTTACGACGCACTCTACGCCTACTGGCAACGTCTCCAAGAAAGCGAGATCATGCCGCGAGGATCTACGAGCCAAGACTAATCGGCTAGGATCTGACAAAATAGAAAGGGCCCTCGCGCAAGCTCATCGCCCATCATCTAAGAATAATAATAACCGTGCCGTAAAAGGAGGACGTTTCTCGGTCCAGTGTGGATCACGCGTTACCTAGTCAGTCTTGGCGTCGTTTCGATGGCGGCCACCGGAGGGGGAGCCGACTTGCAAGCCAATTGGCGACCGTCGTCGTTGAGGACATCCTTCGGCTCAACTACACCGGCGTTGGTCCTAGTGCCGGCGCGTTATGATACGATTGAACGTAATGCGGCCGGTAGATGGCCGCCTTGTTAAACCGAACGTCTGATTCGTCCTGCCGGGCACGCATAGCGTCCGGTCCTGCCGTGGAGTACAAGTTGGTTTGGGGGCAATGTCGACCACTCTCGCTACCACCATAATCGAAGTCAACGCCATGATCACATCCCGGGTACGCTCGATCCGGCATTGTTCACCGCAGAGCGCGGCATTTGGGCGGTAAAATGGTCCCTCATCGGCCTGGCTGCAACGGCCGCACTTCAGCTTATAATCGTCGTCCTATTGGGAAGCATCGCTTTATTCAGCGACACGATCCACAACATCGCCGACGCCGGGACGGTCATCCCTTGGTGGATTGCGTTCGCACTCGCACGGCGAAAGCCTTCCGGTCGCTTCACCCCTACGGTCGCTTGGAAGATGCGGTGGGGCTTATGATCGTCCTGACAATCTTATTCAGCACTGATTCGACGTCCGACATCTCGGGACACGAGCGGCAAAATTTCGCGCCTGGGATACTTTTCGCCCGAAGGACCGGTATCTTGTAAGAGGACGAGTTGGTCGAAAGTATACGACACTACGTCCGAGACCCCTGTCTGACCACCGTTGCGTCTTGAGAAGGGATCGGCGAGCCCGCGAGACTCTCGTCTTTTAGCGTTACTTCACTGACCAACACTTTATCGATGCGCTTGCCGTCCATGTCGACAATTTCGAAGCGCAAGCCGTTCCATTCAAAAGTTTCGCTGACCGATGGAACTCTTTCCATTCGGGTAAAAATAAATCCGCCCAGGGTCTGATAGGCGTCGCGCTTTTCTCCGGGCAGACTCTGGACATGAAAAATTTCCTTGAACTCATCCACACTCAACATCCCGTCCAAAAGCCAGGAACCGTCGTGACGCTGGATCGCTTTCGGGTCGGTCGGTTTGCCATCGAAGGGGATATCGCCGGCGATGGCCTCTAAAATGTCGTGGTGCGTGAGCAACCCCTCGATACCGCCGTACTCGTCGACCACAAGGGCGATATGCTGACCCGACTTTTTGAACGACTCCAAAACTTCCAGGGCGCTGACCGTTCGGGGCACGAACAAGGGTTGCTGCATTAACGATTTGAGATCGAGGACATGGCCCGCGATGCTGGAACTCAGCAGATCTTTCGCCGCCACCACCCCGTCCATGTTGTCCAGAATGCCCGTCGCGACTGGAAAACAAGAATGGCCGCTGGATAAGATCTTCTCCCTCACGCGATCGGCGCTATCTTCAAGATCCAGCCAGGCGATTTGAGTTCTTGGGGTCATGAGGGAGCGCGCCGTCTTATCGCCCAGCTGCAGCACCGCTTCCACCATGTCCTGTTCAACCTCCGCGAAAACACCGGCCTTGGTGCCCTGGCGCACCAAAATATTAATCTCTTCTTCGGTGACTGGCGGCTCATCGCCGGCAGGTTTGCCGAAGAGTCGACAGATCGCATCGGTGGAGAAATTCAACACGTAAAGAACGGGGGATGAAAGCTTTGTGAGCCAGAGCAGGGGCAAAGAGATGAACGTCGCGATCGTCTCGGGATGACGCCGAGCCAGGCGCTTGGGCGCCAGTTCTCCGAGCACCAATACCGCAAAGGTGATCGTCAAAACCACGAGCGCCAAACCTGCCTCCTCGTGATACGGCGCGATCAGCGGTAGCCGCTCGACGTAAGCGGCCGCAGCCTGGGCGAGATTTCGCCCGGCGATGGCGCCGATCAGTATGCCCGCCGCCGTTATGCCGATCTGCATGGTCGACAAAAACTTATTCGGCGTGACAGCGAGATCGAGAGCCGCCATCGCGCGCCGGTTCTCCATCTTCACCCACTCCTGCAGCCTGGACTTGCGCGCGCTGATCACGGCCAATTCTGCCATCGCAAAGAAAGCGTTGGCCGCGACTAACAAAGCAATTATGAGAACCTCGACAGCGATTCCTGCCATTGCTATAACTCCTTCCCCTAACCGGCAAGGCCAAGGGAACGTTGAAATTGCCGATCTCGAGCCTCTTCTCGTAACCAGAATATCGTTACATATTTGAAGAGCAACGGCGATACGCCCCCATACCGACCCCCAGGCAAGCGTCAAACTCGACAAACCATCGCTATGCGCAGGATCTCGGTATCGGGTTGAATTACCGATTCAGTGTTGTTGACAAGCGAGATAAACCAACCTATATCGGATCTCGATAACGAAATGCAGAACACTAAAGAGCACAAGAGCCAGGACCCACGCGATCAGGATCTCTACGCCGGCCTGATTCGCCTCCACATCCTGCACCACGCCGCGAAGCGTCCCGTCTTCGGTCTATGGTTCATCGAAGAATTGGGCCGGCATGGTTACAGGCTTAGTCCGGGCACGCTTTATCCATTGCTGCATGGCCTCGAGCGAAAGGGATACCTTCGGTCAGCCAGCGAGCGGTCGGGAAAGAGCCTGCGTCGTATGTACCAGGCCACTCCCGCAGGACGCAGGGCCTTACAGGTTGCGAGACAAAAAGTCAGCGAGCTTTTCGGCGAATTGTTAGAAGACGAATGAATAGACGCTTAACGCTCATGGTCCGTGAGTCTTAAACTGCGCGGAGGACCGGATGAAAAATCCAGCGTTCTTATGGGGCGCCATCGTACTCAGTTTAATTTTGGTTTTGGCGCTGTTTGCGTGCGTTCTGAGTTTAGATCAACAAGTCCAAAGTCTCAGCCAATCCAATGGCGGCGCTCTAACCGCGCTTCAGGAAGCGGTCAAACGAACCCAATCCGAAGTTGCAACCGCAAAAGAATTGGCGCCGGGTTTAGGCGAGTACATGACGACGATTCAACTGCATGCGGGGAAACTGTGGTTTGCCGCCAAGTCTGCCAATTGGGACCTTGCGCAATACGAGCTTGATGAGCTCAAGGAAACAATGGAGGCGGCGAAAGTCCTCAATGCGGAAAAGAACGGCATCAAAATCTCGAGCGTATTGGATTCAGTTCTTCAGACCCAAGTTGCCGAGCTGGATAAGTCCGTAAAGAGCAAAAGCGCAAGCAGTTTTCAAAAGTCCTACGATGAGACTCTCAGCGCGTGCAACGGCTGCCACGCGGAAGCCGGTTTTAAGTTCATCCATATCGTCCGACCCAGCGCTCCAGCGGTGACCAATCAACGATTTGAAATCTCCGGTAAATAAACAAAAGGAGGAAGGGGAAATATGGCTCAATTAGAAAAAGCTCAAAAGAATCAGTTGAAGGCGCTGATGAGGCGGTTCCAGCAAGCGCAAAAACAACTGCAAGCGATTCATAAAAAATCCGGATACGAAGACCTCGCACACGGCGTGCTCGCGCTTCAAATCGCCGAACATACTCTCGAAGAGACACTGGAGCACACCGGTCTGGGCGGTGAGATTCAGCACAAGAAGAATATCAAAGCACACCGACAGGCAAAACAGTGGCACAAGATCGTCAGGGGGTTACGAGTCCAGGGCGGAAAACTTCTTAAAACTCACCCTAGTGAGGACTTAGAAACGGCTCTGAAGGCATTGGAAATCGCCGAAGGTTCACTCGAAGAGGTCGTTGAGCATTATGAGTGAGCAAGCTGAAATCGCCACCGACGAAGTTCGCCGCAGTCGGAAACACAGCTCTGTTCTAGAAGTTCTCTGGGTTTCGACCCGCCTCGGATTGACCTCTTTCGGCGGTCCAATCGCCCACCTGGGGTATTTTCACGAAGAGTATGTCAAGCGCAGAAAGTGGATCGATGAGCAAAGCTATGCCGATCTCGTGGCCCTGTGTCAGTTTCTGCCCGGGCCCGCGAGCAGCCAGGTAGGCATCGCCATTGGCATCGCGCGCGCGCGTTTGCTCGGTGGCATTGCCGCATGGCTGGGTTTCACCCTGCCGTCGGCATTGGCGCTGGTCGCGTTTGCCTTCGGGATCGGCGCGTTTGCGAGCGCTGCCGATGCGGGTTGGCTGCACGGGCTTAAAGTCGTTGCAGTTGCCGTCGTCGCCCAAGCGGTTTGGGGCATGGCCCGTTCGCTTTGTCCGGACCGGGAGCGCGCTACCATCGCAGTTTTAGCTTCGATAGTCACGCTCGCGTGGCCGACCGCCATCGGGCAGCTTGCATCGATCGCCATCGCTGCTATCGCTGGCTTGATGATCTTTCCCGGTGCAGCTTCTTCTCCGGTTTCGCACATGCGCTTTCCCATCGGCAAAAAAGCCGGAATGAGCGCCTGGATTACTTTCTTTGCGCTTCTCTTAGGCCTGCCTCTTTTGAGGCAGTTGTGGACCAGCCACGCGTTGGAAGTCTTCGACAGTTTTTTTCGCGTCGGCTCGCTAGTGTTCGGCGGTGGGCACGTCGTCTTGCCGTTGCTTCAATCCGAAGTCGTCAACCCGGGTTGGGTCACCAACGAGCAATTCGTCGCCGGCTACGGAGCTGCCCAAGCAGTCCCAGGACCGCTTTTCACTTTTTCCGCGTACCTCGGCGCGGTGATGAACATGGCGCCAAACGGTTTGCCAGGAGCGTTTCTAACTCTGGTAGCGATTTTCTTCCCTTCTTTTTTGTTGATCGCCGGTGCGCTTCCGTTCTGGGACCTTTTGCGCTCGGTGCCGGTTTTTCAATCCGCTTTAAAAGGCATCAATGCAGCAGTGGTTGGCCTGCTGCTAACCGCGCTGTACCGACCTGTTTGGACGAGCGCAATCTACTCTCCGGCTGACTTCGGCCTTGGGCTCGTCGCCTTCGGCCTTTTGATGTTCTGGAAATGTCCCCCGTGGCTGGTTGTGGTTCTAACCGCTCTCGGGGGACAGCTGATCGCGGCCATGTAAGGTAAAACGCCGATAAACACACTCTCGTCGGACTTTTTTAGAAGGAGATTTTATGAATGACGATTGTATGGTCAAGGATCTTCGTTTCCGTGTCCACCATACCATGTTACCGGTGGCCGATCTCAGTCGGTCCATTGCATTCTACACACGCCTGCTCGGCATGAAGCTGAAAGAGCGCCACGCCAGCGAAGCGCGCAAAGTGGAAGTCGGTCTGGTCGGCTATGGCGACGAGGCAAGCGCACCCTTCTTGGAATTGATCCAAGACACAAGTGATAGGGCACCGGTTCGAGTGACACCGGCAAACATCCACGTCGGCATCGATACGACCGATCTACGGAAGCTCTGCACCGTTCTCGAAGAAGAAGGCGTGATGTTCATTCGCCCGTTTAAACAGCGCCCCGATGGTACGGGCTTCAGCGCGTGGATCCGTGATCCGGACGGGCACGAGCTTGAGTTGGCCGAACGGCACCCAGGTTTGTAATCGCATCGCCGGCGTCGGCAAAGGGCTGCGTTTTCCCGGGAGCGTTGAGTTTGGGGAGAGCGCACCGGACACTTCGTGATACACAGCGGCGATTACAAAAGCATGGGCGCTTTATAAACGCGCGGGACAGCGGTCGGTAGCGCGAAAGGACGGAATGATTAAACTTTTGCTGGCCGTGATGATCGTAATGGTCGGGCCAGTGCAAACCGTTTGGGCGGGACCGCCTTTTTCCACCGATGATCCCGAGCCGGTCGAATATCGCCACTGGGAAATATATGTTGCCTCTCAACTCGATCACGATAAAAGCGGTTGGTCAGGAACATCGCCGCATTTCGAGGTCAATTACGGGGCCCTGCCCAATTTGCAGCTGCATCTTATTGCTCCCGTTTCGTTTTCAGCGCAGGCTCACGGTGCGACAAACTTCGGCTACGGCGACACTGAAGTCGGCGCGAAGTATCGCTTTTTCGAAGAAACTGATCGGCTTCCCCAGGCCGGGGTCTTTCCGCTTGTCGAGATACCGACCGGCGATCGTCAGCGCGGTCTAGGCGCCGGCCATGCGCAAGTTTTTCTACCGCTATGGCTGCAAAAGAGTTTCGGATCCTGGACGACTTACGGCGGCGCCGGCTATTGGATCAATCCGGGCAAAGACAACCGCGATTGGTGGTTTACCGGCTGGCTTTTGCAGCGTGAAATAACGCCGGCTCTCACTCTCGGGGTAGAGATATTTCACGAAACCCCGAGCGAAAAAGCCGGGGACTCGGATACCAGGCTCAACTTGGGCAGCATCTATAATTTCAGCGATACCTATCATCTTTTGTTTTCTGCCGGCCACACGGTTCAAGGTCCCGGTGGATTCCAAGCTTATTTCGCACTCCAGGTCACTTTTGGCCCCGAAAACCGCTCGCGGGTTGCTTCCACGAATTGACGCGCACTTACGCGAGAGAGCAAGCAGTCGGCATATTTAACGCCATCAAAAAATATTTTACCGTTATCATATCTCTTCTGGCGGCTTCACCCGCCGAAATAGCGCGAAGATCCATAAGTCGTAAATCACTTTTAACCCGCCCGCCAACAGGAACGGTAATCCAAGCGCCGGAGCTGCCAGCAGGGCTCCGGTAAAGACCGGCGCCACGGCCGCACCAGCGTTGCGCGCAACTGAAAGAATACCCGCCGATGCAGCCCGTTCCTCGGCGTCCACAACCGCCATTGTATATGATTGGCGCGTCGGCACATCGAGTTGCGACAACGAGTTTCGCAATAGCAGCATCATCACCGCTAATTCGAGGTTCGGCATCAGCGGAATCAGCAGCAGCAAAATATTTGACGGCAGATGGGTAAAGACCATCGTGTTCAGCAATCCAAACCGGCGCGCGATAGTTGGCGCGGCCAAAAACGACAAAGCCGCGAGGATGTTCGTGCCGAAAAATATGCCGCCGAGCGCGGTCAAGTCGGTGTTGAACCGCAGATAAAACCAGTAAGCGACGATGCTCTGCACGATAAAGCCTCCGGCAAACGCATCCAGGGCGAAAAGGCCGGCAAGCTTGGTAACGATTTGCCGCGAATTATGCACGCCGAAGCGCCGACCCTCCAGGCCAACGTGGTTTTTTGCTTCTACCTGCGGGGAAAGCAGAACGAATAAGACACCCAAGACCATCGCCGCGAGCACGTAGCTCCAAAGCAACAGTCGATAACCGGTGATCGCGGACAAGGAGAAAAAAGTCGGAATCGACACCGCCAGTGCGCCGAGCGCGCCGGCAAATGATCCGACGAGGTTGTAGGCAGAGAAGACGGTTGTTCGTTCCCGGTCGCTGGCAGTCTGAGGCAGAATCGCTTGCTCGATGGAGAGAAACGGTCCGACTTCTTTGCCGGACGGACTGATGGTACCAAAAATCGCGGCTATTATGAGGTAAATCGGATTGTCGCTCAGCGCAAATACGCTCCCCGCCAATGCCATGAGGAGGGCGCCGATGATCAGCAACGTTCTGCGCCCAAATTGGTCCGCCACGGCGGTAATGGCGATGGTCATCACCGCGCCACCGGCAAGCGCGGCAGTGAATATCCAGCCGATTCCGGTCTGACTCACTCCTGCGGCATCAAGGTAGAGTCCGAGCATGACAGAGAGAAAGCCATAGGCGAACGAGCGCACACCGCAGGTGACGAAAAGCAGCCAGCCGTCTCGAGACAAAGAAAAGAAACGCACCTCCAGAGGAGTATGGCAGCGGGACTAGTTAATCAAGCGGACAATCATGACTCGTAGCGTGGAATTACTCAACGATAATATTTGCGCTCATACTCTCGTGATCGATGCCGCAAAAATTATCGCAGTGAAATTCAAACGTCCCGGCTTTTTCCGGAACGAGACGTATGCGCGCCGTCTCTCCTGGTTCGAGATCCGCGCGCAATCCCAGATCAGGAATATTGAAGCCATGGGTCACGTCCTTCGAGATCAACTCCAGCACGACCGGTTCGCCGACCTTGAGATGGATTTCACTGGGTTCATATTCAAACTTATGCGCGGTAATTTTTATTACACGCTCCGAAGTCTGAGCCGCGCCGGAACTTAAAAAGCTCAACCCAAAGAAAGTGATCGGCATGGAAATAACTGCGAGAAAAGCGATTCGGGCAATCTTGCGGCGCATGGTTAGCTCCTCACCACGGGGAACTCCGTGATGTCATACTTCGCATGATCTATGTCGGCTTCGACCTCGCGAAATCCTAAGCCTTTGTACGGGGCGGCGGGATTCCACGGCACCGGGGCGCGCTTCGGTTGTGAACCCGGAGCAGGCAGTGGGAAAATCAGCGATTTGGCCGCGTGATGGGCGATATGGCCGGTCATATGATGATTTTCCTGATGAATGTGACCGTAAAAGACTGTGACGTTCGGATGCTGTAGCAGGATTTTCGTTGCCTGCGCTCCATCGGCAGTCGCCCAATCCCACTTCGGATAGAGATCGAACAGCGGCCGATGAGTAAACACAACGACCTTAGAATCCGGATTCTGCTTCCTCAGGTCCTGGTTCAGCCATTGCAATTGGGCATCGCCCAAGCGCGCCCG
Organism: Chloroflexota bacterium; assembly: GCA_050257635.1. GTDB lineage: Bacteria > Desulfobacterota > Binatia > UBA9968 > UBA9968 > DP-20. Next base: position 40,291 of record JBLMXG010000260.1, read on the forward strand.
CGGATCGGAGACGTTGTCCAAGACGATGAAATGCACGCCTTTGTGATCGAAAGTATAATGAGTCGGACCGAAGAATTCCTGAAACGCTCTACTCTGGTCCAGCGAGCCATCATGCTCGCCGGGCATGAAGTGCATGTTCTTCACCTTGAGCTGGCTGACGATGTCTTTGAATTCGCCGAGGCGGCGACGCCGTTCTTTGGGATCGTCCGTTGTATGTGTGAGATCACCGGTAAAGACAATAAAATCCGGTTGGGTATTGAGCGCGTTCACTGCGGTGACCGCCTTGGGTAACGTCCCTGCGGCATCGGGATTGGCCGCCGGTCCGGAAAATCCCCAGTGCGTGTCAGATAGCTGCACGAAGTAGAAGTCGTCGTTGTTCGACAGACCGGCCATTGCCCCGCCGCGAACGGTAGAACAGCCAAGGCCCGATACGAAGGCAACACCACCGAGGCCGGCCAATTTTAAAAAGTCGCGTCGATTAATAGGGAGTGCCATTTTCCATCTCCTTAATTGTGATTTGTTGTCAACCGTAATACTTCCCGAGATGCGGATTTATTCCCGTCGTTGGGCAATGCGTGACCGATGGATCAAAACATCCCAGCGCGGGGACTTCGCACTGACGGTGAATGTCGCAGCAAGCGAGTCGCGTCGGCTTCGAGCCGCCGCATCGCTTTTGGGTCTCGATTATCGTAGTAGCCGCGCACTTGCCCTTGTCGATCGACCAGCACAAACCGTGCGCTATGCACGATAATGCCGTGATTGCCGTGAGGCGCTTGCACTACAGGGAGGCGAAACCCTTTTTCAACTAAGCGCGTAATTTCGTTTTCGCTCCCGGTTAGAAACAGCCAGCGGTCGGCATCGGCTTTAAATCGTTTGGCATACGCCGCAAGGACCCTCGGCGTGTCACGGTCGGGATCGATCGAGAAGGTGACCAGCTCAAGCTCGCCTTGGTTCATCCATCGATCCTGCAGCTTGGCCATGTCGGCCGTCTGCATCGGACAAGTATCGTCACAGTGCGTGTAGATAAAATCGGCAACCCAGACTTTGCCGCGCAGGTTTGCCAGTGTGATCTTCTTGCCGCTGCGCTCGACTAAGGAAAAGTCCGGCAGCGCGCGATGCTTTGCTGACGCGTCGATTGACGTTGAGAGTATCGTGAATGGGAGAGAACCGGCAGCGAGGCTGTTGGCTGCCGGCAGGAATGCCAACCATGCCCCTAAAAAAGTAACGCTTGTAGCTTTCATCGGTTGATTTTCCTCGTTCGTTGCAACCGCTTCAGTTTCTGTCTGATCCCAGCGCGCAAATCTGTCAGCGCGCCAGCAAACGGATTGCCGGGGGCTGCGAACGCATTTCCTCCGGCGGCGTTGGTCTCTGCCTACTTAGTCTGCAAATTCAGAATCAAATCGATGCTGTGCCTGCAATCTCTGGGACTGAACTTCGTCTTTGCCCAGGGGATCGTGATCGCATGGTCCGTAGTAATCGATCACATCGCCCGAAATCGTCAGGTCCGGACTCGCTTCACTCAGTGTGTCTTCCCGGATCGCGGGAAATTTAATGTGGTAGTACGTTCCCGCCTCAGCGACCTCTTTAAAGATCTCTCCCTGAGCGCGCACCGAAGTTGTGCCGGTGCCGATGACGCCGGCCAAAAAGCGCCAACACGGTTACAAGCTTCGCTTTATTCATCTTCATCACCTCCTTCCGGTTGAACTCGCATACTCTACTCTGCCTGACTGGAGCGGAGCGCAGAAAATTCCCTGTTGGAATTTTTTTCTTGAGAATATTTTGGTCGAAATGTTTTGGGGATGAGCCGATCGTGAAGTCACATGAAGACCCGCCGCTCCAGTAACGAAACGCGACCAATGTCGGTCAGCGCGATAAAGTAGGATTTTTCCAGAAAGTGATTTGCGTGCTCGTCGCGAAAGGAGGTTTCAGTGCGAAATTGCGGATGCCGCGATCTACAAACACCTCCTAACTTCTTCAACGCGCTTCACGCGTAAGTCGATCACTTGATCTTATTTTTGATCGGCGGGATCGATTTCAAATAATCGGCGATGGCGAGAGCGTCTTCCCGTTTCATGTCTTTGAAGCCATGCGCTGTTCCTTGGATGACTTCCGCCATGAGGCCTTGAACATTATCCAAGTCGGGCTTGTTGCCGGTCAGAAGTAACTCGGCGATATCCTCCCGTTTCCATTCACCGATCCCGGTCTCCTTATCCGGCGTGATGTTCGGCACTTCTTGGCCCAAGGGGCCGATCTTTTCGTTGGCGCCGGCGAGGTACATGGAGCGGTTCGGAACACCGATGGAATTTCTCGGCGTGTGGCAGTCGCCGCAAACCGAAACGTGCTCCACCAAATAACGCCCGCGCTCGATGCCGCTCTTCGGAGCTTGGGTGGGTGAACTCGAAAAACGGCCGAACATTTTTAGATAAATTGGGATTCCCAAACTGCGAGTGAAAGGTGCCCAGCTTTTCAGTTCCGGCGTGGCTTTCTTCGCGGGCTTGAGCGTTTTTAGATAAGCAATGAGCGCTGTGAGATCTTCTTGCGCCATGCCCGAATATGCCTCATAGGGCATTACAGGAATAATTTTGCTGCCATCGCGCCGGCTCCCTTTAGCTATGGCGTCGTGAATCTGTTGCTCCGTCCAACCACCGAGACCGGTCTCTTTGTCCTGAGTGATGTTCGTGCTGTAAACCGTCCCAAAGGGAATTGGAAAAGTCCGCGCTCCCGCATTCTCTGTCCCCCTGGGCACCGTGTGACAGGCGCAACCACCGGCCAGCGAAAAGATATATTCACCTCTCTTGACAGCATCATTGCCGTGCTCTTGAGACAAAGCATCGACAGAATCAAACAGAAAGAAGAAAAGGAGCAAAAATAACCATCTGCTCTGTCTCATCATTGCAATACCTCAGCCTCTGCCCGCGCATCATTGGGCGCGCACGACCACGCGACCGGTCATGTAGGGATGCACCGAGCAGTTGTAATCGTAGCTGCCAGGCCGATCGAATTGACGGCTAAAGCTTGCTCCGGGCAGCAAGAGATCCGTGCCCTTTGCGCCGTCGTGATACTCCAGCCCATGCGGCGCGCCGTCGTCATTGGTCCAGGTGACGCTCTCGCCGGGAGCGATCGTGATCTCCGCCGGCGCGAACGCAAAATTGACAATCGAGACCTTCGCACTACCCGTCGCTGTGGCCGCCGCCTGCGCTATCTGGGCGCAGACGGCGAAGGCGAAAGCGCCTGTCAAAAGGATGCCCATTACGGCGCACAACGGCCATAAATGTTTTCGAATTTTCATGTTCCCTGTTGTGATCATGTGATTATTTCCTTGTGCTCCTCGCGGCTCATTGGACGACAATCTTGCGTGGCGCGTTGCCAACCGCGATCGTCTCGGTCCGGCCGGTGGCGAGGTCGACGACAGTGACATCGTTCGAGCCCTCGTTGGTTACGTATGTTGTTTTGCCGTCGCCGGACGTCGCCGCCCAGTGGGGCTGTTTGCCGACCGCAACGTTGCGCGTTGGCTTGTTCGTCGCCGGATCGAACAAAGACAGCTCGCCCGGGCCCTGCACGACAACCATGCCGAACGACGAGCCAGCCGGATAACCGACGAAATGGGGCGATACGCCTGTCGGGATCTGCGCGACAATCTTGCCGGAGGCGGAGTCGAGGACCTGGACTGAGCTGACCCCCGCCTCGGTAAAGTAGAACATCCTGCCGTCGTAGCTGAATTCTCCATCGCGCGGCGTCTTATCGAGCGCCAAGGTGCGGACGACGCTGCGCGTAGCCAGGTCGATGAGGGCGAGCCCGAAGTGGCCCGGTTCCTGTACCGTGACGTACGCGAGCTTGCCGTCGGGACTGATCGCGACGGTATGAGGCTTGGGCACCGCCATCGTGGCAGCCACGGTCTGTGTCGAGGTATCGATGAAGGCGATACGGTTCTCGTCGTAGACCGCGACCAGCAGCAGCCGGTTATCAGGCGTGAGCGCCACACCGTTCGGCGCCTTGCCGACGTTGATTGTCTTCACGACTTTGTCGGTGGCCGTATCGATGACGTCGACCGACGAAGAGCCGTCGCCGCTGACGTAGACCATGCGGCCGTCCCGCGTTATCGCCATGCCGTGCGGCCCGGCATCAACCGGAACGGTTGCGACGACATTGCCAGCGTCGGTATCGATCACGCTCACCGTGTTGTCTTTGAAATTGCCAACGTAGGCCTTTGCCGCGTGCTTCGTGGTTGCCGGCTGCACCATCTGGGTACAGGCGGCGAGCGCGAAAAGGGTAGGTAGTACGCCCCCTATCAAGATGTAGAACCACCGAAAGCCCTTACCAATCTGTATATTGTGCGTTGTCATCTTGTAGTTCCTCCTTATAAATCACTTCGTTTTGTAGTTCTCGATGGCTATCCTCAAGTCCTCGTACTCCTCGCATTTTCCAAAAATGGGACAAGCTTTTTTCAACGCCTGAAGTTGCGACTTTGCGTTGGCAGGTTGCTTCATGTCGAGGTAAAGCTCGCCAAGGTATTCATGAGCGCTCAGATGACTGGAATCGATCTTTAGAGCCTTCCGGTAATACTCCATCGATTTGTCGAAGTTGCCGAGTTTGCGATAACTGTAGCCGAGCATGGTGTGAGCGTCGGTGTCTTTCGGGTTTGCCTGAACGGCTTTCGTCAGGCTTTTCACGGCGGATTTGAAATCCTTTGCCCCGATGGCTTTCCGTCCAGCGGCGACATTCGGATTTCCCGGCGTCGCCTCTGGTAGATCAGCGAAGGCCCGGGCCTGCATGAATACCAAATCAAGAACCAACGCAATGACAGCCAACAGCAATTTTAGATGCAGACCTCCTTGGTGGATTCTTCGATATCTCGCTCGCATTTGCAGATTGTGCGTTGTCATATGTCGTCACCTCCTTCCTTGTACTTGCCTCTATGACTGTTTCACTTGAATAAAAATTCCTGAGGGGGAGAGATATGAATCCTCTCCCCTTTGGGTGTCGCAGCGGCGGTTAATCCGAATATTCAAGAGATCGACGCCGCTGCAGTTGGAGAAGTTGTGCCTGGATTTCATCCTTGCCCAGCGCATCGTGACTGCACGGTCCGTAGAAGTCGATGATGTCACCCGAGCTCGCTTCCTTAAGAACCGGCTGAGCCGTACCCAAGTTCCGTTCAGGAATCGCGGGGAACTTCATGTGGCAGTAACTGCCCTCGGTAAAAGCGTCTTTGGAGACAACATCTGCGGCGTCGGCCGTTGGCGCCATGAGCACGGTCATAGCTCCGGCGAGAAACGCAGCCGACCAATTCAATTTCGCAATCTTCATTTTTTCCATCCTCCTTTCCGGCCAGCGATCGGCCTCTGCCCCACTAGACTGAAAATCCGCTCAGAAATTCCCCGCGGCAAAAACTTTTTTTCTTTCCACCGTTGGGGAATTTTCTCGTCAAAAAACCGGTTATCTACGTGAAGAACTAGGCAGACGGTAATAAGGAAGAATCGGCTGCTCCCGAAATTCACAAGGGTAACCTCAGGGCCCGGAATGTGAAACATTTCAACGGTTAGCTCCCGGAACAGGCTTCATTGACTCGCCGTAGGTGGACTAATAGACTCTACGGCGAACCAAGCGGGCCAATGGTCTTTTTTTGGACTCGCTTTGGTTTTGGGGAATTAAATCGTTGGAGGAGCGGTCTTAACGTTGGGAGGAAAAGATAAACTGGAGCGCTTCGAACAGGCCATATTGCCGCATCTCGACGCGGCGTATAATTTGGCCCGCTGGTTGACGCGCAATGAAGATGACGCCAAAGACATGGTGCAGGAGGCGTATTTGCGCGCGTTCAAATTTTTTGACGGTTTCCACGGCGTGGACGGCCGCGCGTGGCTGCTGACCACCGTGCGCAACACTTGTTACACATGGCTCGAGCAAAACCGGCGCAGTCGGGTAACGACCGCCTTCGATGAAGAAATTCACACGGTGGATGA
>JBLMXG010000261.1:0-9077 GCA_050257635.1 Chloroflexota bacterium
TGTAAAAAAAGATAAAAGCTAGGCATGGGAAAGAATTGCGGTTTTACACATAGCAGGCCGGCCCAGGCGCCCGCCCGCTCGTCATTCCCTTGCTTTTGTGACAACGTGTAAGTGGTCAACAAAAACAGAATAATCACCGAAACTTGCGCCTGATAAAAAACCTGCTGAACTCCATAGTTGCACAGCGAAAATAGAATCAGCCAATGGGATTGATCTTGAGATAGGCTTAAGTGATGGATCAAGTTTCTCAAGCTGAGCCAAAGAAGCGCGCCGTTCAGCAGCGTGATCGCCAAGAACGCATTCGAGAAAGATAGCCACGCTAGTGGAGCCATCAGCATGGCTGTGACCGGCGGGTACACGAATGGTAAGACCTTTTGATTTGGAGCAATCTGTTTTTGATAGGCGTACTGCAGATCGAGATCGTAAAGCGCGGCCGGGCGATCGACCAATAATTTGGCGGCGGCGTAGAAGGTTACGAAATCGGCTGCGCATTCGGGACTACAGGGGGGCGCATGCCGGTCATAGATGCTCCACCAGTTGAGCGCGGAAAATAGTGAAAGCACTAATCCGAAAGCGAAAGCAACGGCCTTGAGGCGATTGCTCCAAATTGTCCCGGGATGCATAATTCAGTTCATTGGTTGGCAAACGGATCTACGATTGTTTGGCTCTGTTGCGGCTCAACTTTTTACCAACGCCAGGCCCAGCAGCACCGCGATCGGTCCGAGCGCGGCGTTGATCTTGAGCAGGAAGAACCAGCGGCGCCAGTGCGACAACAACGGCTCCGGCCAGGCCGAAAGATTTTGCGGCAGCTCGGCGGTCAATGCGGCGATGGCGGGCGTGTATTTGAAGACTTGCAGGCAGTGATGCACAACCATGGCTGCGAAAATAAACAGCTTGATGCCGAGAATGATGCCGTAGGATTCGCTCAGCGATGCTCCGGCGGCCTCGAGCCGCACGCGCAAATTGAAAACTCCGGTCACGAGCAGCAGTCCGATGGCGATCCACGAAAGAGTTTCAAGGCCGACTCTTCCTCGATCGAGAGTTTGGGCGGCGTTGCGCGGCTCGAGTTCTTGCACGGCGGGGCCCAGGACAACCAAAAAAAACACCATGCCGCCGAGCCAAAGCGCCAGCGCGATCAAATGAACCATCAAGCTTAAGTGATACCAGGTCGTCACGGAACGGTTTTGCCTGCGGTCGGCATTTCCCTCGTAGCATTGAGAGAAACCCTTTGCAATTCAAAAGGAATCGCCCTTGAATTGACCGGGTAGCTATGTTAGCTAGGGGTAGTTTTTCCTTCTACTTCCAAATACACAAGGATGGATCGTTAGATGCTCACTTGGTTGCCCGAAGATGTGTCGACGTTCGGCGTGGAAATCGATTCGTTATTTTATCTGATCTATTACATCACGGCGGCAACCTTCATTCTCGTCACCGTCCTCATGGTGGTTTTTCTGATCAAGTACCGGGAGCAGCCGGGGCGTCGCGCAACTTATAGCCACGGCAACACCACGCTCGAGATCATCTGGACGATCATTCCGGCGGCCATCTTGATCGTGCTTGCGTTTATGAGCGCGTCGACCTGGGCCAGGGTCAAGCGCCAGGTTCCCAACACCGATTTTGAAGTCGGCGTCACCGCCAAGCAATTCAACTGGGAGATCAGTTACCCGGGACCGGACGGGAAACTCGGCAGCGACGACGACATCAAATTCGACAACGACCTTCACGTCCCTGTCCATAAACCCATCCGCCTGCTGATTACCTCGAAGGACGTCATCCACAGCTTCTTCATCCCCAACATGCGCTTCAAGCAGGACGCAGTTCCCGGTCGCCAGATCGTCGCCTGGTTCGAGGGAACCAAGACCGGAAAATATGAGCTGCCCTGCGCCGAGCTTTGCGGCTTCGGCCATTCCGGCATGAAGGGCTGGCTCTACGTCCAGACCCCGGAAGAATACAAGAAGTGGGCGGACGAGAATCTGTCTGCGAAGGCGCAATAATTTATTCGCACCCCAACGAGTCTATTCAAAGGCATTAACGGAGGTTTTTGAGCGATGAGCGATACAGCGGCGGCGCACGCGTCGCATGAGCAGCACCCACAGCTAGGTTTCATCAGAACCTATATTTTTTCTCTGGATCACAAGATGATCGGACGGCAATTTTTGTTTCTCGGCCTGTTCATGATCGTCATCGGCGGACTGCTCGCGATGCTCGTGCGCTGGGAACTGGCCTGGCCGGAGACTGCGGTCCCTGGACTCGGCTTTATTCCCGAGCCGTACATTTATGCCGGCGAGCATGGCGGCGGCATCATACCCCCGCCGACCTACAACGCGCTCTTTACCATGCACGCCACGATCATGATTTTCTTCGTGGTCATGCCGATCATGGTCGGCACCTTCGGCAATTTTCTCATTCCGCTGATGATCGGCACCCGCGACATGGCGTTTCCCAAACTGAACATGTTGTCCTTCTGGGTCGCCGCGGTGGCGACGGTGGTCATGTTGTCGAGCTTCTTTGTCCCCGGCGGTCCGGCGGCGGGTGGCTGGACTAGTTATGCGCCGCTGTCGGCGAGGCCGCAATACACCGGCGTCGATTTGGGCCAGGATTTGTGGATCATCAGTCTGTTGATCCTCGGCGTCTCGTCGCTGATGGGGTCGATCAACTACATCACAACCATCGTCAATATGCGCGCCCCCGGCATGAATTATTTTCGCATGCCGTTGACGATTTGGTCGCTGTTCATCACGGCAATTCTTTTGCTTCTGGCACTGCCGGTATTGACCGCTGCGATTGCCATGCTGCTCTTCGACCGGGTGGCCGGCACGAGTTTCTTCTTGCCCGAGGGCGGCGGCGAGCCACTGCTCTGGCAGCATATGTTCTGGTTCTTCGGCCATCCGGAGGTTTACATTCTCGTTCTTCCGGCCATGGGCGTGACTTCGGACATACTTTCGACCTTCTCGCGCAAGCCGATTTTCGGCTACCATGCGATGGCTTTCTCCATGATCGCGATCGCCTTTCTCTCCTGGATCGTGTGGGGCCACCATATGTTCGTCAGCGGCATGAATCCGCTGCTCGGCACGGCGTTCATGATGACGACGATGGTGATCGCGGTGCCGTCGGCGATCAAAGTTTTCAACTGGCTCGGCACGCTCTGGGGCGGCAATATCCGCTTTACTTCGCCCATGCTCTTCGCTCTGGGGTTTGTCTCCAATTTCCTGATTGGCGGTCTGAGCGGCATCTTCATGGCCGCGACTCCAGTCGATATTTTTATCCATGACACCTATTACATCGTGGCTCACTTCCACTATGTCGTTGCCGGCATCGTCTTCGCTTTGTTCGCGGCGGTCTATTACTGGTTCCCGAAGATGTTCGGGCGACAGATGAACGAGGGCATGGCAAAGATTCATTTCGTTTTGACCTATATATTTTTTAACGGCGCCTTCTTTCCCATGCATTTCCTCGGCGTGGCCGGGCATATGCGGCGCATATACAATCCAACCCAGTATGAATTCCTCCTGCCGATGCAGCATTGGAACGTGTTCATCACGATCAGCGCCTTTCTCCTGGGCGCGTCGCAAATATTCTTTCTGGTAAATTTTTTCTGGAGCTTGTTCGCCGGCAAGAAGGCCGAGCGCAACCCGTGGCAAGCGAACACGCTGGAATGGACCGCGCCGTCGCCGCCGCCGCACGGCAATTTCGAAGTGCAGCCGGTGGTCTATCGCGGCGCCTACGAGTATAGCTCGCCGGAAGTCACGGAAGACTGGCTGCCGCAGGACAGAAACCTGGGCAGCGCTGCTGCGGCTCGAGCGCATTAACGAGGACCGACGCCATCATGAACGCGGCAAGCAGAGGGGCGGGGGGTACTTCAACTCCTCACCCTTCGTCGGATTCGTTATGGCCGCACCGGATTGCGGTGCTGCTCGCGTGCGCAACTTTTCCATTGCTCTTCATCGGCGGGCTGGTCACCAGCAAGGGCGCCGGTCTCGCCGTACCCGATTGGCCGACCACTTTCGGCTACAATATGTTTCTCTACCCCTGGTCGAAAATGGTCGGCAATATTTTTTACGAGCACAGCCACCGTCTGGTCGCCTCCTTCGTCGGTCTGTTGACCATCGCCTTGGCGGGAATTTTTTGGCTGCGCGAGCAGCGTAACTGGCTGCGTTGGCTTGGACTCGTGTCCTTGGCTCTGGTCGTCCTTCAAGGCGTGCTCGGCGGCCTGCGTGTGGTGCTGCTCGAGCACGTGCTTGCCATCGTGCACGCTGCCACGGCGCAGTTTTTTTTCGCGCTGACGATTTGTTTGGCGACGCTGACCTCCGACGACTGGCGCAATGCTTACGCCGAACGGCCGCTCAACGACGGCGGCCGGCTGCGCCGGTTGGGCGCCGTCACGACGGCGCTGATCTATTTGCAAATCGTATTCGGCGCGGTCTTGCGCCATACCGGAGAGCGGCTGGATGCGCATCTAGCTGTTGCCGCGCTCGTAACGCTTCACGTTGTTTTGCTTGCTATACGCGTTACGAGGCAGGGTGAAAGCGCAGCGCGCTTGCGGCGGCCGGCGCTGTTTTTGTTTGCGCTTCTGCTGGTGCAGCTGGCGCTCGGCGGAATGTCCTATGTCGGGAAATTTACCACACTTTTGCGGCTTTCCAGTGACTGGGTCGTTATCCTGACGACCACTCATCTCGCCGTCGGCGCATTAATGCTCGCCACCGCCGTGGTCCTGGCGCTCAGAGCGTACCGTCTATCCGCGCCAGTGAGAGACCGCGAGCCGGGGCGAGAAGTTTTGACGGAGCAATTTTCCGTATGAGTTCGAGTATGGAATCGGTCAACATCTCGACGGCGACCGCTAGCCGCAGGCTCGCGGATTTCTACGAGCTAACCAAGCCGCGCATCGTCTTGATGGTGCTGGTCACGGCCTTCGTCGGCTATTACGCCGGCTCGGGCAGCATCCCCGATTATTCGCAGTTATTGCAGCTGATCCTCGGCACTGCCCTTGCTGCCGGCGGGACGTTGACCCTCAACCAGTTTCTCGAGCGCGAGACCGACGCGCGCATGGCGCGCACTTGCCGGCGGCCGCTGCCCGACGGCCGAGTGCAGCCGAGCGATGCCTTATGGTTCGGAATTGTTTTGACGCTTGCAGGTCTCGGCTATCTCGCGATCACGGTCAATCTGCTGAGCGCCTTGGTGGCGGCTTCGATCACGGTCAGCTATCTCTGGGCCTACACGCCGATGAAGCGGATGAGCTCGCTTTGTGTGCCCGTCGGCGCGGTGCCCGGTGCGTTGCCGCCGGTGATCGGCTGGGTGGCCGCGCGCGGTGAATTGTCGGTGGATGCCTGGGTGCTCTTTGCCATCATGTTTTTGTGGCAGATCCCCCATACCCTGGCGATCGGCTTTCTCTATCGCGAGGATTTCGCCAAGGCGGGAATCCAATTTTTACCGGTGATCGAGCCGGACGGGGACAGCACAAACCGGCAGATTCTGGTTCACTGCGCGGCTTTGCTGGTCGTCAGTCTTCTGCCTACGCTGATCGGGCTCGCCGGGGCAATTTATTTCTTCACCGCTTTTCTTTTGGGTGCAGGTTTTCTCGCCAGCGGCATCGGTCTGGTGCTGGCGCCCACACGCGCCGGAGCACGCCGGTTGTTGTTCGCGTCGCTGCTTTATCTGCCGGTGCTGTTGCTGGTGATGGCATTGGACCGCGTGCCGCTATGAGTCAGTGGATCATGGAGCTGCCGAATGGAGTAAGATCACGCAATTGGCGTCTCGGGTTGGCACTCGCGATATTGGCGCTGTTGTATGTGGCGGCGGTGATCGTGTTTATTATTATTCGTTGACTGTAGGTTGGGTGCCATGGCAAAAAGCTCCACCGCGCGCAAATTGGATGAGCCGCCCACGCTGACCGTGGCGCGGCGGCCTGGTTTCGGCGGCGGCGAGCCGCCGCCGGTGCGTCCGACTCGTCCGATTGCCGACAACGCATGGCTGGCGGTGCTGATGTTTCTCGGCGCTGAGGCGATGTTTTTTGCCGGTTTGATGGGCGCTTATTTGGTGTTTCGAGTCGGCAGCCCGGTCTGGCCGCCGCCCTTTCAGCCCCGTCTGCCGATCGCTGTCACCGGTGTGAATACCTTGATCCTGCTCGCCAGTGCCGTGACGATGAAGCTCGGCCTGCGGGCGATTCGCAGCGGCAATGGGGCCCGACTGGTCCGGCTGCTCTCTTGGACCGCGCTCTTGGGCGCGACTTTTCTGTTGATCCAAGGTTTCGAATGGGCGCGCTTGCTGCATTTCGGGCTCACGGTTTCGAGCAGCGTGTACGGTGGCCTGTTCTATACGCTGATCGGTTTCCATGCCGCCCATGTGCTCGGCGCGCTGCTTTGGCTCGTGGCCGTGTGGCTGAAGGCGCGGCGGGGAAAATACACGAAACAAAATTACATCGGCCTGCAAACCTGCAGCATGTACTGGGTCTTTGTCGTCGGTCTCTGGCCGGTGCTCTACGGTCTGGTATATCTTTATTGATTGGTTTGATTGACACACATGAATCGATAAGCTAGTTTTCGAAGGAATTGCGCCATGCATAGAAAATTTATTCTGCTTGCACTTGCGGTTGGAACGGTGCTCTTCACGGTGGCAGGAAGGGCGTGGGCTTGCTCGGTGTGTCTGGGCGGCGCCAGCGATGCCGTTACGGACGGTTACAACGCCAGCGTCTTGTTTCTCATGTCGACGCCTTATCTGGTTGTTGGCTCGATCGTCGGAGCGCTGCTCTTCAGTTATCGACGCGCGCTCAAGCGGCGCGAGCAGGCGGAAAATACCGAGACCGAAGCGCCGATCGTACCGTTGGGATGGAAGCAGGAGGAGAGCGGTAGATGAGCGAAGTTGCGACAATGCACGCGGGCGCCGAGCCCGCAGAAGCGCCGCTGACCCCGGAGAACTGGGGCAAGCTCGGCATGTGGCTGTTTCTCGCCGGCGACGCCATGTCGTTCGGCTGTCTGATCGTCGGCTATGGGATATTGCGCCACGCCAGCTCCACATGGCCGATTCCCAAAGATGTTCTGGGAATCAATCTGACCGCATTCATGACGTTTCTCCTGATCGTCAGCAGCGTCTGGATGGTGCTGGCACTCGCGGCGATTCAAGAGGGGAATAAACCGCGGTTCAAAAAATTTCTCGGGCTGACAATTCTGGGCGGCGTGGTCTTTTTAGGATGTCAAGCTTACGAGTGGACTCATTTGTTGGGCCATCGTTTGCCGGAGCTGGGAATTAGCTTTACCAACAATCTTTTTGCGACCACCTTTTTTATTCTTACCGGCTTTCACGGCATGCATGTAACCGGAGGGGTGATTTACAACACCTGTGTTTTGGCTGCGGTCAACCGCGGGCGTTATGAAGCCAAACATGTGGAGATCGCCGGCCTATACTGGCACTTTGTCGATCTTGTGTGGATTTTGATCTTTACCTTTGTATATCTTTTATAGTTCGAAACCTAAGGAACAGACATGACCTCGACCTCGCATTCAACTTCCGTATATATAAAAATATTCTACATCCTGTTAGTTCTCACGATTGCCGAAGTCGCGATCGTTTACATGGGTTTGCCCAAGCTCTTGCTCGCCGGTTTACTCGTGATCTTTGCTGTCTGGAAAGCCTCGCTGGTGGCGATGCACTTCATGCACCTCAAATTCGAAAGAAAAACTCTGACCGTTGTCGCATTGGCGCCGTTCGTGCTTTGTGTTTTCTTGATTCTTATGCTGACGTCGGACATCTTTCCCCGTTAATGTCTTTCGCCCAACTCCCGACTTTGAATGCGGCGCTGAACTCTCTCAGCGCCGTTTTTCTTTTGGCGGGGTTCCTGTTCATCAAGTCGGGCAATCGCGACGCCCATCGCGCCTGCATGCTGACAGCATTCGGCTGTTCGACGCTGTTTTTGATTTCCTACCTGATCTATCACTACGGGGTCGGTTCGGTGCCGTTCAAAGGTCAAGGGTGGATTCGTCCGGTCTATTTCACGGTCCTGATCACTCACACGATTTTGGCGACGACGGTGGTGCCGCTGGCGCTGATTACCCTAAGTCGGGCATGGCGTGAAAGGTTCGACGCGCACCGGCGCATCGCCCGATGGACTTTTCCGATCTGGCTTTACGTGTCCGTGACGGGTGTGGTGGTTTACTGGATGCTTTACTGGCTGGCGCCGTCGCGTTGACAGATGAGAAAGCTTCGCGGTAGACCGTGGCACAGGGAGAGCGAGCGATGAAATCCATCGGCATCGTCGGTTGCGGCGCTATCGGGAGGGCGCTGATTCGCGCCGTACAGAGCGGCCGTCTCGCGGTGCGCGTTTCCGGCGTGACCAGCCGGACCGAGAAAAGCGCGCGGCAGTTTCTTGCGGAGCTCAAAAATCCTCCGCCCTATCTGGCGCTGACAGAGCTCGTTGCCGCGTCGGACCTGGTCGTCGAAGCGGCGGGCGGGCAGGTGGTGGCCGAGCTGGCGCGGCGAACCTTTGCCGCCGGCAAAGATCTCATGGTGATCAGCGTCGGCGCGCTGCTCGATCATCCCGATGTGATGGCCGAGTCGCGGCGCACGGGATGCCGTCTTTACGTGCCGTCGGGGGCGATTGCCGGGCTGGACGGGATCAAGTCCGCCTGTGTCGGCGCGATCACCCACGTGACGCACACCACGCGCAAGCCGCCCCTGGGTCTCGAAGGCGCGCCCTATCTGGTCGAGCGCGGCATTTCACTGGCCGGCTTGCAGGAAGAGAAAGAGGTCTTTTCCGGCTCGGCGCGCGAGGCCTGCCGCGGCTTTCCCGCCAACGTCAACGTGACCGGCGCGGTGAGTTTGGCGGGCATCGGTCCGGACAAGACCCGCGTGCGCATTCTTGCCGTGCCGGGCCTGGCGCGCAACTGTCACGACATCGACGTCGAAGGCGAGTTCGGCAAATTGCATGTCCATATCGAAAATATCCCGAGCGAAAACCCCAAGACCGGCAAGCTGACCGCGCTGTCGATCATTCGCGCCGTCCAAGACGTTGTCGATCCGGTGCGGATCGGCAACTAGCGCGGTGACTCACACTGCTGGCGCTCTATCCGGCGTATAGAGCCACGAAG
>JBLMXG010000262.1:0-8273 GCA_050257635.1 Chloroflexota bacterium
GAACGCATCAAAGCGTTTGCCCATTTCTGCAAACACGACACGCCGGATTTTGCCGGGTGGTGCGACAAGATCCGCGCCCAGGCACAAAACATCTATCCCGCCAATGTGCCGCTGGTCGACAGCCAGGACAATTTCCGGGGGAATCTTGCGGGCGCCGCCGCCGCCGTGGTCGAGGAGCTGTCCGTCGGCGCTAAAGAGATTGCCGCCTCGAAAGGCTCGCTCAAATTCGTCCAGAAGTACGGCTTCACCACGCGCAACATCGACGGCGCCGGCTGCGCTCGCGCCGGCATCGAGGTTCTGACCATTCGCCGCCGGGCTAACATTGCTACCGCAGAGCAGGCGCTGATGCTCATGCTTGCGCTCACCCGTCAAGTGACGCGCAACGCCAACCTCATCAGTGTCACGCAATTGAAGGATGCCGGCTACGACCCGACAACCTACGACCGATCGCACACGCCCAACGGCAACTGGGCGCGCATTCCGGGGATGGTCACGCTTTATCAAAGACAGCTCGGCATCATCGGTCTCGGCGAGATCGGCCGCGAGCTGGCGCTGCGCGCCGTCGCCCTCGGCATGCGCATCGTCTACACGCAGCGCACGCGTTTGCCAGAGGAAGTCGAGCGGCAATATCAGGCGACTTACTGCTTCTTGGAAGAGCTGCTCGCCGGTTCGGATGTCGTGAGCGTGCACTTGCCGCGCAGCCCGGCGACCGCCGGTTTTATCGGACGCCGACAACTGTCGATCATCAAGCCCGGAGCGTTCTTGATAAACGTATCGCAGCCCAATCAGATCGAGCGCGAAGCGTTGCGCCACGCGCTCGCATCGGGGCGGTTAGGTGGATTTGGACTCGATACTTTCTATGACGAACCGGGCGACGCCAATGACCCGCTGATCCAATTTCCCAACGTCGTCGTTACCCCTCATCTCGGCGGCTCGCCGCGCTGGAACTCCCTTGACGACATCGAAGAAGTGATCGTCGGTCTTTCGCGCCATCTTTCCTGACCCCTACCCTTCGCTTGGTGCGAGTTGACGCCATGCTTGGTTGCCGCTAATTTTATCCCAGGAAGGAGCAATGACCATCGAAACAGAGCGCGCAAACATCAAGCTTGAAGTCACAGTCGCCAACCGCTGCCCTCGGTAACGTCATGATGCGGACCCCTTCCGAGCCCAATTATTTTTTCCTCAAAGGTTGCGAATCCCCCGCGAGCGGACAGGTTGATTTATCAAAAGCGTGTTGCATCGAAAGCCTGCGGGTAGAGCTCGATACTCAACGAGATGATGCGCACACAAGAAACGGTCACCCGACGTGGCTTTGCTTGAAGTAGACAATCTACGCACGTCGATCTACACACGGCGGGGCGTCAATCGCGCGGTCGACGGCGTGAGCTTCCGGCTCGACCGGGGCAGAAGCCTCGGACTGGTGGGGGAGTCGGGAAGCGGTAAGTCTATGACCGTCCTGTCTTTGCTGCGCCTCATCCCCAGGCCGGCAGCCAGGATTATCGGCGGTCAAATCCGGTTCGATGGAGAAGACCTGCTGACAAAATCCGAAAAAGAAATGAGGCGTATTCGCGGCGGCGGCATCGCCATCATCCTTCAAGATCCTCTTACCAGTCTCAATCCCGTATTCAATGTCCAGTACCAAGTTGGAGAGTCGGTCGCGCTGCACCAGCACCTTTCCGGACGGGCGCAAATTGATCGGGTGATTGACAGCCTGAGGCGCGTCCATGTTCCCTCCCCTGAGATCCGCATGAAGGATTACCCGCACCAGTTCAGCGGCGGCATGCGCCAGCGCGTTGTAGGAGCTACCGCGATCGCCTGCCAACCGAAGCTACTGGTCGCGGACGAGGCGACGACCGCACTGGACGCAACCATTCAGGCCCAGTATCTGTCGCTGCTGCGCGCTCTACAAAAGGAGCTAAACCTCGCGCTGCTTTTTATCACTCACGACTTTGGCATCGTAGCGAAGATGTGCGACGAAGTCGCGGTGATGTATGCGGGTCGGATCGTCGAATACGCCGACGTGCGCGAAACCTTTAATCGCCCGGCCCATCCCTACACGCTGACCCTTCTCGAAGCGGTACCTAAAATTGACCAGCGAGTGAACCGCCTGTACGCCATACCCGGAGCTCCAGCCACCGGCTGGGAACAGAGTCCTGGTTGTCCTTTTGCGCCGAGATGCGCGTTCGCCGTGGACCGCTGTACCGAGGAGAAACCGCCGCTGGTCGCCATTAAAAACGGACACACTGTGGAATGCTGGCGGGCCGAGGAGATTTTCGCGCAGGGCACGAATGCGCTCTCTCAAAACAATACGGTCGTTCCAATTGCGGCATCGGTGCAAAACAGCGCCGACACCGCGGCAACCGACCGACCCCTTCAGCGCCACGATCAGATCCTCCAGGTAGAGGATCTCCACGTATCCTTCCCGGTGATCCGCGGGCTGCTGTTGAAACGGCAGACGCTGTTGATCAAAGCGGTGGACGGAATCTCCTTCGAGCTAAACGAGGGTGAAACTTTCAGCATCGTCGGCGAGTCGGGCTGTGGCAAGACCACGACGGCGCGCACGATCCTCAACTTGGAAGCGCCCACCGATGGCCGCATTCTTTGGCAAGGAAAAAATATTCAGGAATTGAATCGGGAAGAAACGCGCGTTTACCGTTCGGCCGTACAAGCTGTGTTTCAGGATCCTTACAGTTCCATGAACCCGCGTATGAGGGTGGGGGATTTCGTCACCGAACCGTTATTAATCAACACCTCCATGACCAAGCGCGAGCGGCGTGAACGGGCGCAGCGCGCGCTCCAGCAGGTGGGACTCCGACCCGAGGACATCGACAATTTCCCGCATGAATTCAGCGGCGGGCAGCGGCAGCGTATCGCGATTGCGCGGGCGTTGTCCTCTTCTCCCCGCTTGATCATCCTCGATGAGCCGGTCTCGTCCCTGGACGTTTCCATTCGCGCCCAGATCATGAACCTGCTCAAGGACCTTCAAGAAAAGGAGGGGTTCAGCTACTTGTTTATCGCGCACCATTTGGGAACCGTACGCTATATGAGCCGAAAAGTAGCGGTCATGTATCTGGGCCGCTTTGTCGAATTGTCGGAATGCGAGGACCTGTTTAAGAACCCGCTCCACCCATACACTAAGGCGCTCTTTTCCGCCGCCCTACCCGATCACCCGGACGTCGAGCGGGAGGAACTTTTGCTCCACGGCGACGTGGCCACGGCGACGACAATACCAAAAGGCTGCCGACTTCAACCGCGCTGCCCTATGGCGCTGCCGGTTTGTGGCGAGGTGGAACCGGCGTGGAAAGAAGTCGCGCCTCGCCACTGGACGGCCTGCCACCTCTACTAATTTTTGTTGCGCTCGATCCGAGCTAACGTTTAGTTACCAGCGCGGCCAAGTTCAACGGCGCTCGCCCCCGGCTTTTTTCCAGACCCCACTCCGGCACGTTTTTATTCAAGAACCATAAAGAGGAATCCGCAAAGAAACCGGGGCCGTAAGCACGGTCGTAAACCAGTTTTCCAAGCTTGGCCGTGGCATCCGTGTAGGCCTCAAGACTGCCGGCCCGTGACGCCGCGGTCAGTGCAGCGACGACGTCTTGATCGTGTTTCGGTCCCCAGTGCTGAGTTGGACCCCAGACCGAGTAGGATCCGGCCAAGGAAGTTATACGGCCGCCTGGACCAAAGAACAAAATCGAATCGATATAGCCGACATCGTTCTTTCGGCGGCGCGCATACTCGGCCCGATCGATGGGATCGATGGTGACTTTGAAACCAACCTTCTCCAGCATCGGTTGAATCGCCTGAGCGAAATCCGCCTCTTCGGGATAGTTCCCCCAATAGACGAGTTTGATGTTCGGTCCACTCCCCGACTTATAGCCAGCGGCCGCCAACAATTGCCGCGCCTTGTCCGGCTCGTACGGATACGGCGTGCCGCAGGCCTCGACGTATTTCGGGTTCATCGTCGACACTTCCGTAGACGGAGGCCATGTGCAACCCCATGGTGTCACACCGATACCGTGCCAGATCGTCTTGGCGATCAGCTTGTGGTCTATGGCATACGTCGCGGCTTTGCGCACCCGTTCGTCGTGAAAGACGTTATTCTTGTGCCAGGTTTGAAAAAAGTAGAAGCCGATCATATGGGCAGCGGGCTTGTGCGCCGTCCTGGCTCCTAGCGATTTCACCTTATCGAGGACATCCCGGCTGCCTTCGATGATGTCCAGTTGGCCGGTGCGAAATTGAGCCAGACGCGTGCCAAACTCTCCGATGTTTCTAATCTCAATGCGGTTGTACACCGGGCAACCCAGCAACGGGTCTTTGCGAGCCGCTTCCAATGTGATGAATCGTTGAGCCTGATGGCCGACGACACGGTAGGGGCCGGCCGCCAGAGGATTCTCGCGGAAGCGATCGAAAGCCTCTCGGGACATGGCTCCGTCAGAGTGGTATTTCTTCGAAGTCACGTAAATCGGGAAAACCAGCGGCGACATCTCGTACACAAAAGTCGGCGCACCTTTGCTGAAGTTGATGCGTACTTTTCTCTTGTCGATCACCTCCGCAGTGACGCCGATGCCTTTCAAGGTAGCCTTGATCTGATCCTCCGCATAATCGCTGGCGGCGAGCTTGATAGAAAATACCACATCATCGGCCGTCACGGGCTCCCCGTTATTGAAGGTGAGCCCGTCGCGCAGCGTGACGATGAGCCCCTTGGCTTCGGGTAAGAACTCCCATGACTCAGCGGCGCCGTAGGAGGCGTCGACATTGTCCTCTACCGGGTTTGCCCCAAACAGCGGCATCTGGTGCAGTCGTGTAAAGTCAGTGGACGCGAAACGATTCTCTGCCGGATGCGGGGTAAATTCCTCATTGAAGAGCCCGGCGATTCGCAGCACGGGCTTGCGCGGTGGGCATGACGCCAGTGCCGTATCCTTCTTCATTTCCGGGGTTGAAGCCGCCGCTAGCAGCGTGGGACTTAGCCGTGATGCGGGAAGGGTTGGTTCTGAACTCGCATGGCTCGCGATCACCAGCGCCAAAACTGCGGTCGACGCAAAAAGCAAGAATAAAAGCATCACGGAGTTAAAGTTGCGCGTCAATTTCTTTCTCTGTTGAGCTGGCATCGTAAGGCCTCCTGTAATTATTCTTAGTCTAGGCTGTTTTCCATTGCTTTGAAGTACGGTCCTGCCGCGCAAGTTAGCCCGGCTGCAAGCGATTGACCGTTCACGTCCGAAAGTTACAATTTATTGACCGCATCTCTATAGCTGGCGCAGCCGAGGATCGGTATGATCCCGGAGCCAGTCTCCGACAAGATTAAATGATAGGACCACGGCGGCGATAGCGAGACCGGGAAAAACCGAGAGCCACCATGCCACCTCAAGGTAATCCCTGCCGTCGGCCACCATCTGTCCCCATGTCGGCGTCGGCGGCGGGATCCCCGCGCCTAAAAAGCTCAGCGTCGCTTCCAGAATGATGATGAAACCAAGCTGTAAAGTGAGCAGCACGACCACGCTGTTCATTACATTGGGCAGAACGTGAGCGATCATGATCCGCCAGCTCGACGCTCCCGCAACTCGTGCCAGCTTGATAAAGTCGCGCTCTTTGACGCTGATTACTTCGCTCCGAATGAGCCTTGCGAACCGGGCCCAAAGAACGATGCAAGCGGCGATGACCACCGTTTGAGCGCCGGGCCCGATGACCGCTGTCAATAGCAGCGCCGCTAAAATAAGCGGGAAGGCCATCGTCGCGTCCGCGAAGCGCATAATCACTGTGTCGACACGTCCGCCAAAGTACCCTGAAATCATCCCAATGAAGGATCCTAGCACAGAACCAAACACGAGCGCCGCCAGCGCGACGTTGAAGGAAGGCCGAGCCCCGACAATGATCCGGCTGAGGACATCTCGCCCAAGCCGATCTGTGCCCAAAAGATAGCGCGGGTCTCCCCGCTCCATCCATACGGGCGGCAGCAAGCGGGCCCTCAGACTGGTCTCGTAAGGGTTAACCGGGGCGAGCCATTGACCGAATAGAGCGATGCCCACGAACAGTCCGATTACGAAAAGCGGCAGGAGAGGCAGGCGCCGCAGATTATCCCAGCGCAGCCATGCGCGCAGCTTGCTCTGCCGCTCGACAAAGGCATGGCGCTCGACATCGACATGCTTGAAATCAACTACAGACATTCCCTACCTTTTGGTCCGCGCCGCCGACCGCGGTGTCGCATTCGTTGCAAACCTGACGCGCGGGTCGACCACGCCGTAGAGCAGATCGACAACGAGGTTCGCGGTCAACACGGCCACGGCGACGAGA
This sequence comes from Chloroflexota bacterium, assembly GCA_050257635.1. GTDB lineage: Bacteria > Desulfobacterota > Binatia > UBA9968 > UBA9968 > DP-20. The sequence continues at coordinate 6,286 of JBLMXG010000262.1, forward strand.
CCGACCACCGCCTGGATGATTGGAAAATCCCGCGAGATGATGGCGCTTAGGAACAGGTTTCCGATTCCCGGCCAATCGAACACAACTTCGGTAACCACAGATCCCGAAACGGCGGTGCCGGCCCAGATCGCCATGAAGGTCATGACCGGAAGCAGTCCGTTGCGGAAAACATGCACCCAAACCACCTTCCACTCGGGCACGCCTTTGGCTCGCGCCAACTTTACGAATTCGGAGTCCAACGATTCAAGCATCGAAGAGCGGACCAAACGGGTTATTGCGGCAAACAACAGCAAGGACGTGCTGATCGCCGGTAAAACATAATAGCGCCACGAATCGAGACCGCCGCTGCCCATTCCTCCTGCCGGTAAGATCCTGAGGTACACCGCGAATATAGCCATCAGCACCAGGCCGACCCAAAACCCCGGCGCTGCCTGCCCGAAGGCAGCCAGAAGCTGCACGATTCGATCGGCGAGTTTGCCGCGCTTGACGGCAGCAAGAACACCGAGGGGAAATGCCGTCAGCAGGATCAAAATCAGCGAGGCCATTTGGAGTTTCAAACTTGCGATCAGGCGCGTTCCGATAAGATCTTTCACCGATTCACGGTAAACAATCGAGCGGCCAAACTCGAGCGTGGTCATGTCGCGGAGGAAGATCTCGAATTGCGTAATGTAACTGCGATCCGTCCCGATTCGCTGACGGGCAGCGTCAATCTCCGCCTGAGTCGCATCGGCCGGCAAGTTGAGCACTGCAGGATCTCCGGCCGCGCGCGTCGCTACGAAGATCACCACCATGAATAGGATAAGTGTGAAGCAAGATTGAATGATGCGACCGGTTAGGTATCTGATACTAATGCACCTCCCATCTGCACTCGCGAAATGGGGATAGGGTTTAGCGGAGTAAGCGACGCCCCGATCCAGCTCAAGATTTCAGGCGTAGGTTCATAAATACGCTGGAGTTTCGACCGCTAACACGCGGCAGCGGTTGAGTCAAGAATTATCGCACATCACGTTTCGAACGAAACTGTGATGGTCAGGAGAGAGCGGCGGCATCGCGTGATTCGTTCGTCGTGTGCAATGATTTTCTATGTTCTCCACCGCCGCGAGCACCGATTCATCCGTCGCGCCTTGTTCGCGCAGCACGGTCCGTGTAATAGTCCGCCCATCACACTCCCGAGGAGCCGAGCCATGGACAGCAGAGCCGGAATCGCGCAGCATCAACGACCCCGCTTTTCTTCGTTGCATCATATCAGTCTCCCTTGCCGCGACGTGGAAGAGTCAAAGCGATTTTATACCCAGGTCTTGGGCGGGGAACTCATCCATGACATTGGGGGATTCGCTGAGGTGCGCATCGCCGACATCATCTTCGGCATGTCTCAGCAATCCGGCGGTTGGACGGGGTCCACGGTCGAGTATCCGCATTACGGGTTGAATGTCGACGGAAGAAACTTTGCGCTGGCCCGCCGCTGGTTTGAAGCATGCGGTGTGCCGCGGCACGGCTGGACGCGAAACTACAAAACTGCGCTGCTCTATTTTCGCGATCCTTCGGGTAATCTACTCGAGCTTTACTGCGACAGCGGCTACGAAGACATTCGCGAGCTGGCACTCGGACCGCGCCAGGGTGGGACACCGCTCCCGTTGGAAGCGCTCCAGTATCAATGGAACGGAGCCGTGGGAAATCTCGCCGAGCGCCCACGCATCCATTCCTTCGGCCACCTCAGCATGCCGGTGCGCGACATCGAACAGTCCAAGCGCTTCTTCATCGAGGTGATGGGCGGCGAACCGGTGTCGACGAGCGATCCGGAGACGTTCACCGAGGTTCGGGTCGCCGGAGCGGTCGTCGGCTTGTCGACGCGCGGCGGCGAGCCCACCGGTCGGGACGTCGAATATCCGCATTATGCGTTTCACGCCGACGCGGAAAATTTCCTGCCGATGATCGAGTGGCTCCAATCCCGCGGCGTGGTCACGCCGGGTCCGTGGACGCGCGACGGC
>JBLMXG010000263.1:0-7499 GCA_050257635.1 Chloroflexota bacterium
ACCGCCGGTGTTGAGCCCGATCGGCAACAAGACCGTCGGTGTCGGTGAAATACTGGCTTTCACAGTCAACGCCACCGACCCAGACAACGATCCTTTGATATTTTCTGTTTCGCCGTTGCCGCTACCAGCCAGCGCCAGCTTCGACATCAACACGCGGGTATTCAACTTCACGCCGACGGCGAGTCAAGCGGGATCGTTCAACCTTACTTTTGCAGTGAGTGATGGGCGTGGTGGCGCGGCTTCGGAAACCATTACAGTTACAGTGACCAACGGTTTGTCGATCAACATCACCAGTCCAGGCAACGGTGCCACAGTACCCGTGGGGTCGCTGATCGTAAGAGGCACGGTGCAGGCTTCAGGAGGAGAGATCGGAGTAACGGTCAATGGTTTTCCTGCGGGTGTCCAGGGAAATAACTTTACCGCGTTAATTTTCGTAGCCCCGGATACAACGAGCCTTACGGCGACGGTTATTTCTCGATCCGGAACTGCAGTGACGCAGACTATTGCCATTGTGGTCTCGGCCATCGGGCCATCGCCGATCGCTCTGCATGCATCGCCGACGAGCGGTGCGGCTCCGTTAACCGTCTCGTTTTCGCTTTTCGCCAATCTTCAATTGACACAAGTGACATTGGATGCAGACGCAGATGGAATCGTTGATTTCAACGGATCCCAATTGGCCGGGCAGTCGTTTACTTTCAGTCAGCCCGGTACCTACGTTGCGACCGCTATCGCTACCGACGCCCAGGGCATTCAACAGACCGCCAGTGCCGTTGTCCAAGTCTTTGATCCGACTCAGTTGGATGCCCTTCTTCAAGCACGCTGGGCAGCGATGAAAGATGCCCTGCGAATCGGCAATATCGGAGCAGCCCTGAACGAGATTGCAACGCGCTCGCGCCCCCGCTATGAGGAGGCGTTCCAAATGATCGCGTCGCAGCTTGCGAATATTGATCAGATACTTACGAACCCTGCCGTGGTTCGCATCGAAAACTTCTCCGCCATTTATGAAGCCGCGCGGACCGATGATGGTTTGGAAATGTCATTCGAAATACGGTTTGCGATCGATGGAGATGGGATTTGGCGCATCGAAGCATTCTGAAAGGACACGACTCATGATGTCTTTCACGCTGAGCACCGACAAGCTCCGCGCCACCGTCGCGGCGCGAGGACAACGAATCGGATTGTTTCTGCAGACACTTTTTAGATGGCAGTCCCTATTGATCGCCGTGGTCTCATTAACGGGTAGCCTTTTTATCCACGAGCTCGACGCCGTGGCCGCCGGGCCGTGGAAGGGACAGATTGTAGACAAGGAAACCGGCAAGCCGTTGGAAGGAGTTGTTGTGCTCGCGTCTTGGTACAAGGCGTACAGCACGCCGGGTGGTTGGGGTGGCGCTGGTTATTATGACTCCGAGGAAGTCGTGACCGACGTCAACGGGCGGTTCACAATTCAGTCGAGGCAAACATGGACGATCAACCCTTTTAGCACCATCAAGGGGCCGGAGTTTTATATTTTCAAATCCGGATATGGAGGATGGCAGTTTCAGGGTCAGGATCGCTGGAGCAAGGACCCACTCGAAAGAGAAGAACAACGAAAGCAGGCATGGAAGAAGTTCGAAGGCGATGGGGTAGTGTTAGAGTTGCCATCGCTCAAGACAAGGGAGGAACGAGACAAATTTTACGGAAGCTTTCTCTTCCCTAGTCCCCCAGGCAATATCCCACGCGAGAGAATGAAGCGCTTTCTCGAAGCTGTAAGCGCTGAGCGAACGTATTTGGGTTTACGTCCTTAAAACTATAAGGAGGATGAAATGGCGCGCTGGTTAAAAGCTCTATTGGTCGTCGTATTAGTGGGCGATTTGAACTGCGTCCTTTATGGCTATGACGTAGAGACACACGGAGCCATAGCCCGAAGGGCGGCAGAGGTTGCCGTCTCCACTCTTGATAAGGCCTTAAAGGAAAATCTAGGCTTGAATGACGGGGTAAGAGAAAAATTTCCGAATTCAAATGTGCCAAATGAAAACGTACAAGAACTAATCGGTGATGGTGCCCGTTTTGAAGACGATCCGTCGCGGCGCGTGTTAAATCACTTTCACAATCCGTTGCAGCCGTGGGGACAAGCAGGACTCACCCTTCCCTTGCTGGGCCAACGCGGTCAATCCTCAATTCTGTGGGGACAAAATCCAAATCAAGATCCTGGAGATAAATGGTCCTGGTTGGATGCCAGAAAGAAGTATCTTCAAGCCCTAACAGCACCGTCAAAATTAACTAGAGACGAGAGTTTTGCGGGGCTGTTCCGCAGCCTCGGGCAAGTTGCGCATCTCGTGCAAGACGCAACGGTTCCAGCGCATGTGCGAAACGATGCCCATCCATGTTTACCCATTCTGTTCACGCCGCTTTGTCCACCAATCAACCCCGACTGGTACGAGGATTGGGCGGAACGAAATAGAACTCAGATAACAGTGTTCACCGGTTTCGAACCGATTAAACCCTCCGCGTCGATTTTTACGCCGACTGCAGATACTCAGGCCCCCGTTCCCGTGGCGCGCCTAATTGACACCGACAGGTTTCAGAGCGGCAATAGCTCCATTCTTGGCGAACCCAATTTGGGACTTTCCGAGTTTACCAACGGTAACTTCTTAAGCAGAGACACTATTTTTCGCAATTTCATGCTCCCGCGAACTAGCAGCTTGATCTTAAGTAGTCCCATCGTGGAGCCTGTGGGAACAAAATTTCGGCGATATTTCAGCAAAGTGGGTGAAGGAGAATTTGTTCCTCATTTTGTAACTGAGGGCATGTTGTTTAGATCTTTGCAGGCCGCTTCGACAGCGTCTCAGCCTTCGGGCGGTTGGACGATGGACGACCGTGTTCAAGAAGATTACGCGAGACTGCTCCTCCCCCGTGCCGTTGGCTACTCGGCAAGCCTTCTCGACTACTTCTTTCGTGGCAAATTAGATGTGGATCTCTCCACCGATCCAAACGATGTGACGGTTGTTCGAGTCGAGGGCACGAACGCGTCGTCCGAGAAGCTTGACGGCGGCACGCTCGAGCTTTACGGAGAAGACGCCAACGGTGCTCGCATGGCGGCAACGCCAGTCGGCTCAACGACGATTACGGCCGATCCGGGACAGCCGGTTCTAGCCAGTTTTAGACTGCCGGCGAGCACAGAAAAACTGATGGCGGTTTACAAAGGCAGGCTCGGGAACGAGATTCCCCAAGGGGTTCCGGGATCTTCCGACTATTTCCCCGGGGCGGTCATCGGTAAACTACTCGGTCGCGAGAGAGTGGAACAGATATTCACTGATTTTACCCGCTGGTATATCCGCAATCCCCAAGGAGTGTTTCCTTTGCCGCTGCTCAAGGCGGACGTCGACGATCTTCAGTGGGGTGATGACGGCGACATGATCGTAGGTCGGAGTAGGTTCGGGCCTGGAGAGACAAACAAGTTTTATTCCTACCGGCTCAATCGGCCCGCGGGCGCCACTTTTGTGCCGCTTGTGACCGTATCACAACCATTGCCAGATAATCCGACAGCGACACAAATCGTGGACATGCAGCCGTTACAGGAATTCGCTTTTCCGATGGGTGTGGAGTCTGGGACAATCCTCGATTTTTCGCACACGTTGCCCTACAAGCAATATTTGCTTTGGCAAAACAGCGTGGCCGATTACACATGGATACCAACCCCAAGTGAAGGCGCTCCGGATGCGGGTCATTACGAAGGCAGCGAGCAAACGAGTTACGGCATCAGCTTGTTAGTGGATCAAACAGCTACCGCGAGTTTCAGAGCTCCTATTATCCTCGACGAAGCCTCCCATGTATTTGGGCCGGGAACAGCCAGCTATTTCTGGGACATCTGGTATATCCATCTGACCGGAGACGGTAAGCCGCTCGCGCTTGTCAGAGTCGACTTGAGCACGAACAATCTGGGATCGGCGACTTTTCTGTCCCGTACGCTTGGCAAGACGGGAGGCGATATCGGTCTCCATCCAGAGCTGGTCGAATTACCGCCGGTGCAAGTGGATTTTGCGTTACCGGAGATTGGCGCAATTTGGCTCCTGGTCGATGTATCGACGGGACAAGTGCTTGCCAACACAGCACCGCAAACCCTCGTTGTTCATCATGAGACAGCGAGGATCAGTTATGGTCCAAACCCAAATCAAATAGACCCGCCGATGCGGTCCATGAGCGCGGCGCGATTCGACGGCGGTCCGCAGAACGGTGCTTTTGTATCGGGAATTGATGTTATCCGTCCGCCGCGAAACTTTACCGAGTTCCAACTGTGCTCGGACGAGCGTCTAAACTCGATGACGGTTCTCGCTAGTGCAGCAGTTCCGTCACGCTTCATATCGAACCAATTGACGCTGAATCGAGCCGAAATTGCTCAGATGGAGTTTCCACAACTTCCGAATCATCCTCAACGAATCATCAATTTCCCAACCAGCTGTGGGAGTGCTCAAGAACCGCCAACCGGATTTCGAGTCACGGTGGCGCCCGATCCGTCGTTTATTCCCAACATCCTGGATTTCGGCATCCTGCGAACCGCGCCCATCGGTGGAACCGAGCAGTTAGTCTTGCTCTTGTCTCAATCGCAGGGCGGAGGATCGTCCGATACCAAAGCAAAACTCGCGACGTGGAATCCTACGCTCAGCCGGATCGATCGCCTATACGAGTTTCCGGACCGCGGGTTGCATTTTCTCTTAACCGCCAGTCGCGATGTCGCCGCGGCGGGTACCATCGGCCAGAATTTTCAAAAGAGTCGCATTGTGGATTTAGTGGCGAATTCCTTTATCGAAATCCCGTCTCTAGAGATTTTCGACTATTTGTTGCTCGAGCCGAATTATCTTTACAACATGTTTGATTTCAAGTTTCACCTAAAGGATGGGTCTTATCAGTCGACGGGATTGCCGGCGAATCTGGCACCAACCCAAAGGAGGCGTTTAGGCCGATATCATGTGATCGCCGTGAAATGAACGGATACAACGCAGCTACCTGGCAACGTGCCTCTCGAGGACTCCAGATTTTTGGGCCACTCGTCGTACAGTTTAAAGAAAACGGCGCTGCCAGCTAGCGCCGAACCAGGAAGTTAATGTTGTCGTGGTTTGCGGTTTCCAGGCGGGCCCGATCGAACCAACCGAAGCACTTTGCGGCCGGAGCGATCCCGGCCGCAGTTCCAGCACTCGGAGAATTGCCCCTCGATCGTTTCTCCGCAACCTGCGCAATGCCAAGGTTTTTTCACCGCCGCCAGCGGCGCCAGTGTTTTTTTGAGAATGGATCGGGCCCGGACAAACTTTTCATCGTCGAGCACCCAAAGCTCGGGCCAGCATTCGATCGGCGGCAGCTCGCCAGCGCCGATGTTGAGATCGAGCTTCCGAGCTACGCACTTGATGCCGAACGTTGCCATAACATTCTTCAAGTGGCCGATCATCAGTGGATCCTTGGAGCAATAAAGCCGCTTCATTGGACTTCGCCGAGGTTCTTATCGCCGCGCCGGAGTGCCTTTTCGTTGAGCTTGAGTCTCGGTCCAAGCCAAAGCGAGCGCTCGATGTGATCGCCGTAACCGTCCCCCGTGGATGGATGGACGAGCACGGACAAGCCTTGGCGATGCAGCATCAGCCAGGGCACGACTCTGCCGAACTCGTCCGGCGCAAAAATCGCCTGGTACATCGCGTCGAGATGCGGGCCGACGGCCTCGTCGTGCCAACCGCCCAGCTTGACATTAAAAGAACTCAAACCCGCGCGCACTCGCGCCGCCACATCCCGCGTCTTCGCCGGGTCGTAATAGATATGCGCGTGGTAACCTTTGATTACCGGTTCGCTCATGTTCCACCTCGCGAAAAAGAGCCTGTGATATTTTTATCAAATCAAAGCCGTGGAAGCCAAACGAAAGACGAAGCTGTGAAGCGCTCAATTTTAAGCGCCCCAAGCCTGCCGCGCGTGAGTTGAGCAGGGTTTTTTCGGAGATAATGTTAGCGGTCGAAATGGTCAGGAATGGGCCGGCTCGGGTGAAATTTCTTCAGGAAAGAGATACTCGTAACCGGCTGCGCCGAAGTTGACCAAAATCAGTTGGCGGCCCATGTTTTCCACCATTCTGACAAACGTCCCTTCCCGCGGTAGTAAAACACCCGTTTTCTGCGATCGTATAGGTTTAACGGTTTTTAATAGGTCTCCAGGTGCCATTGACTCTCCTTTCCGGTGCGAATCAACGTGTTCCAAGCTCCTATATTTTTTAACGCTAGCCCCCTGTCTCCATATTCATTCGGCCATTCGCCCCGTCTCAATCCTTTAGACGCCTGACATACAGATAATAAGCAAGCATGAGGCCAATGAACCTGCATTATCTGGAAACAGGGCAATTCCCAACGGTTCTGTGCCTTGCCTTGGCACCTGCAAGCGCTCTAGAATCAAAAGGATTTTTTTAAGTTTACTCGGACTCCCGTTGCCTAATTGTCGGAGCTTCAGCTCTCAGTAAACCGCTGCCTATTTTAGTCCGCGTGCTGAAAAATAGGGCGAAAACGTGAATAAGTATCTGCCAATCCGGACAAAGAACGGTGACATTGGCGTACGGGTTTGCAAGACGCCGCGTCCCAATACGTGGCGCGTCATGCTTCCTGCAGATCGAAGCGACGAGGTTAAGTAAGAAAATTCACCCTGAGTTATAACTGGTATCCAACCGGGTGAATCAGGCGCAGCGGAGGGATTGTTCATCCAGGAAACGGCAGTGAAAGAAGCTGAATCATTACAAGCAATGCAATGGACAACTATAAAATTCGCCGAAGATTACAGCCTACACAATTATTATCACAAAAATACAAGAATTGGTATTTTTTTTATGGCGAGTTGAGATCGACCTGTTGTACCAGCGCCGCGCGCCGAAACAAATTCCGATTGAGCGCGAAGCTGTTCTCGTACTCGAAGACTTTGCCGTCAGTTTCGGATTCTGGCCCAGAGGACTTTCGCCTGAAGAGCGACAGCTATTTTCACTGAAAAAGTCGCTCAAAATGGACGCAAGGATTCGCAGCCCTTTTACCTTCCGCCGTAGACTTTGTTGAAAAATCCTTCCCCATCCAGTTTTTTGAGCCAACTGTTGTCGACGATTTGGTCGGCTTGCACGGCGGCAGCTTTGGGGTTTTGCTCGGCGACGTATTTGATTACGGTCTTGAAGCCTTCGAGCGAAGGATAGGGTTTACGGTCGAGTTCGTCTTGCGCCTCGAGGTAAAAGTCTTCGGCGACGTCCATGTTGGCCAACCGCAGATTGCGCGCCAGAACCTCCTTGACCGCCTGCTTGTTCTCCTTCTTGAAAATATAGCCATAGGCTTCGATGGTGGCACGGGTAAATCCGTCGATGATGCCGGGGTGAGCAGCGGCGTAACTCTTCTTAACCGTAAGGCCAGTGTTTTGGTAGGGAATCTTCGCCTGGTGCATGTTGAGCAGCGGATAATATCCCTTGCCGACCATCACTTTGGTCGCCACCCTCTGCAGCATGCCGCCATCGATCGCTTTGGCGT
>JBLMXG010000264.1:0-16183 GCA_050257635.1 Chloroflexota bacterium
GAGGTTTTTCTCGATCAGTTTCTTTGCGGTTTGCGCATCCATCCGAAATCCCCTGCTGCCCTTGCCTACTCACTCCTCTCGCCTGATCCCTCCATCGCCCGTTGCCTAATGCCGTCTTCTAATGTCCCTCAAACCCGCCGCCCACTTCCCCGATCTTGCGGGCAATGATGATCATGGTGATGCAAACGGCGCTGACGATCAAGGCGAGCGAGCACATCGGCCCGAGATTGCCGTCGACGTAAAAATGATAAAGCAACGGCCCGAGCGGCTCCGAGCCCGGGGAATAGAGGAAAATCGACGTGCTGAACTCGCGCAGATAAATCGTCGCTAGAATGATCCATCCGGCGATAAAGCCGGGGCGCAGTAACGGCAACAGGATGCGCCGAAAGGTGGTCAAAAAGCCCGCGCCGCAGACCATCGACGCCTGCTGGAGATCGTCGTGCAATTGCACGATAGTGCTTGTCATCGTGCGCAGTCCGTAGGGCAGGAATCGCGTGATGTAGCCGATCAGCAGGATCCACAGCGTGCCGTATATCGGCAACGGGACGTAGACATAAGTCCACAACAGACCGATGGCGAGCGCCGTGCCGGGAAAGGCCCACGGGATAAACGTCAGCGCCTCAATCACGCCGCGCCCCGCGACTTTGGTTTTGGTCGTCACCCAGGCGGTTAACGCCGCCAGCATCATGCATGCGGTCGCCCCACCGACGGCGAGAAACAGGCTGTTTTGGATGGCGCGATAGGTGCGCGTATCGGTGAGATTGGCGCGGTAGTTGTCGAGGGTGAGCAGCTCCCAGGTTTTCGCGCTCGGCACGTGCACGTAGCTCACCGAAGAAACGAAGAGCAAGATGACCAGGGGCAGCACGACGATCAGCGTCAGAATCAGCCCAGCCACCGCCGTTGCGAAAAAGCGCCACGGACCCAAGTCGATCATCATCGGCCGGTACCCGCGTCCGGTAACGGTGACGTAGCGCTCGGAACGCGCCGTGAGGCGGCGGTAAAAATAGACAAAGATCATCGTGACCATGAGCAGGGAAACGCCGTAAGCAGCCGCTAGATTCTGGTTGGGCGGAAACGCACCGACGGCTTCTCGATAAATTTTCGTGGTGAAGACTTCGATGCGCGCGGGCAACGCGATGATGGCCGGGGTATCGAAGCTTTCGATGGCGCGGACGAAATTGAGCATCACCGACGCCAACAGCGCCGGTCGAATGATCGGCAGGGTGATGCGCCAGGCGATCTGCACGTTGCTTGAACCCGCGACTCGCGCCGACTCCTCCAGCGACGGATCCATCGAGTAGAGAGAGGCGGAAACCATCAAATACGCGAGCGGCGTCGTAATCAGCGCCTCCACGAAAATCATGCCCCACAAGGAATAAATACTGAGCGGCGCCTCGGCTAAGTTGAATATTTCCATCAGCAGCCGATTGATCAGGCCGGTGCGCGGGCTCAACAACACGGTCCAGGATACCGCCAGCATGACCGGCGGAAAAATATTCGGCACGATCGCGGTCAATTCGAAAAGTCTGCGCAACGGCGCATTGGTGCGGATCGTGATCCACGCCAGGGTTGCCGCGAGCACCGTCGCCAAAATCGACGAGCCGGCGGCGAACACGAAGGAATTGAAAAGCAGCTGGTAGGTCAGCGGGTCCGCATAGGCCTGCAGATAATGCGCCAAGGTGAACTCGGCGCCCGGCACGCCCAGTGGCTGACTGCGGAAGCTGCCGTAGAAAAGCATCACGGTCGGCGAGAGGCTGAGGTAAGCGATGACGAGGCCGACGCACAGGACCACCGCCAGTTGAGGATCGCGCCGGTAAGAATCTAGAAGACGGCTGAACAACGCTCGATCAATCCTTTGTCGTTGGCTCGATCAACCAGGCCGCGAAAAAAAGAGGGCCGGCCACTGAAAAGCCAGCCCTCTTGTATTGCTTTGAGCGAACGTGAGAACGCCAAATTTAATTGGCGAAAAATATCTCGCGAAAGGTGCCGGTCATGAGCTTCTTAAATTCGTCTTTCGACGGATTATCCATAAAAACCAAGTGCGGCGCTACTTTTTCGGCGTCTTTGATCGGCGGATAAACTCCGGGAGCCAAGACAAACTCGCCGTCTTCGGCAATTTCCTTTTGTCCTTCGGCCGAGCAAGCGAAATCGATGTAGAGTTTCGCCGCGTTCGGGTGGCTCGCTTTCGCGCTCAGGCTCAGATAGTTCGGATCGGTCAAGTATTTGTCCATCTGAACGTAGTTCACCGGCCCTTTATATTGCTTGATGTATTTAATGTAGGTGATGCCCACCGCAGCCTCGCCTTTGATGATGGTCGTGGTGACCGGCGCCAGTGACTCGACCAGGATCGGCTTCTGTTTGGCCAGGGCTTTGACGTAGTCCAGCCATTTCTCGCCTTTGAGCTTACGCAGATTCCATAGGAACTGCGCCGTTGTGGTGTGACGGGTCGGATCCGGGATCGAGATCTTTCCGGTCCACTTCGGACTCAATAAATCGTCGAGGCTTTTAGGCAGCTCCGCAGGCTTTACCAGCTCCGTATTGTACAGAATGCTGATTGGTAGGACACGCCAAGGCGTAATCAGTCCGTCCTTTTCCTTGAACCGAGCCGGGAACTTTTCCGAGGCCGGCGGGATGAATTTCTGAAACAAGCCTTCGTCTTTCATGATCAGTTGCACACCGCGGTTTCCTTCCGCAACGTCGAAGGCGGGTCTGCCGGCGCGCCATTCGGTCAACGCGCGCTCGGAAACCTGGGTGGAGGAGCCGCGCCAATACTCGACGTCGATGCCGTACTTTTTCTTGAAGGCCTGATGCAGTCCTTCCATCGACTGCGGCGGGACCGAGCCATAGACAACGACCTTGCCTTCCTTTTTCGCCGCCTCGACATTCCCCGCTTGCGCGAAAGCGTTGCCCGGCCTGAACAAAGCGGCCACCGCGATCCATAGACCAACCAGCAACCAACGATTCATGGTGTCTCTCACCTTTCCTCCTTGGAAATCACAAACGCATCAAAACTATCCAGCGAGGTGATCGATGTCAAGCATAGGGCTTATCTCTCATTCCCGTTACTTAGCTAAGAATAGCTGACGGAAATCGGACTGCAGCTTGGCGAGCGTTTCAGAGCTCGGATCTTCCATCATAAAGAGGTTGGACGCGATCTTATCCGCTCCTTGAATTGCCGGATAGATTCCCGGCGACAGGACGAATTCGCCGGCCTCGGCGACCTTTTTCTGCCCCTCCGGGGAGCAGAGATACTCGATGAACAGCTTTGCGGCGTTTAAGTTGGCTGCTTTGGCGCTCAACGCCGCGTCGCTGGGATCGGCGAATATTTGACTGATCGGCGCGAAATTGATCGGCCCTTTGGTCTGCCCCGCATATTGAACGTAGGTGATGCCGGCCAAGCTTTCGCCGCGCACAATGGTGTTCGGCACCGTCGAATACGACTCCAGAAGCATCGGCTTCTGCTTTGCCAGACCCTTCACAAAGTCCATCCACTTATCGCCTTTGATCTGCCGCAGGTTCCACAGGTACTGCGCCGTGCTCGCGTGGCGTGACGGATCGGGCATGCTGAGTTTGCCTTGCCATTTTGCATCGAGCAGATCATCCAGCGATTTAGGCACGTCATTGGCTTTGACCAATTCAGTGTTGTAGAGAACTCCAACCGGTGTTACCCGCCAAGCATTCAGTTGGCCGTCCTTGTCTTTGAATTTGGCGGGGAAATTCGCCGTGCTCGGGGGACTGAACTTGGCGTAAACGCCGTCTTTTTTGCCCAGCGCGAGCGGCCCGCGCGCACCGATCACGATATCGAAGCCTGGCCTACCAGAACGCCATTCCGTCAACACCCGATCGATCACTTTGGTCGCATCGGCGCGCCAATATTCGGTCTTGATGCCGTACTTCGTCTCGAATCCTTGTTGAATCTGACCCATCACCTTGGGCACGACGGTACCGTAGATAACCGCCTTGCCTTCTTTCTTGGCTGCCTCGAGGTTGGCGCTTTGCGCCCGTGCCTTTGCGCCAAAGCCAAACAATGCGAGCGCCACTAACAAGAGGTAAACGGAGCGGGTGCGTTTGAACGCCTTAGCAAAAAACATAAACCGGCCTCCTTGAAGACTCGAAGGATCGAATCGCATACCTACATAGGGGAAAACCGCTTTGGACGCAAATAAATTGGAATTCTCACCCGATGATTTCGCGCGCCATGCGCACCACGCGCATGCGTGCCTGTTGCGTTCCCATCGGCAAGATTACCGGCAAATCGAGGCCGCCCCTGGTGAAGGCTTCGATCTGCCGCCGGCAATCGGCCGGGGTGCCGGCGACGGAGTGGGCGAAGACAACCTCATCGCTGATGAATTTCTTGGCCGCCTCCCAATCCCGTTTAGCCACCGCGGCCGCCAATCCCTCTTGATCGACCCTGCCGCCGCCGAGCCGAATATTCTCGGCATGGTGGGCGTTGCGGAAAATATAGGCGAGAAATAGCTTGTTAGCCTCGATCGCCTCACGCGGGTCGTCCGCCACGGAAGCGGTGACGAAACCGGCAATATCGACCAAGCTTTTCGACTTGCCGGCTTTGGCCGCGCCCGCGCCAATCTCGCCGACACATTTTTCGATGTAACCCGGCGCACAGCCCGCAGAGAGCAGGACTCCTTCGCCGATCTCGCCGCCCAACCGCAGCATCAGCGAGCGCACGGCGGTGATATACATGGGAATCGGTAACGCCGGCGCAAAGCCCATCTTCGCGCCGTTGATCTGAAACATTTTGCCGTGGAAATTTACCGTCTCGCCGCAGAGAAACCGGCGCAAAATCTCCACGTACTCGCGCATGGTTTGGAGCGGATGGGGCGAGTCGATGCCGGCCTCCTTCAAAGCTGCGGCGTTGCCCGTCCCGGGACTGGCAATCACTCGTCCCGGCGCGAATTCGTCCATGGTCGCGATCGACATCGCCGAAATGATCGGCTGGCGCGAATAGGGGCTCATGGGCGCCGGCGCGACTTTGATCTTTCCGGTCGACGCGAGTAACGCCATGGAAGTCGTCAGCGAATCGCGAAAACAAAGATGATCCGACATCCAGATCGATTCCATGCCGATCTCGTCGGCGAGCCGCGCGAGCTCGATCATCTCCGGCACGGAGTAAAAACCGTCAAAGCAAAGCCCAAGGCGCATAAATTCGTCTCCTCGTTCTATCGTGATCTCATTTGTGCAACATGGCGGCGGTTTAAACGATTACGATCACGACATCCGAACGGCGGCGGATCGCTAAAAGCCGTCCTGCAAAACCTTCGGCAGATCCTCCGCCCGCACCGCCGCAAGCCCCATTTTTTCGAGCGTCAAACCCTCAGAGCGAAAATCCGTGCCTAGCGCCGCCGATGCCAGTGTGATCAGCGCGTCCATCACTGGTGTCTCAATTCCCATCAGTTTGCCGACCTCTGCCATCGGCACCAGCCCGTAGCCGACATCCTCTCTAATGTAGCGGTGATCGAGCGACGGCGGCGATTTAATCGTTCGGTTGGGCTCGCTCTCCTGAATCGCTCGATAGGCCGAGCCGCTATCGCGGCCAGCCACGGTCGTCAGCCCGGCCTGATAAAAGATATCGACGAAACGAAACGGCATAAGACCGAGCGCGCGGACGATCGCCAAGCGCTCGTCATCCACCGCGTCGATCCAGCCGCCGATCACGGGGGTGATGCCCTCGCGATACCAGAGAAAATCACCGCCGGTTTTTTCGATCCACCCGGCATTGCCGAGCATGCCGGCGGGATGCATGATCGCATTGATGTTCGAAAAGCCCGTCTCCAACACGTTTTCTGCAGCAACGATAGCGGGAAAGACAGCTTGGATCTCCTTGACGACATCGGCGGTGTCTTTCGCTGGAAACGCCGCGCAGCGCAGCTGGGACGTGCGTCGGTAAATCTCCACTTTCCCAGGCTCGGGCATGCGGCAGATGTACGTAAGGGTCACCGTTTCGCAAAGCTGGACATCGGCTCTGCAATCG
Source organism: Chloroflexota bacterium (assembly GCA_050257635.1). Taxonomy (GTDB): domain Bacteria; phylum Desulfobacterota; class Binatia; order UBA9968; family UBA9968; genus DP-20. Next base: position 5,990 of record JBLMXG010000264.1, read on the forward strand.
AGCGTCCGCAGTATGTTCCGAAAATGCAGCGAGCCGCCCGTATGTCCGGGATTGAGCAGAATTCGCTGGCCGTCGGCGAGACACTTTGCCAAGTTTTGCGCCAGATACTCATGGGCTACCGCAGGCGCCGCAACGATGATTAGATCGACACCCTGCGCCACCGGCGGCAAATGCGGGCTCATGAAATAGGGCGCCGCGGATTTTTTATTACCGCCTTCGATCAATTCGATCTCGCCCCGTTTCGCGAGCTGGCCGATGGTGCTTTCGGAGCGCGAGAAAAGCCGCACCTCATAGCCGCGCAGTGTCAGGTCGGCAGCCGCGGCGCAGCCGCCGTTGCCGGCGCCGAGCACTGCGATTTTACGAATTGTCATTGACTAGGATTGTAGGGGCGCAAGTCATTGCGCCCTCCTCTGCGTTAGGTAACCCGGTAATGCTTCAATTTATCTTCGTCGAGCTCGATGCCCAAGCCGGGATTTGACGAAACGATCACGTCGCCGTCGGCGTACTCGAAAGGCTCTGTGATGATGTCGTCCTGATAATAGATGCCGGCAACGCCGCCTTTGCCTTTTCCTTTCGGCGTCGACACCGGCACGACGCAGCCGTATGTAACCACGCCCGTCGACGCGGCGAGGTGAACGTTGGCCGCATTGCCGACACCGGTTTCCACCGAACCGTTGACGTTGCACTTGAGCCCCGCCGCTTCTGCGACCGCCGCGACTTTCTTGGCTTTGAACATACCGCCGGGCTTGGTGGTGTAGAGCGAAATCACATCCGCCGCCTTTTTTTGCGCGATCTCGATCACGTCCTGCGGCGTCCAAGCGCTCTCGTCGGCCCTGATCGGGGTGTCGACCCGCCGCGCCACTTCGGCCATCTGATCGATGCCCTCCACCGGCTGCTCCATATAAAGCAAATTGAACTCTTCCATCGCTTTGGTGATTTTAACCGCGGCCTTCGCTGTCGGATAGCCCTGATTGGCATCGACGCAGATATTCAAGTCCGGCCCGATGGCCTTGCGGATTCGCTTGACCAGCTCGACGTCGCGCTTTTGATCGACGCCGCCTTTGAGCTTGATCGTTTTCACGCCCTCGGATTTCGCCTGCTGCGCCTCTTTGACCGCTTTCTCGGTCTCCATCAAACCGAGGCTGTGGGCGATCGGGACTCGCGCGCGGTAGAGCCCGCCCAAAAGTTGATAGGCGGGAACCTTGAGCGCCTTGCCGACGACATCGTAGAGCGCTGCGTCGATCGCCGCCTTACAATAGGGGTAACCTCTCACAGCTTTGTCCATCACCACATGCACCGCTTCGAAGCAAGCGGGGTCCTGCCCTATCAGCGCCGGCGCCAGAATGTCATTGACAATATGGATCGTCGTCTGCGGCGTTTCGCCGAAATATTTGCCGTGATCGCCGCCCCAGTCTTTTAGCACCGGCGCTTCGCCGAGGCCGACCAAACCCTGGTCGGTGTGAAGCTTGAGGATCACGTAGACACCTATGGGCGTCGTAAGACTCGCCCATTGATGCACGCGGCGGGTCGGCAGGCGAATTGGAATGGTTTCGATCTTGGTGATTTTCATGAACGTTCAGGCCTTCGCTCAATTAAGCCATGGGAATGTTTTCCGCGCGCCAAGAACGCCAAGGGCGCAAAGTCGGGAATTTAAATTTCGTTGCTTAGCGTCCTTTGCGAGCTTTGCGCGAGATACCCCGAATTCAAATATGCTAACCAACTCTCAAGAGCTCGTCCGCAGGCGTAACGTCGGACAACAACTCGCAACCCGTTTCCGTCACGCAGAACATATCTTTGTTCTGCATACCGAACCGGCCCTGGATGTAAACCAGCGGTTCGAAGGCGCCGACCATGCCTGCCTCGACCGTCTCGTTGCCGTACCTTCCCATGTAAGGCTCCTCGTGCAGATGGAGCCCGATGCCGTGGGCGACAAAACTGATCGGTTCGAATCCGAGCTCGCTGAACTTTTGCAGAAATTTTCGATAGACCTCCGGGCAGCTTGCGCCCGGTTTGATTAGGTCCATCACCCGATATTTGCACTCGATCAAGTTCGACCAGATCTTGTATTGCTCCGGCGTCCCATCGCCGACCACCGCGGTGCGGCACACGCCGGCGAGATAACCGTTTTTCTGGCCGAAGATCTCCATTCGGATAATGTCGCCCTGTTTTAGCTTGCGGTCGGTGGGACCGACGTTCGGGAATTGGCTGCGCTCGCCGGAGGCGATGATCATCAACTTGTAGCTCTCGGCCCCGCCGCCGAAAAGCGAAGTCAGCAATGTGCCGGCGAGCTCCATCTCGCTCATGCCGATTCTTGAAGAACGCAGAGCATCGCCGAGAGCTTTGTCGGTCAATTTGCTCAGAGACCGGAGCAATGCCAACTCGCTCGGAGTCTTGATCTGGCGCGCCTTGTTGAAGATCGCATCGGCGGCCCTCCAGGCAACGGCAGGAAGATTTTTCTGCAGCGCGGCGAAATCCCTGGCCGGTAGAAATTCCAATTCGATACCGACCCTAGCGCGGTCGAGCTTCAAATCCTTGAGCGCATCGGCGAGCTTGTCCATGGGATCGTCGGTGAACTCGCGGTAGATTCTTAGATCACCGATACCGGCGTGCGCCGTTATCGTGGTCGCCTCCATGTCGATGGCGACCATGGATAACCGTCCGTCGGCGGTAAGAATTACCGCCGCGTGGCGCCAGCGCATCAGCGACTGGGACGGCACAACGAAACCGCTGATATAGGTAACGTTTTCGGGCGAGCCGGCGATGATCGCGTCGAGGCCCGCCCCAACGATGCGACTGCGAAGTCTCGAAATGATTTCCTGGTCCATAGGTGAGGATTGTGTTGCCGGTTGTTCGAGGACAATATCGACTGCTCGCTGGACCGTCAAGCGCGCGCCTCAAAGCGCGCACCGGCCAATTTTGCCGCTCTATCTTCGTCTTTCCTGCAGACGCAGACCCTCATACTTTACTTCCTCCTCAACCTCCATTCCAGCGGCGGATTGCCGCGGTCGTCCTGCATGCGCAGGAGAATTTCGTCGCCATTGCGCTTGCCCCAATAGTAGTTTTTGTGCTCTCGAGTCACGCCGTCGGATACCTCCTGAAATCGCACAACAAAGGAGATGTTGTCCCCATCCACCTTGCCTTCTTCGATACCGCGCTTGGCGCCGAGAAAGCTGGCGCTGCCGATCAGCTGATCACCCTCCGGTTGAAAAAAGAATTGTTCGTGAAAGCGGGCGCCCCAACTGTACATGACATCGCCCGCCCACACGCCGGTAAAGACTGCCGCCGCCTTGGCGCGCGACTCGCTCGCGATCCGTGCGGCCTGCTCCTTGCGCCATTGCCACCACACCGCGAACGAGACCAGCAGGAGAATGACCGGCAACTTCCATGCCAGCCGGCGCAGCAGCCGTTTATGCAGATCCACTCTTGCATCGTCTCCCCGTGCAGTCGCATTGCGAAGGCCGGGAATCTTTTCAAGCTCGTGTATCAACAAGTCCGCGTCGCGCTGAAAATCCTGATCGTTCAGCGTCACCGCATTACGGCCTGCCAACGCTTTCAAGTTGGAACGCAATTCCTCCGGCTTCGGCATGGCAGCGCCGCCGACAAGTGCGGGAATCACTAGAATGTTTCTCTGCAGGGCGTGTGCGACTTCCAAGGCGACAAAGTCATGGGGATCGCTCAGTCGCAACTTGCCGGCTTCGTCGCGCGCATCCGTCCAGTTTCTTCCGATCACCGCTATCAGCGCATCGCAGGAACCGACCTTTGCGCCGATATGGGCGGCAAAGTCCGCCCCCGGCGGAATGTCGTCCACGTCCATAAACACTTGGTCCGCTCCGAATCGAGCCGACAGCCGGTCGTACAGCCGGCCGGCGTAGGCCGCGCTGTCTTCCCGGCGGTAGCTGATAAAAATTCCGGACATGGATGGCGCTTTTTTCGCCGCTTTCGAAGAGCCCGAAATGCCGGCGGCTTGACTCGGCGAATTGGTTAAACCTGTACCGGATTATAGCGGCTTTTTGATGGAATTGCCCGAGAGCAGCGATTACAGGAATCGGCGCGCTAGCCCAACGGTGAGCCGCGCTGCGCGCCGTGACCGGCTTATTTTCCAGTTGCTTCCCGTTTGACCTCTCGAAGCAAACGGAAGTCGACCACTTTATCGATCGGAATTTCGCCGATATTTTTCTCCACGCGCCGGATTAAATCGAAATGGATCTTGAGTTGTTTTTCGCCGATGATGCCGTCTTCGTTGAGCGCCTTGACGATGGCTCGATAGGATTCCCTGGCAATTTCCGGATCGACTTTCCACTCGCGTTGGATCACCTCGATCGTTCCTTCGGGATTTTCCTTCGCATAGCGCAGGCCCCGGTAGAGCGCTCGCACGACTTTTTTGACTTCCTGGGGATGCTCCTTGATGCGCTGGTCGGTTGTGGTGTAACCGTTGCTGGCGAACTGGACCACGTCGCCGACGAACGAGACTTCATTGAACCCTTCCCGTTTGAGAATGGCGACCGCCGGCACGGGGACGATGATCGCGCTTACCGAGCCGGCGCGCAGCGCGGCCATGCGCGTGCCTTCGGCGCCGATTTGAATCAACAGCGCATCCTTCTCCGGCTCGACGCCGAAGTGCTTGAGCACGAGACGCGCCGCCAGATCGGAAGTGCCGCCGAACTGGCTGACCCCGATGCGCTTGCCGCGAAGCTCGGCAACCGAGCGAACGTCTTTCTGCGCAACGAGATAATACATCGGCTTGTCGGCGCCGTAGAAGATCGCTTTTAGAGGCAATCCGCGCGCCGCGAGCCGCAGCCCCGAATCGGCCAAGCCGTGGTACTGGACCTCGCCCGCTAGGAGCGCGTTTTGCGCCATCGCCGGGACCAGCCGCGGCAGCTCGATCTCCAGCCCCTCGTCTTTGAAAAAACCGCGATGCACCGCGACAAACAGCGGCAGGTAGCCCATCGAGTTCCCCGGCAGCGCGAACTTGATATGATCGGCGGCCGACGCGGGCAAGTGAAACGCCGCAAAATTAAGCGCACTGAAAACAAAGGCGATGACGAGCGCACGGGAAAACACTCTTTGCATTGCACAAACCTCCGAAGTTGACGCTAGGATTTTGTCGATGTCAGCTTGGCAGATAGCCACCGCGTAGCACGCGCCATCGGATCAGTCAACGCGATGCAGCCGTTATGCAATGCAAGAGTTTGCAATTTTGCCGCAATCACGCCGACGCTCGCGCACTGCGCCGCAATGCTGCGGTCGCCGGGAGGTCCACGGTTAACTTTTGGTCGTCAATCACCACGCCGTAGTCTTCCCGCGCGCCTTGGATCGAGACATAGCCGTCGAGCACGTCGCCGAGGACCAGCTCCGGGTCGCGCTCGAGCGGGTCGCCGTAGCCGCCGCCGGCGTTCATGTTAACGCGCACGATGTCGCCGGGTTTGAGCGGCGCTTCGCGCGCGGTCTCCGGCAGCTCCGCGCCGTTGACGGCATAAGCCCCCGTGCGCGCCGCTTTGCCTCCGAGAACTCCCCAAGGTGGGAACTTACTGCGCATATCGCCTTTGCCACGCACGCGCACGGCGGCATCTTCGAGCAGCTGGTATTCGCGCGTGCAACCGAGACCGCCGCGAAATTTGCCGGGGCCGCCCGAATCCCGGCGCACGTCGAAGCGCACCACCCGCATGGGAAACTCGGTTTCGTGAATCTCGATGGGCCCCGGACGAAACTGACCGACGCCTAGGGTGCCGTGAATCAGCGACACGCCGTCTTGTTTACTGCTGCCGCCGAGCGCGGTATCGAGCAACTCCATGAAGACCCATGGCCTGCCGCTCCTGGTACCGGAGCTGGTGATGCGCACGCCGCCGCCGCCGCCGGAGGAGCCAACGGCGCGTTCAGGAGTGAATTTACCGAGGGCGTAGAGCACTACGTCTGCGGTGAGGTAAGCCAGCGGCACGTAATAGGATACCGGCGCGCCCATGCGCGGGCAGACAATCGTACCTTCCTTGAACTGGGTTCGCACCACGTCGACGAAGCCGTGATTGAACGGCAGGCTCGCGTCGGTCATCGCCATCAGGCCGAAGTAACAGGTGTTCCTGATCAAGGCCGGCGTCACGTTGACAGGGCCGCGCGCCTGCTCGTCCGAAGCGCTGAAATCGAAAAGAATGTCATCCTTTTTTTTCTCGACGCTGACATGAACTCGGCGCGGCCGATCGTGGCTGATGCCGTCATGGTCGAGCCACCCTTCCGCCTCCTGCATCCCGTCCGGCATCGCCGCTAGCGCGGCGCGCAGCTGCCCGGCAACTCGCGCCATTAACTCGACACAACCGTCGCGCACCCTGTCCACACCGAAGCGAATGCAAAGGTCGCGCATGCGTTCGGCGCCGACGCGGCAGGCCGCGACTTGGCCGCGCAAATCACCCAGGGTCTCCACCGGGATGCGGCTGTTGGCGGCGATGAAGCGCTCGATCTCCCGGTTAATCTTGCCGCGCGAATAAAGTTTGGTCGGCGGAATCACCAACCCTTCTTCCCAAATATCCTGCGCCAGGGTCGCCGCCCGCGGTCCGCCCAAGTCCGCCTTGTGCGCCAGCGTCGCGGTGAACGCGACCAGCTTGCGGGCGGCAAATACCGGCATCAGGATTACCGTGTCATTGGGATGGGTCACGTTGCCGGCATAGGGGTGGTTGAAGACGATGACATCGCCTTCTTCCATCTCACCGGTCTTGTAGTATTGCGGCAAATGCTCGGCCACCGCGGCGAAGGAGCCAAAGTGAAGCGGCAGCTTTTTCGACACCGCCACGGTGCGCAGCTCGGCGTCGAGAAGCCCGGCGCTGCCGTCCTCCGACTCGCGCAACACCGTCGAATAGCCGCTGTGAAACAGCACGATGCGCATCTCTTCGATGATGCTGGTGACTTTGGAATGAATCAATTCCAGGGTTATGGGATCGAGTGGCGTCATGGTTTGCCGTAACCAGGAAATGGTTTGCATTTCACGCACAACCGCGGCTGCTCTCCCGCCGCCCCTGCAGTTCCGATTGGGCGCAAAATCTTGACTTTTAGTTTGCGGTTATACCTAAAATATAGGCCGAAGTAACCCCCTACCTTATTAGCTAGAAAGGGCTTTCAAATTGCAAAGTTTCCCCTATACTACCAAATTCCGACCGTCGGCCAGGATTTTCGCAATTATCTCCGCAAATTCTGAGTTTACAAGGTTGTTGACAAGACGCTCCCCCGGGGAATATACGACTTCCAGTCTATGCACCAGAAAATAGTGCGGTCCAACCGATACCGATGAAGCTTTTGGGTTTGCGATTTCGTTCTCTCCGGCAATTGAAGCGCACCGCGTGTATCGCCTGCATGCCCTTCATCTTCAGTTTTATCGCTTTTAATCTTCTCGATCTCGACGGTTCGAATCTCACCAAGTGCTTCGATCGATTGATCATCGAAGGCGACATCGGGACGGTTCCGCGCATCGATCCAACCCTCGATAGAATTGAATGCTTTAAAGCCGACAGCGCGCTAACCCCCAATCTCGTGCTTGATGACGGACAATTCCGCCTCATCGAGGCGCGTGCGCTGTCCCGTCTCGAGAGTGCTCGAACGCACCGCTATCACGTAAGTCTACCGCGAGATGCCGTGCCTGGCTGAATCTTCGTTTTCTTCCTGAGCATCTGATAGTCAGCAAAGAATTACTCCCAGAATACTTCTCAGAGGAGAGATAAAATGAAGATGGCACGAAATGTGTGCACAAAATATTTGGTATTTATCTCATTGGCTCTACTGATGTCCGGCGGAGCCCTGCTTTCCCGAACCGCTTTCGCCGATGAGACTTTTACACAAACCGGGACCATTACACTGCCGGGCGCATCGGCGAACGTCCCGGGCAGCCTCACGTCTTTCGACATCGGCTTTGTCGATCCACAGCTCGGGTTCTATTACCTAGCCGACCGCACCAACAAAACGGTCGATGAGATCAGAACAAGCGATAACCATGTAACCCGCCAGCTTGCCAAGGGCGAGCTCGTCGGCCCGAACGGGGTGATCACCGCGAATAACCACAAAGAGGTCTGGATAGGCGATAATGTCCCTGCCAACGGAACCAGCAGCGTAAAGGTCATTAACCTTGCGTCGGGCATCGTTACCACGATCGATACCGAAGGATTGGGAAGATCCGACGAGCTGTGTGAGGACCCGCAGCATCATGTGGTCCTTATAGCAAACGACGTTGACTTGTTCGTCAAATTCATCTCCACCGAAACCTATAAGGTCATCGGCACGCTCTTTTTCGACGGCTCGGACCCCAAAGCACAAAACGTTAAATCCAATAACGGCATCGAGCAGTGCCAGTGGAGCCCGCGGACCGGAAAAATCTATCTGAACATTCCGCAAGTGGGGGGCACCGCTGGGAAAAACGACACGCCCGGTGTCGTCGTGATGATCAACCCGGCATCCATGACAGTCCAAAAGGTCTTTCCCATCGAATCCAGCAGTGTCTGTCGCGGAAACCAGGGGCTAGCGATTGGCCCGCAGCGCGAACTCCTTATCGGCTGCAGCGCTAGCGGGACTGGTTCGGTGATCCTCGACGAGCTCGACGGTAGCGAGATCCGAAGCCTGCCGGGTCTGAACGGTAGCGACGAAGTTTGGTACAACCCCGGCGACAACCATTACTTCCTTGCCCTCGGGAATCATACGGCCGGCGGCGTGGTGGGCGGTGCAGCGGCTCCGATACTCGGCGTCGCCGACCAGCGCGGGGATCAAGACATCGAGGACGCAGGCCCGACGACGCTCAGAGGCTCTCATTCGGTTGCGGCCGACCCGGTTAATAACCAGGTATACGTTCCAATCAATGGGGGAAACCTTGGCGCTAACACCGCCCTTTGCGGCGCTGGTGTAAACGGCTGTATCGCCGTATTCACAACCACGAACGATGACCCCGGACGATGCACCGCGGGCCCCGGCACACCCGCTCACGGGGAGGGCAGAAGAGGCGATCCGCGATTCCTGAGGACTGTTTGTCCTGACAACAGTCAGCCTCACGGCGACTAATTGCCGAGTGAGGTAACGACTCAAAACAGTGACCGCAGCGGAGGCCCTGGTTGCATACGCAGCCAGGGCCTCTCCGTCTACAGCGAGCCACACCTGTAATATTGAAATTGTTATCTAGGAACCCGCCCGCGCCATCTCCAGCGGAAACTTGTTCAAACAACGCGGTCCTGATTCCTCGATCGCAAAAAAGTCACCGACGAAGAGACCCCGGGTGTGTTTGTTATCGACGATGTGCATCTGCACCGTGAACACATGGCCCGGTTGGTAGACCAGCCGGCCGTCCTGATCGAAAAGATAGCGGTCCTCGGCGCTTTGCACGCGGTCGAAGCCGATCTGCGGCTCGTGACGCGGATTGGCGCCGAGCATGCCCTGGAGAAAGCCGCCGTAAAACTCGAATCCCGTGCCCCGGATAAATTCCACCGCCGCGATTGAATCGTCGCTGCTCTTGCCGGGATAGAGCGTCGGCACCAGCCGCCGATAGCCTTCCAGTGCGATTTCGAACATGGCCTGATACTCCGCCGTTGGCTCGCCGGTCAGCACCGGCCGGCCGCACTGGGCTTCATAGCCATTGTAAAAGATTCCCAATTCGTTGTTGATGATGTCGCGGTCTCCGATAATGCGCTCCACCGGTCTCGGCCGCTGGTCGTTGATATCCGGATCGAGCATGGAGCAGGAGCCGATCTGGATCATGCCCATCTCTCCGCCCGCCTTGAGCACAGCTTCATGAACGATGCCGAACACCTCGCCCTCCGTCATGCCCGGCTTGACTTGATCGCGCATCGCGGCGAGGCCGATATCCCCCAACTCCGCGGAGCGTTCAAGGAACTGGATCTCTTCCGCGCTCTTCAGCAGGCGCAAGGCGATGAACTCTTTGGTCACGAAGACGAACTCCGCATCAGGCAATTGGCTCGTGAAAAAATCCCAGTGGTTCTTCGGAATCGAGGTATAGGGATCATATTCAACGATGCCGACGCGTCCCTTGTCGTAGCCGCGGTTCCGGATTTCGCCGACAATGGCGCCGAGCACACTCGGCTTGCCGACGATCACGTCGCGCACGGCTGTGCGCGCGAGCATGCCCCCGGCCAAAGAATGACCAGGGCGCGTGACGACCGCGGGCGCGCCCTCCTTGGGAAAAAAGCAATAATTCGCCATCTCGGCCTTGCCCATCAT
>JBLMXG010000265.1:0-13265 GCA_050257635.1 Chloroflexota bacterium
ATCGCGTTAAATCCGCGCCATATCGACGCAAGAACTTTCCTGGCCTGGATTGAAATGGAGGTGCGCGGCAACGTTGATGCCGCGATCAACGAATATCAAAAAATCATCGAGCTGCACCCGGAACTGGCTGATGCCTACGTCAACCTGGCCGTGGCGCAGAAGCGCAAGGGCAATCTCGACCAAGCGTTGTCGAGTCTCAACCAAGCGCTGGAGAGAAAACCGGAATATGCCGCAGCCTTGACCACGCGCGGCGGGATTTTGGCGGAACAAGGCAAATGGGCCGAGGCTCGGCGCGACTTTGAAGCGGCGCTCAAGCTCGATCCGCGCGACGATGGAGCCCTCTACGGGCTGGCGGAAGCGCTCCGCGAGGCGCATGACTATGCCGGCGCGCAGCGGGCGCTGAGCGAGCTGATTTCCCGCTCGCCCAATTTTGTGTACTGGCTCGAATGGGGCCGCGTCGGGTTGATTCGCTACTGGTGGGTGTTGCTCACGGTGGCGGTCGCGCTCGCGCTACGGGCGCGGTTCAAGAAAGTGAGGACGGAAGCACATGGCTGAAGCAAAAAAACGCAAAGGGACGGCGCTCCTGGCGGTGATGAATGAAAACTGTTCGAGCTGCGCGGGGTCGCCTTTATGCGAAGCGCATTGTCCGGTGGACGGCTGTATCAACTTGCTCTACGAAGAGCTGCCGCAGGGCGGGCTCAAGCCCTACCGGGTGTTCGTTGACAACGACAAATGCATCGGCTGCCAGATGTGTTACAGCGATGATCTCACCAAGGTCCAGCAACACAAGGAGACCGGGGAAATTTTTTACGAGTACAACAACCGCTTTTTCGACAGCAATCGCAAACCCGTGCCGCCGGAAGCGGTACCCAAGCGCATCCAGCTGCAATTGATCGGCACCGAGTCCGAAGACCGCCTGGATAAGAAAATCTGTCCCTGGGACGCCATCAAAATGTATGAATTCGAGGACGGCTTGGAAATGTCGGAATATTTTTACGACATCACCAAGATCAAGCAAGTCGACGGCCTGTACGTCGTCGACAGCGAGGAGAAAGCGCGCCTGGAGGAGAAACAGAGCGATCTCTACGAGTAGCCGACGCAGGGAGGCCTAAAAGCATGGCGGGGAAAATCGAGATCATGGAAACCGTGCTGCGCGACGCGCACCAGTGCCTGGTCGCAACGCGCATGCGCACCGAGGACATGCTGCCGATTGCCGCCAAGCTCGACGATATCGGCTACTGGTCGCTGGAGACCTGGGGCGGGGCGACCTTCGACGCGACCCTGCGCTTTCTCAAAGAAGATCCCTGGGAACGGTTGCGCAAGCTGCGCGCTGCGATGCCCAAGACCCGCTTCCAAATGCTTTTGCGCGGCCAAAACGTGGTCGGCTACCGTAATTATCCCGACGATATCGTTCAGGCCTTCGTCGCGCGCGCCGCCGTCAACGGCATCGACGTCTTCCGCATCTTCGATGCCATGAACGATGTGCGCAATATGAAAACCGCCATCGAGGCGGCGCTCAAAACCGGCAAGCTGGTTGAAGGGACGGTTTGTTACACGATCAGCCCAGTGCATTCGCCTGACTATTTCTTACGTATCGCCGAAAAACTCGCCGACATGGGCGTGCAAATCATCTGTCTGAAAGACATGGCCGGCATGCTGGCGCCTTACGCCGCCTACGAAATCATCAAGAAAATCAAATCGCGCGTTGCCCTGCCGCTGCATCTTCATTCGCATTGCACCGCGGGGCTGTCGCCGATGAATTACATGATGGCGATCGAGGCCGGCGCCGATATTCTCGATACCGCCATCGCGCCGTTTTCGCAGGGCGCCTCGCAGCCAGCCACCGAGCAGGTCGTGGCGGCGCTTAAAGACACGCCTCACGATACCGGCCTTGATCTTGGCAAACTGGGCAAAATCGCCGACTATTTTTACGCCGTGCGGCGCAACTACGCGGAGTTCGAAAGCCCGGTCAACAACCAGATCAAAACCGACGTGTTGATCTCGCAGATTCCCGGCGGCATGTTGTCCAACCTGGTCGCGCAGCTGCGGCAACAGAAAGCCGAAGACAAGCTCGACGCCGTGCTCGCGGAAATGCCGCAGGTGCGCAAGGATCTCGGCTACCCGCCGCTAGTGACACCGACCAGCCAAATTGTCGGCTCCCAAGCCGCGTTAAATGTGATGACGGGAAAACGTTATTCGGTGGTTGCCATGGAAACCCGCAATTACGTCATGGGTCTATACGGCGAACCGCCGGGGACGATTGGCGCGGAAATCAAAGAGAAGGTTCTCGGCAGAAAACAGCCGATCAACTGCCGGCCCGCCGATCTGCTGAAACCGGGGCTCGATCAGGCCCGCAAAGACGCCGGCAGTCTCGCGCACAGTGAAGAAGACGTGCTGAGCTATGCGCTGTTCCCGGAGACCGCCAAGGATTATTTTCTCTGGCGGGACGGGCAGGCGGATAGGCAACAGGCAACCGGCAATCGATTGTAGGGGCAAGACGCGCCTTGCCCCTATAGCGGCCGCGCGTTTCTCAAATAATCTTGTTCAGCGGGTATTCGATGACTCCGACTGCGCCGTTCTGAATCAGCTGCGGGATCAGATCCCTCACTTTCGCTTCCTCAAGGACGCTTTCCACCGAATACCATTTGACGCCTTTTAGATTGGGCGATGGGTGGAGGGTGGCGATGGTCGGCGCGGTGATGCTCGGGATCAGCTCGATGATTTTTTCCAAATTTGCTTCCGCGACGTTGAGTTTGATGCCGACTTTGTTCTCGGCGGACAGGGCGCCCAGCAGTAAGAGTTTGATCTGCTCGATCTTGGCCCGCTTCCAGGGGTCCTGCCAGGCCCGCTTGTTGGCGATGAGCTGCGGGCAAGACTCCATCAGCTCGTGCATGATACGGAGTCCGGCGGCGCGGATCGTGCTTCCAGTTTCAGTCACCTCGACGATCGCATCCACCAGCCCTTCAGCCGCTTTCGCTTCCGTAGCGCCCCAGGAAAATTCGACTTCGACGGGGATATTTCGTTCCCCGAAGTAACGCTTGGTGAAGTTCACCATTTCCGTGGAGATCCGTTTGCCTTGCAGATCCTCAATTTTTTTAATCGGCGAATCCTGCGGCACCGCGACAACCCAGCGGGTCGGGCGAAAACTGGTTTTTGAGTAAACCATTTCGCAGACGACTTGCACATCGGAGCTGTTCTCGATGGTCCAATCCTTGCCGGTAATGGCGACATCCAGTGTCCCCATCTCCACGTAACGCGACATTTCCTGAGGCCGGGCCAAGCTGCAGCGAATTGTCGGGTCATCGATGGTCGGAAAGTAACTGCGGCTCGAGGCGGAAATTTTCCAGCCCGACTTTTTGAAGAGCTCGATGGTCATCTCCTCGAGGCTCCCCTTGGGAATTCCTAATTTTAATTCTCGCTGGGTTTCCATGAATCTCTAACCTGAACCATCTCTTACGAGGACTTTTTGTAGACTTGTTTCGGGTCGAACACCCGCTCGGCGATGACTTTCCACTCGCCGGCGGCGCGTTGGCGGAAGAAGCAGCTGCGGTAGCCCTCGTGGCAGGCGGCGCCGCCGATCTGATTGACTTGCAGCAGAATCGTGTCGTTGTCGCAGTCGATAAACGCGTCTTTGACTTCCTGAAAATTACCCGACTCTTCGCCTTTGAACCAGGGGCCCTTGCGTGAGCGGCTGTAGTAATGCGCCTTGCCGGTTTCCTTGGTTTTTTCCCAGGCCTCTTCGTTCATATAGGCGACCATAAGCACGTCGCGCGTTTGATAGTCCTGCACGATGACGGGCACCAGACCGTTACCTTTGGCAAAATCGATAGTTACTGTAGCCATAAGCGTCATTCCTTAAAATGTTCAGCTAACATAAACATAGATGGAAAGGGGCTTCAACCACAGCGCGGATCAGCCGGCACTGCGCTGTTGAGCCCGTTTCAGCACCGGAATCGCATTGATCTTGTCTTGCGGCAAAAGCTGCCAGTAAATCCCCTTCGGGCGCGGCAGAGCCGATTTAATTTCGATGATTTCGCTCGGCGTGACGATGGCGCTGAGCGGGATATCGTGTTCGGTCATTGGCAGGGCTTCGTCGACGATCTGCAGCGGATGCACCGAGGTGATGATGGGTGTGGCGCCGGCGATCTTTTTTCTTTCCGTCAGCAGGGCGAACTCCAGGTCCGAATAGCCGCCGCCCTTGCCGACGCGCGCGCCTTGGCGATTGACGGCGACCGAACCGCACACGACCAGATCGATGGGCTTCATTTCATTCAACCCGACCGGCCGGCCGTATTGGCCGGCGCCTTTGATCGACGAAGCTGCGTAGGGCGAGCATTTGAGTTTTTTCGGATCGAGCTCGATAAACGGTTTTTCGCTGCGCAGACGCGGCACCGCCATGTAAATGGTTTTGCCATCCGCCAGTGCGCGCTGCCGAATGGCACGCTGCGGCGAGTCGGGATTGACCTTCAGAACTCGCGCAGTTTTCCAGTAGGCGGTTTGGGCGAGCAGCTTGGCGCAGGCTTCGGCGCCGATAAAATTGGGAATCCTACCTACCGCCCCCGGAAAACGGGCGGCCTTCTTGTCCTGCAAAGACTTCCAGACCCGATCGCGCAGGGCCTCTTTGGTAATCATTAAAATTAGGTTAATTCAGATGGTAGAGGGCAAGCAAGTTAGTCGGGGAATTCGTTGACTGCTGGGGAAGGGCAGTTATAAGGTTTTGATAATGGATGAATTTATCGTCGTCTACGTGACCGCCGGTTTGGCCGCCGAAGCCGATCAGCTGGCCCATGCGCTGGTGGAAGAAAGGCTTGCAGCCTGCGTCAACCGCATCCCCTCGGTGCGCTCGGTTTATCGCTGGCAGGGACAGGTGGAACAGAGCGACGAAGAGTTGCTGATCATCAAGACGCGCAGAGAATTGTTTCCGGCCTTGGAGGCGCGGGTGCGCGCGCTGCATAGCTACGCGGTCCCCGAGGTGCTCGCCCTGCCGGTAATCGACGGCAGCGCCGGCTATTTGAATTGGCTGAGCGATCAGATGCCGGCAAACGCAACATCGAAGGAAGAGAATATCCGCACGGTCAACGAGGTCTCGGCCGGCGGCGTGATTTACCGCCGTGGCGCAGAAGACTATGAAATCGCCCTGATTCATATGCGCCATCGCTGGGGGCTGCCCAAGGGTCATGTCGAGGAGGGCGAGCGGGATGAGGAGGCGGCGCTGCGCGAGGTGCGCGAAGAGACCGGGCTGGAAGGTAAGCTGATTCGAAAATTGGGTGAGATCCGCTATTCCTATAGGGACAAGACCAAGACGGACGAAGCCCTGCGAATCAACAAGCGGGTGCACTTTTTTCTCTTGCGCTATCTCAAGGGCGACGTGCGCGATCATGACCAGGAGGCGGACGACGCACGCTGGTTTCCCATCGAGCAGGCGATCAGGCAGCTCAAGTTCGCCACGGAGCGCAAGATGGTTCACCGCGCCATGGCGATGCTGCGGGCGCGTCAAGGGCAGCGCCAGCCGCCAGCCGCGCAGGGCAATTCATAACTCCCCCTTACGGTTGTTTTCGTTTTTTTCATTTCGTGCTAATGCAAGCCTTGATCGAATCAGGGAGCGCATAGGTGGGAAACAGCCTGGGTGTCACATTCTCCGTGCCTTACGAAATTGCCGCGGTGCGTCCGCTGCGCCAGACGACTCCGGCCGAGCGCGCCCAAGCGCTGCGCGCCGCGCATTACAATACCGAGCTGATCCCCCAGGAATTGATCTACGTCGATCTCAGTACCGACAGCGGCGTCAGTTCGCTCAGCACCAACCAGCTCGCAGTTTTGACCGGCGCCAAGTTCGCCGAACCCGGCATGGGCCTAGCGGCGGAAGGCAGCCGCGCCTTTGCCCGGCTCGCCAGCGCGGTGAAGGATATTTTCGGTTTCCCTTTCGTCATTCCGACCCCCCAAGGCCGGGCGGCGGAGCGCATCTGGGCCAAGCTGAGTGTCAAAGCGGGCGGAGTGGTCGCCGGCAACATGTTGTTTCCTTCAACCCGAGCTCATATCGAAATGAACGGCGCCCGCGTTGTCGACGTGATCGGCGATGCCGCCCATGAGCTCACATCGGAAGCGCCTTTCAAGGGCAATCTCGATTTGGAAAAACTGCGCGCCACGATTGCCGAACAGGGCGCCGGCAAGATGAGTTGCATCTATATCGAGCTCGGCGTCAATGCCTGCGGCGGCCAGCCGGTGTCTTTAGCCAACCTTAAAGCGGTCCGAGCCCTCGCCGCGACCGATGGCATTCCGGTTTTTCTCGACGGCTGCCGCATCCTTGAGAACAGTTTTTTCGTCAAAGAGCGAGAGGCCGGCTACCAAAACCGCACGATTCAGGAGATCGTCGCGGAGACCTGTGCCCATGCCGATGCCTGCACCATGAGCGCGCTCAAAGATTTTTTGGTCTCGTCGGGCGGTTTGATTATGACCCGGGACGAAGCCGGCTATCGAAAAGCGGCCATGCAATGTTTCCTCGACGGCGGGCAGTTATCGGGCGGCGCCATGGAGCTGTTGGCCGTGGCGCTCGACGAGGTCTTTGCCGCCGACTCTTATATTGCCCATCGAGTCCGGCAAGTGGATTATCTGTGGCGCCGGTTAAACGGCGGAGTGCCTCTGGTGCATCCCGCCGGCGGCCATGGCGTGTTCATCGACGTGCGGGAGTTTCTGCCGCATCTTTCGCCGGAAAATTTTCCCGCGGAAGCTTTGGCGGCTTTCGTCTATCAAATCGCCGGAATTCGTTTGACCAAGGGCGTGCCGCCGGCGCCGAGCCAGAGCGGGCGCGGTATTGAGCTTTTGCGCCTCGCCGTGCCGGCGCGAAAGTATTTGCGCGGCCACCTGAACGATGTGGCCGAAGCGCTGCTCTACGCGCATGCGAGCCGGTCCGATATCAGAGGCTTGAAACGGATCGAAGACCCGGCTCGGGGCAAATACGACGCCGCTTATTTTTTACCGCTATGAGCTCTCAAACCGAAAGAATTTACTCGGCGGCGCCGCCGGCCCGGCACATCGGCCAAATCTTTTTCCAGAGGGTCGAGGAGCTGGGCGATCGGCTCTGCGTCAAGTCGCAAAAGAAAGACGGTTTCGAGACCGTCTCCTGGCGCGAATTCGGCGCTCTGGTGCAGTATCTTCTGCTGGCGCTGTACGATTTGCGGCTCACGCCGGGCGAAGCGGTGGCGATCATCGGCGAGAACAGTCTGCCGTGGCTGTGCGCCGACCTGGCGACGCTTGCGGGCGGCCTGCCCAACGTCGTGGTTTCGCCGGCGTTGTCCGACGCCCTGCTGCTTAAAGTGCTTGGCCACTCGCAGTGCCGCGCTGCGTTCGTGGAGAACGCCGCCGCGGTCCGCCGTCTATCGAACTTGCAGAGTCAGCTGCCGGCGCTGTCGCAAATTTTCGTGATGCAAGATCACGAACAGGAGTTGTCTGGTACGCACTCGTTCGACGAGCTTATCGAGCGGGGCAAAGCGGCTGATCCGAAACGGCTCGGCGAGGTTCTCGATGCCGTGCAGCCCGGCGATCTGGCGACGATCATGTACACTTCGGGCTCGACCGGCGAGCCCAAAGGCGTCATGCGCACGCAGCACAATCTGCTCTCCAACATCACCAATGGCGGCGAGATTGCGGCGGCCAAGTCGGAGGAACTTTTTCTCGTGGTGCTGAGCCTCAATCATCTGCTCGGCCGCTTCGGTTTTCTCAAGAGCGCGGTGACTGGTCGGAGCACCGCGATCATCGAGGCCACCGAACTGGAGCTTGACCTCAATGTCGTCGAGGCGCTGGCCGGCACCGCGATGGCGCTGGTGCCGCGGGTCATGGAACGGATCTGGCACGGCATCCTCGACCGCGGGCGGAACCGCTGGCTCTGGCAAGAAATCGAAACCCTGGATCTAAGAAAAGCCAAACAGGGGCTCAGCGAAAGCGAGAGCGAGCAATTCGAAGCGCACCGCGGCAGGTTGAAGGAAGCCGTGCGCCGGGCGCTCGGCGGGCGGATCAAGTATATCTCCTACAGCGGCGCGGCGATGCCGCCGCGGATCATGCGCTTTTTTGAGCTGATGGGCATCCCGTTGATCGGCTCTTACGGCTCGACGGAGTGCGGCGGCGTTACCCTCTGCGGCATCGGCGATAACCGCCCCGGCAATCTCGGCAAACCGTTTCCCAACGTCGAAGTGCGCATCGCCGCCGACAGCGAAATCCTGGTGCGCGGTCCGACGGTGTCGCCCGGCTATTTGCACAATCCCGAGGCGACCCGGGAAGTCTTAGACGCCGAGGGCTGGTTTCACACCGGCGATCTCGGCGCCCTCGACGCCGATGGTTCGCTGCGCATCATCGGCCGCAAGAAGGATGTTTTTTACTGCTCCGAAGGCTCGAACATTTATCCGAGCTTCATCGAATCGCAGTTGGAAAATGAACCGTTTATCCGCCAGGCGGTGTTGCTGGGCGACCGCCGGGCTTTCATCGCCGCGTTGATCGTGCCCGACCGGCGCGCCATCGCCGCGGCGCTGGCGCGGGACGAGGCGAGCTTGGCGGACGGCGAAATCGAAACTCTGGTTTGGCGCCAGATCGACACCGTCAACGAGCGCCTGGAGCACTATGAGAAGATCCGCAAGATCGCGCTGATGCGGACGGATTTTCCCACTGAAGTGCGCAGCATCAACGTGTTTCAAAAAACTAAGATTGACCGCCAACTCGTCGCCAAGAGCTATCGGCGTGAGATCGACGAGATTTATGCTTCGAGTGGAGGAGGCGTGCATTGAATCCAGTGGCACTGATCAGCGGCGGCGGCAACGGCATCGGCCGGGCGGTGGCTCATCGTTTGGCGGCGGCGGGCATGAGCGTCATCGTGGCGGACTATGACTACGCCGCGGCGGAGGAGGTGCGTGGCGAGATCGCCGACGCGGGTGGAAAGGCGGAGGCGCTGGCGGTGGACGTTACCGTGGCGCGCGACGTCAAGGCGGTGGTCGCCGGTGTGGCGCAGCGTCTCGGTCGCATCGATGCTCTGATCAACATCGCCGGGGGCAGCTTCTATACCAAGCGCATCGAGGATTTTACCTGGGCGGAATGGCAAAAGGTCATCGATACCAACTTGAAGGGCACTTTTCTGATGTGCCGCGAGGTGGCACCGCTCATGCAAAGACAAAAGTCCGGGCGGATTCTCAACACGGCGTCGAATTACGGTGTCACCGGCTCGGCACTGCGCGCGCCCTATTCGGCCGCCAAAGCCGGCATCATCGCTTTTACCAAGAGTCTGGCGCTGGAGCTGGCGGCGGACGGGATTCGCGTCAACACCGTGGCGCCCGGACCGACCGACACGCCGCGAGTGATGGAAAAGGAAACGCCCGAGGCGCGCCGGCAGCGCTGGCAGGGGACGATTCCGCTCGGGCGCACGGGTAAACCGGAAGAGGTCGCGGAGTTATTTTATTTCCTCACGACACCGGAGAGTGACGCGATCACCGGCCAACTGTTTCATTGTAACGGAGGGCTCGTCTAGCCATGCGTTTGCAAGATAAAGTTGCGGTGATCACCGGCGGTGCTCAGGGCATTGGACGCGCCATCGCCCTCGGCATGGGACGGGAGGGCGCGAAAATCGTGGTAGCCGATTTGCAAGCGGAAAGGGCGCAAAACGTGGCGGAAGAAGTTCTAAACCTCGGCGCTGAAGCGATCGCGGCGAAAACCAACGTGGCCGATGAAACCTCGGTGCGGCGGCTCGCGGAGCAGACCTTCGCGCGCTTTGGTCGAGTCGATATTCTGGTCAACGACGCCGGGACCTACCTCAAAGCGCCGGTGACGAGCAAAAGCGAAGAAGATTGGAATCGCACGATCAACGTGAATTTAGGCGGCAACTTTCTCTGTGCGCGCGCCTTCGTCCCGGCGATGCGGAAACAAAAGAGCGGCCGCATCATCAGCATCGCGTCGTCGATCGCGCACACGGGCGCGCGCGAGTTTGCCGACTACGCTGCATCCAAGGCCGGCATCATTGGTTTCGTCAAGGCGCTGGCGCGCGAGCTCGGCCCCGACGGCATCACCGTCAACGCCATCTGCCCCGGCTCGGCCAATACCGACATGCCGCGCCGCCACCGATCGGAAGAAGAGGTGATGGCGCGTCTGCGCGCCACGCCGCTCGGTCACGTGCTCCAACCCGAAGATATCGCAGGGCCGATTCTTTTCCTCGCCAGCGACGCGGCGGCATACATCACCGGCCAGGCTTATAACATCAACTGCGGTACGGTGATGATTTAGATTCGCCGCGGCGTAGGTCCGCTTGGGAGAATTTTATGGCCAAGGCCTTTTCGATCGCTTCATGGAACGTCGAGCATTTCAAAAACGACGCGAGCCGCGTCGATCGCGTCGTGGCCTTTTTGGCGGCGCAAGATCCCGACCTGCTCGCGCTTTACGAGGTCGAAGGCAAAGAAATCTTCGCCAGTGTTACGGCGAAGTTTCCCGGCTACACGTTTCATATTACCGAAGGCGAGGAAACCCAGGAAATTCTCGTCGGCGTGCGTGCCTCGATCTCGGCGTTCTTCACACAGAAGCTCGAATTTAAATCGGGCACGACGTCGATGCGACCGGGACTCTTGGCCACACTTACCGTCGCCGGGGCCTCCTACTGCGTACTTTTTCTACATCTGGCGAGCAATAACGACCCGCGCGGTTTCGGTTTGCGCGACGACATGGCCGTCCGGGCGATCAAATTCCGCAAAACTCTCGACAGCGCCGCCCACGGCAAAGCCAATTATCTGTTTCTCGGTGACCTGAATACGATGGGCTTGGATTATCCGTATCAGAAGGATATCGATGTGGCGACGGAGCTCAAGAAGTGGGACGCTCAAGCTTCTCGATATTATGACATGCGCCGGCTAGTTAAGACTCGCGACGCATCTTGGTCCAATGGCTCAGGCTCATCGATTCCCGATAGCAATCTCGATCACGTCTACGCTTCGAATCACCTCAAGTTTAAAATGTTTAGCCGCTCCGATGGGACGCAAGCCGAGGTCGACGTGCGCGGTTGGGCAAATCAGACGACCGCGGCGGCCAAGGACCAGTGGATCAAGGATTTCTCGGATCACAGTTTGCTTTACCTGGAGGTCCAGCAGGTTTAAGCGGCTTCGTTCGCCCGGCGCGAACCTACCGTGAGAGCGCTTGGTCAGAGCTAGTAAGCGCACCGGGTTAATTCCCGACACCTTGCGGCGAAGCGGTAAATCCGCACTCCGTCATTCCCGCGACGTAATTTATCGCTGCCGCTCTATCTTTAGATCCCGACTCGTGTACAGTCGTTACGCGTTGATCGAGTTCGCGGCCCGTCCGGAAACGGCGCCATAGAACGAAAGGGGAGTTTGATGGCAAGCAAGCCTTCCAAATTTGGTTTCGTCGAATGCGCCGACCTCGTCACCGAACAAAAGTACGGCGCGGCGTTGCGGCTGTTTCAGCAAGCCGTCGGCAAGTTTCTCGACTCGAGGAGCGCACCCAAGCGCGGCGAAATCGCCCGCGAGCTGCTGCAGATCGGCACGGCGCTGGAAGAAACGCTCAGGAAAGCGCTCGGCGCCAAATGGGAAACTCACGTGCCGACGTTCGATGACGAGGCCAAGCCTATCGCTTGCTCGTTCTGCGGCAAGGATCAAAACGAAGTCCGCAAGCTCGTCGCTGGCCCGTCGGTGCATATTTGTGACGAGTGCGTCGAACTCTGCCGGAATATTGTCGGCGAGGAAGCCGAAGGCGGCGAGAAGTCCAAAGCGAAATCGGAGAAAGCGAAAGCAAAAAAGAGTCGCCTGTGCGGCATCTGCATGGAGCCGCGCGAGACCGATGAACTGATCTTCTTGCCCCACGCCGCTTACCTCTGTGCCGATTGTTTGGAAGATATTCAAGCGATTAGAGACAATCATTCGGAAAAATAGGCAATCGCCAAGGACCGCCGATACGTCGCCAGCACGGTGACATTTCGTTGTAAGAAGATTGGCTTGGCGCTGGATGCTGCACGTGTAAAAAAAATTGTTGATCTTCGGAACGAGCTTTTTCATGAAACCCTTTGGGACGGGTCTCAACCCTGCACGGCGGTCAGGGAAGCAGTCTTTATGGAACCCCTTTACCTTCGCCGGCTTAATCAACGGCTAATTCCGGCGTTATTTGGGTATCAGAATCGTTACGCCACAACGATCTGGTGGTCTAGAGGAGCGTTTCAGTTTGACAAGCAATGATGATGGAAGCCCGACACGAAAAGTGGGACTTCTCGGTCTTGTCTTCGTACATCTACGCTCACTGTGCAATCGAGGAGCGTGAGAGCTGGGCCGAAGGCGCGACGATGGACGGCGAATTCGACCAGAACAACGCGTCCGCGACCGCTTTGATTGTCATGAAAAAAAACAGAATCATTTGGGACCGTTATAGGCCCATGCAAGACAAGGGGACATAACATAAACTCAGGGTGCGTAGTTTGAATTTGGGTGCGGTGTATCAGTCGTAGCGTCGCGATAAAGAGGGTTCTTAATATGAAGTTTAAACGGATCACGGTGAACCCCAAACAAATGGACGGTCTTCCATGTATTCGGGGCTTGCGGATACCCGTAGCCACGGTTGTTGGGATGGTGGCGGACGGGATGCCGGATGCCGAGATTCTCAAAGCATTCCCCGATCTGGAGCAAGAAGATATCCGCGAAGCTCTGCGATTCGCTGCTGAAGCCGTGCGTGAACGCGAGTTGCCGCTTGTGAATGACTGTTGAAGTTTTTGGTGGACAACTCTTTGTCCCCTGAGGTCGCGGTAGGCCTGCGTGCCGCTGGCCATGATGCCATTCACGTCCGTGATTACGCCATGCAGCATGCGGACGACGAAGAGATATTTGACGGGCTTTTGCCGAGGAACGGGTTATCATCTCTGCGGATAGCGACTTCGGAACCTTGCTCGCCACTCGCCAGGAATCAAAACCGTCGGTGGTATTATTCCGATGCAGTTCGCAGCGGAGGCCGGGGGCGCAGCTAACGTTGATTCTGCTCAACTTGCCTGAGGTCGCGGCGGTCCTTGACCAGGATGCGGTCGTTGTCTTTGAGGAGAACCGTGTCCGTACTCGTCCCTTGCCGATCGTCTAGAGATCTCGGTTTATGGAGCCTAGCCTTGTTTCCTGACAAGTGATCCCTTGTTAACGCAGGATAAGTTCCATAACGCTTGCCAAGCTGTCGGCGAATCTTATGCGGTACATTTGCTGGCGCGTACTGGCCGGGAAAATCAAACTAACTTGCGCCTTGCTCGATTGTAGGTATTT
>JBLMXG010000266.1:0-8616 GCA_050257635.1 Chloroflexota bacterium
ATTCGAAATCGACGACTTCGTGCACGGATAAGTTCTGTTCCAGAGCATCAGCCCCCATGATCGCCTGCAAGCGTTCGCCATTGCGCAGGCGCATCATGCGCTGGTAATAACGCTGCTGCGGGCCGCCGTAGGGATGCGGCTTTTTTGCGAAGCGGCGCCAGTAGATGAGCTGGTTGAATCGGCGCAGCGTATTGAGCTCGATCATCATGTCGGCGACCAGGTCGCGCACCCTCGGGTCTTCCATGATCGGCTTGCCTCCGATATGCGTGTTGCGGCAGTATTCGACGACGCGCTCGACCAGGGGATCGGCCGCGATGCGGCCGTCGCCGCCATGTTCGAGTTCCATGTGGGTGCTGGCGACCTTCCAGCCGTTGTTCTCGCCGCCGATCAAATACTTCGCCGGCACGTGCACGTTGTCGAAGAAAACCGCGTTCTTGATGCCCATCATCATGTTCATGTGCTGAATCGTGATACCGGGTAAGTCAGCCGGGATATGCAGCCAGGCGAGGTTCTCATGACGTTTGCCGCCCGGATTGGTGCACACCAGCGTCCAGAGATAGTCGGGCGGCAGATGGTGGCCGACCATGACCTTTTGGCCGTTGACGACGTAATGGTCGCCGTCGCGGACCGCCTTGGTCTGACAATTGGCGATGTCGCTGCCGCCGTGCGGCTCGGTGAGCACCTGCCAGACGCAGATTTGCGCGCGTGTGATCGGCGGCAAGAAATCCGCTTTTTGCTCGTCGGTGCCCCAGCGGATCAGTACAGGCGCGACGATGCGCGCCAGCGTATAGAAGACATGGGAAAGGTTGAGACCGTACTTGAATAGCTCGGTTTCGAGCACGACCTGATGATCGACGGTGAGGTCGGCGCCGCCGTATTTTTTCGGATAGATCGGAAACAGCCAGCCCTTGGCGCCGAGTTTCTCGGCCAAGCCACGGCGAAACTTGTACTCGTCTTCGTCTTCGCGCGTCGACCAGGAAGCCGACCAGCGCAAGTGCTCATGGCCCTTGAACTGCTCGGCCATCCAAGCCGCGACCTCTTTTCTAAAATCCACCACATGCGGCGGATCCGCTGAAATATTGAAGTCCATTGCTCACTCCTTTTTCTTGGCGTCTAGCATTGGGGTCCAGGGTCTATGGTTAACGCCGAAATCTAAACTCCGGACAAAAACCTTTAAATCGCTCCGTTCGTTCGCAATTCTTCAATCGTGTCGCCGTCATACCCCAACCGGCGCAAAACTTCACTCGTATGCTCTCCCAAGAGCGGCGCCGGACGGAAAAATTTAGGCGGGGTGTCCGACATGTTGATCGGACTGCCCACCAGTCGGCTGGCGCCCAACTTCGGATGGGTGATCACTTTCGGTATGCCGAGATGTTTGACTTGCGGGTCGTCGAAGACTTCCTCAATCGTGTTGATCGGCGCGTTGGGAACACCCAAGGTATCGAGCCTGGGCAGCCAGTAACCGCGCGGCTTTTTACTGAACTGATCGCGCAGTATCCGAACGATCTCATCATGGCGATCGGTGCGATGTTTGCGCGAGACGAAACGCGGGTCGCCAATGAGATCGTCCAGCTCCGCCGCTTTGAGCAGCCCCTCCCAGGCTTCGTTATGCCCCGATAGATGGATCATAAACGGTTTCCCATCGCGGTCGAGCACGCTGTAGATGCGCCCCTTGGGAAAATTTTCCCGCGACACTGCCTCGCCGCCGTTCAGATAGTCGGCGACGTGGGACTCGATAAACGCGATCGCCACCTGCAGCAGCGATACGTCGATGAACTGGCCGCGGCCGGTTTTCGCTCGCGCCAAAAGCGCGGCCATGATGCCGTGGGCGGCGAAGATGCCGGCGGAGTGATCGACGAATGACACGCCGGCGACTTTGGGATCGTCCAGATCCGTGACCAAACTCATCATGCCGCTCAGCGCTTGGCCGATGGTGTCGAAGCCGGGCTTGTCGCGGTACGGGCCGCTCTGGCCGTAGCCGGAGATCGAGCAGTGAATTAGTTTGGGATTCAACTTCGTCAGCTCGTCGTAGTCGAGCCCTAGCTTGACGCGCGTTGGCGGTCGAAAATTTTCCAGGAAGATATCCGCCGTCGCCAGAAGTTTGCGCAGAATCTCACCGCCCTTTTGCTGCCGCAGGTCTAGGGTGACGCTTTTCTTGTTACGATTGAGCGCGCGGAAGCTCGGACCATAGCCTTCGTATTTGGGATTGCGCCCGCGATGAGTATCGCCGCCGCGGGGCAGCTCGATTTTGATGACGTCGCAGCCCAGATCGCCGAGCAAGCTGCTAGCGTAGGGCCCGGCCACATGGCCGCTGACATCGATGCAAGTATATCCTTCTAGTGCTCCGGAAATCATGCGCGAATCAATTCCTCAACTTCAGGCATTTCACTTATCGCAATCAAAAACGGTTTTCCAGCACGAGTAGATTCACAACCTAAGCTCGGAATCGCGTCACGCAATCACAGGAAGGCGCAAAGGACGCGTTGTCCGTACGATCGCACCGGCGATGCTCAGGGAGATCTCCCGAAGAAATCGTTCTCAGATCCCTCGCATTAGCTCGGGATGACTGCCTCAGCCTAGATAAATTTTGCAGAGAGTGTAGCCGCCTTTGAACGGGACGGATTAAGGATCCTTTGCACGGCTGAATTCTTTGGATGCGACGAGCTCGGTCCGAGCCAAAACCGCGGCTCCGAACAAACCTGCTCTTGTCTGGCTTCGGCGAAAGCTGGTATTAAAAAGTGAGCAAGACGGTGCCGTTTAACGCCATCGCTGGGTTTGAATTCAAAAACTGAGGGGGATAGATGATGACTCAGTCAACCGATCCGGTGCAGGAGCTTATCACGGCAGTGCGCACGGCATTCGAAGCCGAGACCACGATCGGTAGAATCCTCAGCCGGACCAAGGACTCTCTCGAACGCTTTCTTACCAATCCCGCCTCCCTTGAGCAGATCAGAGATTCGCTGGCGCGAGTGCTGTCGCGGAAGGCCACCCCCTACGGACAGCCGGTGGATCAGGACGGCTACGGCTCCTGGAGACTCTACACGGATCCCGATCATCTCTTTTGCATTCGCCCGACGCATCAGCGCTCGACCACGAACCGGCAGCCCCACGATCATGGCGAGCTCGGCTGGGCCGTTTACGGTATCCTGGTAGGCGAGACGGTCCAGCAAATTTATGAGCGCCTAGACGACGGCAGCGAAGCGGGCCGAGCGAAGCTCCGTCCGCTGCCGCCGATCCGTCAACGTGCCGGAGAGGTCATCATCATTCCAGTCGGCGCACCGCACGCCATTATTACGCGGACGGAAAACTGGAGCGTGGTGATCCGCAGCCGCACGATGGAGACCGCCTGGCGCAACTGGTATGACGCCGAGGCTGGAACCGTGGACAGAAAAGTTTTTGGCTACGGTTAAAGTGGCGAGCAGGAGTATCGATATGATTCTTAAACCGCA
This sequence comes from Chloroflexota bacterium, assembly GCA_050257635.1. Taxonomy (GTDB): domain Bacteria; phylum Desulfobacterota; class Binatia; order UBA9968; family UBA9968; genus DP-20. Next base: position 3,450 of record JBLMXG010000266.1, read on the forward strand.
AGCGCCTCGAGTTGGGGTCGAAGCCCCCGAATTTCTCGTCGAAACACCGGTTGGCAGCATTCCGCTACATCAACTCGCGGCCCGCTATGAGAAACTCGTTCTCACGACGCAAGACAGTTATCGCTATCACCCGAACTGAGCCGCCAGCATGGCTGCTTCGTTGAGGCAGGATTACGCGAAAATTCTTAAGGTGGGCGCCGATCTGGTCATGATCTCGCCCGATTCCCCTGAACAACATCGCCGGTACGCTCTCACGCTCTTCGGCGAGGAGCTGCCCTACCTCTACGTTTCGGACGGAAATCTAGACATCGCGCGGCGCTACAGCCTGATCCGCAACAAAGAGCATCCCCACGGCGGTTTCTATTATCGCTCGCTTTGGATATTGAACCGTGACGCTACCATCGCTTACAAAAGCGTTCCGTGGGAGGGGAACTCAAAAATTGAAGAGTACCAAAAATTGTTCGAGCTCATCGGCGCTGAACCCGGAGAGTGGCGAGCCACCTGCGGTTTGAGGGAGCCGGAGATGTTCCTCGGGAGCTGAATCGGGCCGAGAGTACCGTTCGGTGTCGGTGGAAAACAAGGCGTGGGATGCGGGCTTGACTCCCGCGCGCGAGCGGCGTAATAGCTGCGGAGTTCTTTGGGATCGAATCGGGAATAGGTCCACGTCCGGAGGAATCACTACATGGAATGGAAAGAGGCACTGGCCTTGTTGCAAGAGAATCACACCGGTGTTGCGATTAGCGTCACACCGAAGGGGCGCGCGCAGGCGACCGTGGTCTCAACGGCCGTGTTAGATGGCAAGGTCGGCTTCGCGTCGCGGCCGCGTACCGTGAAGCTCAAAAACATTCAACGGACCGGCCGAGCAACGGTCACCGTCATCAAGCTTGACACCCGGCGCTATGTCACGGTCGAGGGTCCTGCGTCCGTCGAACCGTGGCAGGACACGCCGGGGTATATCAAGCGTCTGAAGGATCTCTACGCCGCGATGGGTCGAGCCCCGAAGGGTACAGACGAGGAATTTGCCAAGCAGATGCGGGAAGAAGAGCGCAGCCTGGTTCTAGTTACCCCCGAGAGCCTCTACGGCAGCCTTCGATCAGGCTCGTAGCGCATTTTCCAATTTAGTTCACCACGAAGGCACGAAGGACAGGAAGGGTAGGGTTTTTTAACTTTTAAATTTCTTAACTTCGTGATCTTCGTGTCCTCCGTGGTGAGACCTGTCCTTCTCAGATTTCCCTGTTTGCAGTTAAACGATCCGGTTCCGCGCGAGATACGTCAGTCGCGCAATAGAAACTCGCCCGAAAACTTCACCTGATCGCTTTCCGCTAGCGGATGATAGCGCGCGGCCTGAACGTCGCGGAAGAGCCGCTCCAAACCGAAACCGCGGTAAAAACCCTCGCCGCCGACGATTTCCATCGCCTTGGTTACGACGCCGATGGCGGCGGTGGCCACGTTGGTCTTGCGCGCGAGCATGTCATGGCCGTTCTGGTCGATGGGCTCGAAATCGTAATTGTCGGCGATACGCAGCATGTCGTTGAGTTGAACCTCCGCCGCTACCAGATCGTTATTCATCGCACCGATCAATGAAGGTGCCTGCGACTTGGCCGTTTTTTTTCGTCGGATATGGCCGATCGACAGGTCTGCCGCCTTTTGCGCGATGCCCACGTAAACAGACATGATCAGCGGTATCGCCACGGTCAAGACGATATTCCAAACCGGGTGATAAGCGCCTCTCGGCCGCCTGAGGGCAATCGAGGATTCGGGCACCAAGACGTTTTCCAGTTTGACGGTATGAGAAGCCGTGCCCCTCATGCCGAGCGCGCGCCAGTCGTTCATCACCGTGACTCCCAGCGCATTCATCGGCACGGCAAAATGAAGCACCTCGTCCATGAACGGCGCGCTCGTCACCAGAATGTCGCCGACGGCGGACTGACTGGCGAAGTGTTTGCGGGCACTGACCAGGTAGCCGCCGTCGGTCTTCACCATCGAGCCGTTGGACTCCAGCCAATCGCCGGCGCCCGTGCTGACAAGCACGAGCTGCTTTTCGGCGACGCTCTTGAGCATCGCTTCGCCGCCCTGGCCGCGCCGGTACTTCCAAACCGCGGCAGCGATCAGATGCTGATGCATCGAGAGCGCCAGCGCGGTGGAGCTGCAGTATTGGGCGAGAGTCCGCAGCATGTCTGCCACCTCGCGGTGCGAGGCTCCGCCGCCACCCAGTTCTTGAGGGATGGCCGCGGAGAAGACGCGCTGCTCTTTCAGTGCCGAGTAATTGCGGCTGACAAAAATGTCGCCCTCATCATGGGACTCGGCCCGGCCGGCAAACTCCTCGCCGAGATTGCGCACCACTTCGATCCAATGGGACTCATTTGACTGATTCATATTCGACCTCCAGATTCATTTTGAGTTCTAAGATACTGCGATAATCCAGCAGGGCGAAGTAGGGTGCTTTGCTGGGAAGGTCAGATATTTGACTGTGCGGCTCTTTTGGTGGTCGGGCTGCTGGAAAAGCCGTGTTCGTGGGCTTGTTCGTGCTCATTTGGATTTCACGGTCACGTTCACGGGCACGATCACGGGTCATGCGCGCCTCGCCTCCGGATCTTTTTGCACAGCCTGCACCCGATGCGTCACGCTGTCCCGGGTTGGGTTGCGAGTCTCGGGTTAACGCGGACTCGAAACGGAATATGTTTACTTGCGATAGTTGGCGGGAGAGGTGCCGAATTTATCCTTGAACGCTCGGCTGAAATGAGAGAGGTCTTCGAAGCCGCAGTCCAGGGCGACTTGGGAAACGTTGAGCGTGGGATTTTTTAGCAGCAGCGCGGAATATTCCAGCCGCTTTTGCAATAACCACCTGCCGGGCGATTGGTTGTAGAACTTGCGGAAGTCGCGCTTGAAGGTCGAAAGGCTCCGATGGGAGAGCTTCGCGAAATCTTCCAGCGCGAGGTTGTAGCGAAAATTCGCCTCCATGATTTGAGATAATGGCGGCGCGTCGCTCGTGAGCAGCGATTGGAAATAAGCCGAGAGCTCGGGGTTGTTGCCTCCCAGCAAGATGCTCACGATCAGTTCCTTGAGCTTGAGCGTCAGCAAGGATTCCGCCGGCTTTGCCGTCCCGGTGAAATAGGTCAGCATGGATTGAAAATAAGCCGCCAAGGTCACGTCGCCATTGACGATGATCGCGCCTTTGCGCAGAGTGCCGCCTTCGTGCCGGACGCTCAACTGGCCGGCAACTTCCTTGACGACGTCGCGGATAAAACTGTCCGAAACGAAAAAGACCAAGAGACAAAAATCGTCCTTGAAATCCTGCTGCAGAACGCAGGCACCTTTCTTGAAAAACAAAGTCTGGCCCTTTTCCAACGTCCAGGTTCCCTCGGTTGTGCGCCAGGTCTTTTTGCCGCTCAGCGCATGAACAAAATAATCCATCGGCGTCCATACGCCGACGCTTTCTTGTTCGATCGGGCACTTGTACTCGACAAACAGCAGCTCCCCCACCGCGAATTTATTGAAATGCAAATTCGCGCGAATGTCGTCGTACATATTTATCAAGGGGTTCATAACGCCATAGCCGGACAGTTTAGCCGGCTCCTGTAAAATTCACCGCGCAACCATTTTGCAATTTTGCCGGGTGCTTTCCAAGCGGCGGCTTAGAGGAATCGCGAAGATTACGGGAGGGCAGGCGATGCGCAAATCGGGCTCACCGCGCCTCCTTTTCATTAGACGCGAGGGTTCGCGCCGTCAGCGATCTAGCCGGCAACTCGAACGGAGGGAAACACTGGAACCTGTGAAACTATCGGATCTCTCTTCCGCGCGCGGCAGCTCGGACGGTTTGAATAAGCAAAAGACTCGACCTTTTTCACTCGGGTTGCGGCCCATTCATCGCTTCACGGCGCGTTCCAAGGGACCGTTGTCGCGAAAAAGTTCGGGATGGCCGATGAACTCTTTAGGCACCTTGCGCCGGCTGGCGAGGTCCTCGATAACGTTCTCGATGCCTTTATCGGGGACGTAGGGCGGGGACTTGAGAATGCGGCGGTGAGACTCGACGGACTTGGCCACGACGTCGGAATCTCTCTCGCGGGACCATTTGACCAGGGAGCGTTCTGCGGCGGCCGGGTCTTTTTTGATGAGTTGGATTGCTTCGTTGTAAGCGGCAAGAAAATCCTCGACCAGCTTGGGCTCGGCTTTGACGAAGGTCCGGCTGCTGGTGACGCAGGAGGACGGATAAACCAGATTGGTCTTGGTCAGATCGATCAGCATCGGCCAGTTGCGCTCCAGAAACGGCAGCGCGTAGCGGATGTTCAGCGCTGCCGCGGAGATCCTTCCGGTTTCCAGGGCAACGGCTATTTCCGGGCCGGCGCCGAGTTGCAGAATCGTCATGTCCTTCTCGGGGTCCAGGCCGATGCTTTTCAATGCCGCTCTCAAGTAGAAATGGGTGGAAGAGCCCAAACGCGTGACCGCAGTCTGTTTGCCTTTCAATTGAGCCGGCGATTTGATCTCCGGGCGCGTCATCAGATAGATCGGTTCCAGATCGGTCGGGCAGGCGAGCAGCACGACGTCGCCGCCTTCGATGCGCGCAGAAACGACCGATGCCGCGCCCGCGCCGGAAAATTGTAATTGCCCGCTCATGATGCCCATGGTGATCAACGCGCCGCCGCGGATTTGCACCGGCTCGACGTTTAAGCCGCGTTTGGCAAACAGGCCCGTGTCTTTGGCGACCCAGACCGGCAAGTGGGAGACCGAGGCCGTTGTGCCGTAGTAGATGCGGCGGAGGTTCTGCGCGAGAGCAGGCCGTGGCGCGGCGAGCAAGGCGCACACATAAACGATTACGGCCAGCCAACAAAACTGCATCTTCGTGAAACCGGTTTTCATGGCCCGCCATTATCACGCAAAAAAATTACGAGCAACGACCTTGCCGGAAAAAGATCGACAGACGGTTCGGTGCGAGGAGTTCACGTTGACAATATTGCAGGCTTAGACCTATCCAGGGGCAGCGGTGAGAAACGACACCGAGAAAGCGAGATGATCCATGCTCGACGGCAAGCTGCGTATCGCGCCCACATGCTATCACGTGCTGCACCAGGTGCCAGTGATGGCGGCGCATGAGATGAATTATTTGTACGATGAGGGCCTCAGAAGCGCAGAAGGGTTTCCGTCGTATCACATCTCCCACGAATCGATG
>JBLMXG010000267.1:0-21351 GCA_050257635.1 Chloroflexota bacterium
GCGGCAAGCCGGCTCAAAACCCAGCCGCGCGATCTTACCAAGGGCCTTTATAAATTTCGCTCCACCGGATCGAGCCAGCCGCCTACGGACGACGACTTGGCGCGGACCATTACCCTGGGTATCCCGAGCACCGCGATGATTCCCCAGGGAGATCTGGGTGACGCTCGGATCCGGTCGTTGGTCCACTACATCAAGACGCTGTCGGATAAATTTTCGAAAAAGCCGAGTCCCAAACCGCTGCCGATTCCACCGCCGCCGGCAAACAACAAGGCGTCCATTTCAGCCGGACGAAAGCTCTATCAAGAAAGCGGCTGTATCGAGTGCCATGGCGTGAGCGCCCGGGGAGACGGGCCATCGGCGCCCAAGTTATCGATCAAACCGGCGGATCTGACGCATAGACCGCTCAAGAGCGGCACCAGCGCGAAAGACGTCGTCCGAACGATTTTGACCGGTCTTGACGGCACGACCATGCCATCCTTTTATCAAGTCGTGCCCGAAGAAAAAATTTGGCTGCTGGCCTATTATATTCAATCGCTCGGCAAGGCGCCGGTGCTCACCGACGACGAGCGCATTGGCCGAGAAATCTTGCGTCGAATCAGAACGGAGACAAAACCAAGCCGGTGAAGGCGTTGAACCCGAGCACGCGGACAGAAACCAATTCTCAACGTGGGAAGTCAAAGCGGATAGAATCTTCTCCCGGTGCGTCATTGAAGATCGGGGTGTCGCTTAGCGCGGAGCGCAAAAGAAATCGCAGAGCGAAGCGGATCCACCTCGCTCTGCGATAAAGGATCGTCTGCTAACGGCCGTAGATCGATCTGAGGAATTTGATCTGCTCGGGAGACATCTTGGCATCTTCCTCATAGTAACCGGGCCAGTATTTGACGCCCTTTTTGGGTACCCAGTAGGACGGCACATGGTCCGACGATACGTCGACGCGCCGGCTTACGTAACCCATCCCCGTGCTGAAAACCGTTTGGCCTTCCTTGCTCAGCAGCCAGTTCAAAAAAACTTTGCCGGCGTTGGGATGCGGTGACTTGTTCATGACCATGACGCTGCCGAAACCGGGCGTCAGGTAGGCGCCGTAGTCTTTGAAGGCGGGAATCACGCCGAACTTTAGCCCGCGTTTTTCCAATTGATACATGACCGTTCCCGGCCCAAAGTTCAAAGGAAACTTGCCCTGGGCAACCCACTCGATTTGACGGCGCTGGTCGCGGTCCACGGCGCCGGCTTGAGCGCGCATCTTGCGATAGTAGTCTTTCGCTTTTTCCGGTCCGAGAACATGCCACACCCAGCGAAACACACCGTTGCCGGTGCCGGAGGGAATCGGATCCTGGACGGCGATCTTGCCCTTCCATTTTGGATCGAGAAGTTTGTAGAGCTCGTCGACTTCTTCGGGCTTTACCTGTTTGGGATTGTAGATGACGGGTACGTTATTCTGGGTACTAAACACCAGATCGAAATGGGTCGAGCGATCGGAAAACTCGAGCCGGTCGTCGCGCCAATTATTCGGATCGATGACCTCGGGCAAAATCAGCGCCGGCTCGACCGGATCGAGCGACTTCATCGGTTTAAAATAGGAATTGGCGGTGCTAGTGCCGTTGATCAAAATGTCTACGCTATAAATACCGGCATCACGCTCCGCTTTGATACGGGTTGCCAGCTCGCCGCCGCGGGCGCCGGAAAACTCGATGCTGATGTCGGGAAAAGCCTTGGCAAAGCCAGAGGTGATGGCGTCGCGAATTCGGTCCCCGGGAGGGCCGAGCACGACCACCTTCCCTTCGGTTTTCGCCTTGGCGCGGGCGTCGTCCCATTTCTTTTGCCAACCGGAGTCGCTCTGTGCCGCGGCGGCCGGCGCATAAAGGAGAGATAAGATAAGCGCCGCGACCGGGAATGCCGTTATCTTGAAACCGTAGAGTCTTGTCTTCATGGACACCTCCTTATTATACGGGCATAGGTTCAATCGATTCTCCCGTGCGATTGATCATGAGTGCACCGCAGTTCGGCGAAATCCGAGCAGCCTGCCGATCAACAGCAGTGCGAATATAAGCAGCACGAGAAGGACCCCGAGCACGGCGGCTTTCTCTTTGTTGGCATCGGCGATGTAGTCGAGCATCAGCAGGGAAAGCGTACGCGTGTCATGGGTCGCCAGGAAAATCACCGTGGGGATATCGCGCACCGCAGAGATAAAAACGATGATTGCTACAGCCATCACGGTGGGCTTGAGCAAAGGCAGGAGAATGCGGCGAAAACCGGCCAGCCAGCTTGCGCCGGACGTGTTAGAAGCCTCCTCCAGCTCATGGCTGATTTGCAGCACGCCCGCTTTGATGATTTGCGTGCCCAGTGGCATCTCTTTGATGATGATCGCCAGGACCAATAACGACACCGTGCCGTAGATTAATTTCACGTACTCACCCGAGCCCAGCACCGCCCATAACAAAGCCAGGCTGATCAAGATTCCCGGCAGCGCCCAGGGCAGCCAGGAGAGGATGTCGATGACTGCCCGACCGGCAAGGCGCGTGCGCACGATGAGATAGCTGGTGAAGGCGTAAAGCAGCGTGCCGACGATGGCTGCGCCCAGACCGAGGACTAACGTATTTTTAAGGGAGCGCAAAAACACCGGGTCTGTAAACACGGAAATCCAGTGGTGCAATGTCCATGTATGTTCGACGTCGAAATTGCCGAAGAACTCCATAAACGTACCCATGATCAATGTCGCCAGGGGCAAAACGATCATTACGACGATAAACAGCAAGCAGAACGCCCCTGAAGCCCAGCGCCACCGGCCCAGCGAAAAGGGTCGGACCATATAGCTGCGCCCGGTAACGGTCGTAAATTCCCGGCCGCGCAGATACGTGCGGTGCAGCCAGATTAGAAAAAAGACGAACAGCAAGAAGATGCTGCAGAGCGCAGTGGCACGGTCGTAGAGAGGCGGCTCCCAGTGGATATAATCCCAAATCTTGGTCGGCACGACATAGATACCGGCGGGAATGCCCAGGACCATTTCGATCTCGAGCGACTCCAGGCTACGAATAAACCCGAGCGCGGTGGAAGCGAGAATCGCCGGGGCCAAGACGGGAATGGTGATGCGCATCAACACGCCCAAGTTGGTGCTGCCCGAAGTTCGCGCGGCATCTTCCAGAGCCGCGTCCATGGAGGTGAACGCCGGTGTTATCAAGAGGAATCGCACCGATGTGCTGAAGGCGAGATGACACCAGATGATGCCCCAGTAGGAATAGACGTCGAAGAGCGGCTGGGAAAGCCCGAAAATCGACATGGCGAATTTATTGACCAAGCCATAGTAAGGATCCAGCAGCAGAATCCAGCCCATAGTCATGGGCAGCAGCGGCAAGAAAAAGCCGAGCCAGAGGGTGACTTCGATAAAGCCTTTGAACGGCGTATCGGTGCGGGTTACGACCCAGGCAAAAAAAATCGCCAGGGCGCTGCTGATGGCGACGCGCATCAGGGCGAGATAAAAGGTGTTGCCGATCGCAACGGCGAGGTTGACGTCGGTAAAGGCTGCGATCCAACCGTCAAATCCCCAAACGACCGCTTGTCCGGGACGACTGATCGCAAAGCTTTTGATGAACAGCAGCAACAACGGGTAGGCCAGGATGGCAATTAGCACCCCTGTAAGCAAAGTGATCGGCAGCCATTTCCAGGAGAGCTTGGGAATCTGAGCGGTTCTTAAAATCGCCGGCCGTGTGAGTTCCATTTTTTACCCGAATAAAAACCGATTTTTTACTTGCTGAGAAATTCCATCAGGAAGTTTGTTTTTAGGCGCTTGGTTACCGTGTTCTTCGGCATAGCCAACTCCGTAGCCCTCACCGGCATTTTGCTTTTCGCTAAAACATTTGGCATCCACCGGCGCGATCCATGACAAGTCTGCTCCCGGCCGACTCCCGATCGGCTTGGCATGGCGCTTAGGCGCTGGGCGCCCATGACGAGATGATAAGAGGCGTCGCGCCGCAGAGCGCGATTATGAAAGAAATAGGGGGCTCGGACGGACTGCTTCGAGCTCATCGATTTTCCCTCGGGTCGTCGTCAACGTTGTTGTCGCCGCGAAGAATTCGACGGTCGTTCCAGACTAGGCCCGTATCCACCTTTGCAAAGTTTGAGTCAAGGACCCGGGATCAAGATTTTCGCATGCAGCAGGCTCGGTCCTTGCCGCGAGGAATTTACCAGCGCCCGTGATTTCATTGACTCGGCCCAATTGGAGATCACCGAAAGTTGACGGCGGGATATCGATGCGGATGACTTACTTTGCGGATCTATCGCCGGGCGGGATCATGAGCTCTTGATCCGGCGCAATCCAATCGGGATTTTTGATGCGGTCGTGATTGGCTTCATAGATTCGGTGCCAAAGAAGCGGGTCGCCATACATTGCGCCGGCGATGGCCGAAAGCGTGTCGCCGGATTTGACGCGGTAGCGCCTCGGCGCTTGCGCCGCCGAGCGGGCGGGGACGAATAGTTCCTGATGGGGATAGATCCAATCGGGATTTTTGATGCGGTCGCGATTGGCGTTGTAAAGGCGCGGCCATTGGGTCGGGTCGCCATAGGTGGCGCCGGCAATGGCCCAGAGCGTATCGCCAGCTTGAACTCTGTAACTCTCGCCGCGCGCCGGCATTGGTTCTACGCCGGCGGTTGGAAAGATTTTCCGAAGCTCTCGAGACGCGCGGGGCTTGTCGATGGTCATAAGCGCACCGGCGGTTTTTCCCGCCAAAGTGGGTTTACCGTCGCGCAACGCTTTTTGTGTGCTGCCGAGGAGCTTTTCGAAGAGCTCTTCACGGAGCTCAGGAACGGCTGCGAGCGCGGCGCCGCTCGCATCCATGGTTTTGGCTTTGGCCAACTCGTTCAGCGCTGCTTGGGTCTCGCCGGCGTTCAAGGCGCGCAGAGCCTCGCGATAAAGTCTCTCGGCATTTATATGGGGTAGCGGCTGCACTGGAGCTGGCGAAATCGCCGGGTTGGCGCCGTTGCTCGGCAACTCCGGAGGATTGGCACTGTACCAAACCAGAGCCGTGGCGAGTGCGGCGATGGCTAAAAAGACTCCGATCACAATTCGGAACCGGCGGCCCGACGGCACGGCCTTTGGCTGTGACGCGGGCGCCGCTCCGGTTGGTGTTTCTAGGCTTGTCACAGCCGGAGCCGATGGCGGTGTGATCTGAGCCGGTTGCGCGGGACGCTCTGCGTTGCCGATTTCAAAGAGCCGGCCGTCCGGCGTTCGCATGTGCAGCGCGGGCGCGCCCCACTCGACCGGGTAACCGCGCGCGAAGAGGAAGGCTCGCGCCGATGTCAGCGCCGCGTCGACGGGAAGTCCTGCCGCTAAATATCGATAAAAATGACGCGCGAGCGTCACGGCGACGCGGTCGGGGATGGGAAACTGCATGGCGATCACGGCGGGTATGCCGCGCCGAATCAAATTCTGAGCGACGCCGCCGAACGGATCGCGCAGCGATACCGCCGCGCCCAGGCAGCTATTCAGAAAAACAAAACGCAGAGAGTCTAAATAATTTCGCAGCAATACGGCCAGCCGGCGGCCGGTGATCGGATCCGCGGCGCCATTGTTTTCCGCTTCGAGCAAGATCACGCCGTCGTTGTCGACAAAGTCGCCGTGGCCGATGAAATGGAGCATGTGCGGCTTGTGCGTCAGCAGCGCGTCGTCGAGCTTCTCGAGCGTGGTGTGCTCGAGACGCGTGGTCGTGACATGGCCGCGCTCGACGAGATCGCGCAGAGCGTCGTCCAGGTGGGCAAGCTCGGCGCCTACGTTCAGTTCCGGGCGATCCTGCGGCGATGCCAAAGCCATGAGCAAACGCAGGGGCGGTGCGATGACCAGCTTGGGCGGCGGCTGATCGACATCGAGCCAACGGATGACCGGTTTCATTCGATCAGAAAACAAAAAGTCATCCTGGTCGGGGTTATAAAGAAACTCCCAGGGGAGACGCGCGAGATCCGGAGCGTCCGTGGTGTTGATGAGAAAGCGCAGGCCCTCGCCCCGCTGTGGATCGACCGAGCGCAGGCTGCCTTGTAGAAAAGCCTGGGCTTGCGCGCTGAACAGCGATTTATAGAGTATCCCCCCGACGCGCCGCGCCGCGTCTTCGGAAGGTAGAAGCACCGGCGCATCAGCGCCGACGCCAGTGGTGCCGCGCCGTGCCGCGCCTTCGATGGCAACGCCGGATGACCAGAGCTGGTTCGCCAAAGCTTCGGCATCCAACGGACACGGCTGCGCGGCGAGGTTGCCGACGGGAGACGCGGTAATCGCCACGGGGTAACTGCCGGCGCCGCCCTGACCGAAACGAATCTCTACTGGACGATAGGAGCACGATGCGATCTCGAAATTGTCGCTCTCGAGCCGTTTTGTCTTTGCCGGCTGCGCGGCGGCGAGATCGGTGACCTCGATGAGAATTTCCGCGCTGACGTTGCCTTCGGGAGTGAGGATCGTCACCGCTTTGAGAAACGCGGGGATGTCGGCGTAGGGTGTCGCCTCCAGCATGACCGGCAATACATGCCCGGCCGGGTTGGGCCATTTTCGGCTGGCGATCTTGAGCTCGGTGAGAGTGTAATGACCCTGAGTCACGGACTCGGGCGTGATCAGAAAGATGAACAGGTCCGAGGTCTCGATGGCGCTGCGGATTCTCTCGTTGTAGCTCTGAGCGGGAGGGAGATCTTCCTTGTCGAAGAACACATCGTGCCCGCTCGCGGTCAGCTCGTAATTAATGCTTGCCGCCGTGTCACGATGCGCCGAGGAATAGGAGAGAAAGATCTTCATCCGCGTGCTGAAACCCGGCACGAAGGCGGGGAGGACTCCTGGAAATTATACTGCATTATGTCCCGCGGAGAAAACTTTTTTCGCGGCTGATTTGAGATCCTTTTGACGGTTTGACCCAGCGCTTGGATGATTTCGAAAATTTTTTTAACCCCTGCCGATACGCTTGTATCGAGACTGCAACATTGTAGGATTGACACAGCAGCTCAGGAGGAGCCGATGGCCGAAGCGCTTCGATCCGCGCGCCAACTCGATTTCACCCCGCAACATGAAGCCTTTCCGTCGCCCGCGGATTGGCGCGACGCGTTTATTTATTTTCTTCTGGTTGACCGCTTCGACAACAATCAGAAAGGCCTGAGGCCCTACACGCCGGCGGCGCCGAAGGGACGCGATCCCAGCCAAGGAAAAGTGTTTCAGGGCGGCAATCTCAAAGGCATCCGCCGCCGCTTGAATTATATCAAGGGCCTCGGCGCCAACGCGATTTGGTTGAGCCCGGTGTTCAAAAATCGCTCCGAGAAAGCGGATAGTTACCACGGTTACGGCATACAGAATTTTCTCGAAATCGACCCGCGTTTCGGCAACCGCGAAGATCTGCAAAATCTCGTGCGCGATGCCCATGCCCGCGGCATGTACGTCATTCTCGATATCATTCTCAATCACAGCGGCGACAACTGGGCCTATCCCGGCGACTTTCCTTATTATTTTGCTAGAGGCGCCGGCGCTTTTGATTTCGGCTTTTGGCGCGAGAACGATCCGCAGCCCGGCCTGCAACTCGAAGACGCGGTATGGCCCGAAGAGCTGCAACGCCCGGAGTGCTACAAGCGGCGCGGTCAGATCCGCTACTGGAACGATCCGCAGGAAGCGATCGACGGCGATTTTTTGAGCTTGAAAGAGCTCGATATCCGGCGCGCCGACGTTTTGGATACATTGATTAAGTCCTACAAGCATTGGATCGCGGTTGCCGACGTCGACGGCTTTCGCCTCGATACGGTGAAGCATATGGAGTCGAGCGCGACGGCGATATTTTGCAATGCGATCCGCGAGTATGCCCGGCGCATCGGCAAGCACAATTTTTTTCTGTTCGGCGAAATCGTCGCGGACGACGAAACGCTGCAGCGCTATCTGGGGCGAAACAGTCGCATCGAAGGCACCAACGAACGCTTCCCTTCGCTCGACGCCGCCCTGGATTTTCCGCTCTATTTCATTCTCGAAGAGACCATCAAAGGGTTTCTCAATCCGGCGTACCTGCGCGAGCGCTACGAAAGATTTAAAACCCAGTATGCCGACCACGGTGAAGCCGGTCAGTATTTCGTTGCCTTTGTCGACAACCATGACCAAATGGCGCGCCCGTACCGCCGTTTCCTGCATGGCAATCCATTTCCCGCACAGGCGGTCCTGGCTATCGGCTATCTGCTGACCAGCCCTGGCGTACCTTGCATTTATTACGGCACCGAGCAAGGCTTCGACGGCGGCGGTGACAACGATAGTTACGTGCGCGAGTGCATGTTCGGCGGCCTCTGGGGCGCCTTCGACAGTACCGAGCGGCATTTTTTCAAAACCTCCAACCCGATTTATCAAAGCATCAAACGGATCGCGGCGATTCGCCAAAGCGAGCCTGCGCTGCGCTACGGCAGGCAATATTTTAGAGAGATTTCCGATAACGGCATCACCTTCGGATATCCGGTCGACGGCAAATGCACGCTGGCGTATTCGCGGATTCTCGATGACAGCGAGATTTTGGTCGCGCTCAATCTCGACGCGGCGCCCCGAAGGGATTTTGTCACGGTCGACGCCAATCTCAGTCCGGCTGTTAGCCAGCTGACTAATTTGCTCGATCCGAAAGCGCACTTCGATGTCGAAGCATGCGCCGGCCGAAGCGCGGTCAGAGTCCCGCTTGGGGCTCATGGCATGGCGATTTTGCGGCAGCAGTAGGCTTCGCTTGGTATGGGACTTAACGAAAGGGATGTGAAGCTGCGGCGTGATTTCTAACAGTTTTCCAGTCGCGCGCGCCATTGAGTCAGCGATATGAACGAGGCCCACTCAGACGCGTTGGTTTTTTTCGGAGCCACGGGTGATCTCGCTTACAAGCAGATCTTCCCGGCGCTCCAAGCGTTGATCAAACACGGCCAGCTCGACTTGCCGATTATCGCCGTAGCGAAATCCGGCTGGAGTCTCGAACGCCTGCGCGAGCATGCGCAGGATAGTCTGGCTCACCACGGTGGTATCGATGAGGCCGCTTGGGCAAAGCTCTCGGCGCAGCTTCAGTACATAGACGGCGACTATCGAGAAAATTCGACTTACCAGGCGTTGCAGCGAGCGCTCGGCAGCGCGCGGCGCCCGCTCCACTACCTAGCTATTCCGCCGAGCATGTTTAGCGTCGTCGTCGCCAATTTGGCGAAAGTTAGCGGCGCCGACGGAGCGCGCGTGGTTGTCGAAAAGCCGTTTGGGCGGGATTTGGCGTCGGCGCGGGCGCTCGACGCGACTCTGCACGAATATTTTCCGGAGGCCGCGATCTTCCGCATCGATCATTACCTCGGCAAAGAAACCGTGCAGAATCTGCTTTACTTTCGCTTCGCGAACTCGTTTCTCGAACCGATTTGGAATCATCAACATATTCAAAGCGTGCAGATCACCATGGCCGAAAGCTTTGGCGTCCAGGGTCGGGGAAAGTTCTACGAGGAAGTGGGCGCGATCCGCGATGTCGTGCAAAATCATCTTTTGCAAGTGATGGTGCTGCTGGCGATGGATCCGCCCGCGGCCAGCGACACGGTGTGCGTGCGCGATGAGAAGATTCGCGTCATGCGGGCGCTCCGACCGCTCGATCGCAGCACCGTGGTGCGCGGTCAGTTCAAGGGCTATCGAACCGAGCCGGGAGTGTCGCCCCATTCAGGGGTGGAAACTTTCGCCGCCCTGCAATTCTTTATCGATAATTGGCGCTGGGCCGGAGTGCCGTTCTGTGTGCGCGCGGGCAAATGCCTGCCGGTCACGGCCACCGAGGTCTTGGTGGCATTCAAGCGCCCGCCCCATTCGGTGTTCGGCGAAGTGGTGGCGGCGCACGACAATTACTACCGATTTCGCTTGACACCCGATTTCCTCATCTCGCTCGGCGCGCGCATCAAGGTGGGCGGCGAAGCGTTCGCCGGCAAGCAGGTCGAGCTGATCGCGCATGAGCGGCCTGGGGACGAAATCTTGCCCTACGAAAGGTTGTTGGGCGACGCCCTGCGCGGCGACGCGACGCTGTTCAATCGTGAAGACGCCGTCGATGCAGCATGGCGCGTCATCGAGCCGATTCTCGGCGATGTCGTGCCGGTGCACGAGTACGAAACTGGCAGCTGGGGTCCGAAAGAAGCGGACGCGGTCGCCGCGGATATCGGCGGCTGGCACAATGACATCGAGGTGGAGTCGTCCCCATGACCGCGATGCCAACCGCGGGTCTTTTCGACGTGGGCAACACGGTGCTCGACAACGACCGGTGAACATTACCTGAAGCGCCATCTCGATCGCGTCGCCGGAAAAGAACGCGCCGATCGATGCTGGAGGATCTTCGAGCGCGGCGCGGCGAGCTCGGTTACGCCGAATGCTTGGACGTCTTGTAGCACTCGCGGTCTCGGTTATCCCGGCCCCTCGGTTCTACTGCAAAAGCCGGGATGAAAGGTGGCGGCGCGGCTTTTCAGCGTAGTGACTTGAGATGCCGCACCATCTCTTGGGCGGTTATGTCTTGACCGTATAGCGGACCGCGCTGCGCGAATAGCCCAGCGCTCTTTAGCGGGCCGACGAGTACCGGATCGAAGCCTGCGTAGCGGATTAAGCTCTCCGCCACGGAGATCGCCTCTTTATCGTCGCCTGCAATTGGAATCGCCAAGCGCGCTCCAGGGCGATTGGCGTTGCTCTCGAGCCGACGAAAGTTCATCGTATTGAATGCGCGCACGATCCGCGCTCCGGTCAAATATTTCGCCGAGGTGACGCCGATTCTCATACCGGCGGCGAGAATTTTCGGCTGGCCCCATACAGCCTGCGGCCGTTCTCCCACGGCGAGCATCAACGCGGTGGTTCCAACGATACAGAGGCACATGGAAAGATAGGAGCCTGCAAGGGAATGATGCATGATAACCGCCTCCTGGTGAGCTTGTTTGCCGATCGAAGGGACCGCTGAAAACGCTCTCATTAAGGCTTCGGCCGCACCTTCTATTATTTCCCCGATTTTGCAAACCATCATGGGATTGGGTAAGTATGCGAGTGGTGATTCAATTCCTCATCCAAGTCTATTCGCGCCGGCCGTTTCGAGCTACCTAAGCCGCGCAAAAATGACTTGATCCTGTACGTCCTGTGTCAACAGAGCGATTATCATATTTGTTCGGAATGCTCGGTGCTGACTGCGCTTTACTCTTCATCCACTTGGCAAAGATTTTTGGGCTTTGCGATGGCTCTGCGGTGAACACAACAAAGTCCTTACTTTCGCGCGCCTGTGAAGGGAGCTGATTTTCTATTGAGTTTTGCGTTTCAGGATGCATTGGTGATTGGCGCCCCGTGAACCGGGCGGCAACCTATCGGATCACGATCGAATAGTTGTTACAGAAGTCTTAGATGACTTTCCAGCTGTGTAAGGAGCACACGCTATGAAATTGATAGTATTCCTGTTGGTCTCATTTACGGCTTGGACCGTTCAAGCCCACGCTCAGACTCCCTTCTATCAAGGCAAGACGATTCGTTTTATCGTCGGATATCCCGCAGGAAGCACGCACGACCTGTGGGCTCGGCTCGTCGGACCCTACATGACCAAATACATTCCAGGCAATCCGAACATCATTGTGCAAAACATGCCCGGCGCAGGATCGGCAACGGCTGCGAATTACGTGTACGGTGTTGCCAAGCCGGACGGCCTCAGCATCGCGGTCGTCAACGCGGCGCTTTATTTTGATCAACTCTTGGGCCGCAAGGAAGTGCATTACGATTGGGCGAAGTTCGGGTGGATCGGCAGCACGACGCGATCGGACGCTCTGCTCTACATGTGGGGGGCGGCGCCTTATAAAACAATTCAAGATGTGCGCGCCGCGACGACCCCGCCAAAATGCGGCACTACCGGGACCGGCAACACCGGTTATTTTCTTCCCAAATTGCTTGAGGAGACCATCGGCGCGAAGTTCACCATCGTCGCCGGTTATCAGGGCGGCGCCGAAATCGAACTGGCTGCCGAGCGCGGCGAAGTGCAGTGTCGGGCCATCAGTATCCCGGTATATTTCGGCCGCGAGCCATTTCTTATGTGGCAGAAGAAGGGTCTGGCGCGAATCTTGATTCAAACGGGCAAGAAAAGGGATTCCCGGTTGCGCGATGTGCCGACCCTCTACGAGTTGATGGATCAATACAAGACTCCGGCTCCTCAACGGCGGCTTGCCGGTGTCATGCTGAGCGCCGGCGGCTTCGGTCTGTGGCCGGCGATGACTTCGCCGAACACTCCCGAGGAGCATATTCGGACGCTGCGAGCCGCGTTCACGAAAGCGCTCAACAGTTCCGAGCTTCTCACCGAGGCCAAGCAGAAAAATATGGAAGTCGAACTTATCAGCGGCGACGATCTGGCCGCTTTGGCGAAAGAAGTCGTTGTCCAGCCACCTGAAATCATCGAGCAAATGAAAAAACTCATGGGCAGCTAGCCAAGAACGACCATGGTTCCATGGCGCTTTCGCTGGTTCGGGTCAAAGCAAGCGCCTTTGCGACGTTTCCGAGGGCGAGAATGTAAATTGCGAGTCGGTCAGGATCGCCAGAGGCCGTGCGCAATCAATAGCTGCGCAGCATATACACTTCGACGACTTACAGATCGTTACCTGCGTAAGATAAATTGAAACTTTTATTGACCAGCGGAAAATCGGGAACGATGTTGTCCAGAATGGCGTAGTTGAGCGCCGGCCAGTTAGCGAAAGAAGGGTCCTTAATCTTAACTCGCTTCAGAGTATTGTTTTTTCCTGCAACGACCCAGTGCCAGATCGGCCCGCGCCAGCCTTCCACCAAACCGAAGGCTGCTTCTCCTTCAAGCAAAGAAAGCACCGGAACGGCCAGATCGCCATCGGGCAGCGCGGTAAGCGCGGCGTCGATCAACCTTGCCGCCTCGCGCGCTTCGCCAACGCGCACCTGTAGCCGCGCCCAAACATCCCCATCGGTGTGCACGACGACACGCGGTGGCAATGCGCCGTAGGCGGCGAAGGGATGGTCGCGCCTCGCGTCCGTGTTAATCCCGCTCGCGCGCGCCGGAACGCCGACGACTTGCATTTCGCGCGCTGTCTGCGGATCCAAATGCCCGGTACCGTGCAAGCGATCGAGCACTAGGCCGTTGCTGGTGGCAATCTCGACGATCTCGGTGAAGTCGGCAATGATCCGGCCAATGGAATTGCGTGCATCGGCGATCTGCTGCGCGCTTAAATTCCGCGCCGCCCCGCCCGGTATCAAGGAATCGCGCAAGAGCCTGTGCCCGAACAAGCGCGCATTCAAGCGCAGCAGATCTTCGCGCAAGCGCAGCGCGTGCGCGTTGGCGAAAGCAAAACCCGTATCCGTACAGATGGCGCCGACATCGGCGATGTGATTGTAGAGCCGTTCGAGCTCGAGCAAAACCACTCGGAGGTATGCGGCGCGCGGTGGAGGGGTCACGCCCGCTATCGATTCGACAGCCTGGCAAAAAGCCAGCGCATGCGCCACGCTCGAATCGCCGGAAATTCTCTCGGCGAGTTTCAGGGCCCGGGGGAGCGTGGCGGACTCGAAAAGCTTTTCGATGCCCTTGTGGACAAAGTACATGCGCGATTCGAGGTTGATGATCGTTTCGCCGTCGACACTGAAGCGGAAATGGCCGGGCTCAATGATACCCGCGTGCACCGGCCCAACAGTAATTTCATATAGGCCTTCGCCTTCAACGCGGCGAAACGGATAAGGTTTGCCGTCATCGGAGAAGTCCTGGCGAACCGTCGCGTCTGCCAGCAGCGGATGATAATCGTCCGGCCAAAATTGGTGCAAAGGCAAGCGGCGCAAATCGGGATGCCCGGTCGGCACCAGCCCGAACAAGTCATGAATCTCACGCTCGAAGCGGCTTGCGAGATACCAGCGCATCGCGAGCGACGGGAAAGTTCGATCCTCCGCGGCCACGCTGACCGAGGCAACGACCAACTCAGGGGCACCCTCGAGTTCAAAAACATAGCGTAGGGTGAATCCTCCGCCTTCCAACCGAGCGTCCTCAGCGAGGATCAGCTCGGGACGAGCATGGAATTGACTCCCGAGATAATCGGCGAACTCGGCGAGCTTTTGGCATGGCACGATGACGCGCAGTTCGCGCGGATCGCGCGTTTCGATGCCGGTAAGATCCATAGGGATCGCAGGCAGCAGTCGCTTTAAGTTGTGCAAATCTGCCATCTACGCTCCTAACACTTGCAACACTTGCTTGAGCGCCGTTTCGAAGGACCATGGCAGCGAAAGCCCAAGCACGAGCAACAGTGCAAAGTTTGCGGCTAGGGGCAGAAGCCAGAGGCGCAAGGCATCGCCGTGTGGTAGCTCTGCCGGCGGATCGCCGTAGAGCATTTGATTGAGGCTTGCCAACATGCCGCCAAAGACGATCACCAACAGGATCACGCCGGTCGCCGTGATCCAGGGATGGTTTTCCATGCCAGCGCGAAAAATGATGAACTCGCTGATAAAGGGTGCAAATGGCGGCAAGCCGATCAGCGCAAGGGTGCCGGCGAGAAAAAGCCCGCCGGTCCATGGCGCGGCATACAACAGTCCGCGCACGTCGCGGATCTCCGCGCTGTGATATTTGAGCAGAATATTACCGGAGACGACGAAGAGCAGCGATTTCGCCAGCGCATGATTGACCATGTGCAAGAGCGCGCCGAAGATTCCCCAGTAACCGCCGAAGCCCAGACCAAGACAAACGATGCCGATGTGCTCGACGCTCGAATAGGCGAGCATGCGTTTATAATTGCGTGGTCGAATTAGGAAGGTCGCCGCAACCACAAGCGAGAACAACCCTATGCCGACTAACAAACGCGCGGCAAATGCCGGCCCGACCGCGATATCGACGACTGCTTTGAAGCGGATCATGGCGTACAAGCCGACGTTGAGTAAGACTCCCGACATCAGGGCGCTGATCGGAGCCGGCGCTTCGCTGTGCGCGTCCGGCAGCCAGGTATGCATCGGCGCGAGACCGGCCTTGGTACCATAGCCGATCACGATGAACACGAACGCGAGTCGGACGACCTCAGGGTTGAGCGATCCCGAGGCGGCTTTGAGCGCGCTCCAATTGACGGCGATTTCGCCCGCTTTCGCTGCGCCTGCATAGTACACCAACGCGGTGCCGATGAAAGCGAGCGCAATACCGACGGACGACAAAATCAAATATTTGTAGGCTGCTTCAAGGGACGTGCGGGTCTGGTGCAGATTGACCAGAAAAACCGTCGCTAACGTCGTCCCTTCGATGGCGACCCACATCACGCCAAGATTATCCGTCGTCACCGCGATCAGCATGGTGAAAATAAAGAGGTGGAAGAGCGCAAAAAACAGTCGAGCGCGAGAACGGTGCGCTTCGTCGAATGCGGCGCGGATATAGCCGACCGCGTATAGCGACGCGACCGCTCCGAGGAAGGTAATGATGCCAACCAGGAGCGCGGACAAGGCATCGACGCGCAACAGACCGCCCAACGCGGTAGGCAGGCCACCATTCCACACCTGGGTGATGACTCCCGTTCCCATCGCCAGGGTCGCGATTCCCGCAAGCATGTGCAGGCGCTCTGTAACTGCGCGCACGGGCATTAAGGCGATCAGCCCCGCCGCGGCGAGCGGTATCAACAGCAGAACAATCAGCATCATTCTTTCAATTTTCCCAATTCGCCGACATCGATGGAATCGAAGTTGTCTTTAATTCGATAGAGAAACACTTCCATGATCAGCACGGCGACCAGCACGTCGAGAAATACTCCCATTTCAACGATGAACGGCACGCCGTAAGTCGCCAAGAGCGCGAGTAAAAAGATGCCGTTTTCCAGCATGAGAAAACCGAGAATCTGGGTTACCGCGCGGCGGCGATTCACCATGATAAAAAATCCGATCAAGACGCCGGCGAACGCCAGTGGAATCGCATCCGCCGTGGGCAAAGGGTTGGACGCTGCAATCGGGGACATCACGTAAAATGCCACGATCGTGAGCGCACCGCCTATAATGAGCGCGGGGGCGGTCCCCAAATACGGTGCCGCAGCGCGTTCCAGGCCGATATTCGCCACGGCGCGATTCAGCACACGGGGAATCATGATGCCCTTGACGATGAGAAGCGCAACGCCCACCCCGAACAGTTCAAGACTGGCGCTATAAAACGCGATCAGCGCGGCGAGCGAAGCGAGCACGAACGACTGCAACGCAAACACGCGCACCTGTCCCTCCAGACTGGTTCGTATAATGAGCAAGATAGTCAGGCCGAGCGCGACAAAGGCCAGCAGATTAACCGCTTTGGACAATACTTCCACGGGCATGACCGCTCCCATCATTTAATAAAAAACGAGGTCACCACGGCCAACAACGCGACCGTAAAGGACCCGGCTAGAAGCTCGGGGACACGGAAAAGACGGAGCTTGGCAACCGCGGTTTCGACCAAGGCAATGACCGCCGCGAACAGCGAGAGTTTGACAGCGAGCGCGCAGAAAGCGATGGCGAGGGCGAGCGGCGTATTGGTCAGGGCGACGCCCCAGGGAAAAAACAAGTTCGATAGCAGCGTCAAAAACAAAAACAGCTTCATCCCGGCGGCCCATTCGACGAGCGCGAGAAGGCGGCCGGAATATTCCAAAATCATCGCTTCGTGAATCATCGTCAACTCCAGATGGGTGGCGGGATTGTCCACCGGCAACCGACCATTCTCGGCGAGCGCCACGATAAAAAATGCAAAGAATGCCAGCAAGTGCCCTGCGTTCAACATCAAGAGCGGCTCGGCGGCAAACCGCGTGATGATGCCGTCGAGGCTGGTGGTGCCGGCGCGCAGCGCGATGCCAAAAATCGCGATCAGCACGGTCGGCTCAGCAAGCGCCGCAATGGCGACTTCGCGGCTCGATCCCATGCCGCCAAACGCGCTGCCGGCATCCAGACCCGCCAGCGCAAGAAAAAACGTGCCCAGCAAGAAGAGGTACATCAAAGCGATAATGTTGCCCATGAAGCCGAGCGCAGCGCGCGCGGTTAGCACGGGAACAATGAGCGCCGACAAAAGCATGGTAGCGGCGTATAGGTAGGGCGCAAAGCGAAAGATCCATGAGGTGTTTTCGGAAACCACGACTTGCTTGGAAAATAATTTTCGAATGTCGGCACAAGGCTGAAAAATACTCGCGCCGCGCCGCCCTTGCAGGCGCGCTTTGGCTTTCCGTATCGCGCCGACCAGTAACGGCGATCCGAACATGACGATAAGCAGCTGTGCTGTCTCGATAGCTATTTCCGTGAACATGACCCTTATTCGATTTGCCTCCACGCTCCGGAGCGAAAATGCGACTACGCAGCCAAGATCAATAAGGCGACAAGCGCAATCAACATATACACCAGGTAACCGTGCACGTTTCCCGATTGCAGGATGCGCGCTTCACGTGCCAGCGACAGAAGCATGCGCAGAAGCGGCCGGTAAAGCACATCCTCAAAAATCAAACGGCCTTCGTTGTAATACGAAATGGTACGCACGAAATATCGTGATTCAGGGTGAAATTGGACGTCAAGTTGCTTGACCGGGCGATATAAAAGCGCGAACACGCGCTTGAAGGGATTGGCAAACGCCGTGGCCGTATATTCAAAGCGCGCCGTTTGCAAAGCGCGTCCGCAGCCCCAGGTCTCGTAGTCTCGGCGCGACGTGTTCGCGCCCATCAAACGCAGAGCAAGGCGAATTGCTATGAGAAACGCGACGAGACCCAATGCGATCCACAGCGGCGCGATCCAGCCGAAGTCGTTGTTGGCGACCACCGCGTGCCAGTCGAACCGCATGTCGGCGTGTCCGCCTATGAGATCGAAGACCGCAGCTTCGAGGAGAGCTAAGATCGGCGCTGGCAGAACGCCGAGGACTACACAGGCTATTGCGAGCAATGCCATCGCCGCGCGCATCGTCCCCTCGACTTCGTGCGCCCGCGCCGCGGCCTCGCTGCGCGCAAGTGCTAGAAACGCGATGCCGAAAGCTCTGACGAAGCAGGCGGCGGCGAGGCCGCTGGTCAGGGCAAGGCCGGCCACGCCAAGCGCGAAAATTAAATTGATCGTCTGTGCGGAAATTTGAAAACTCAACAGCAGCGCTTGGAACGTCAGCCATTCGCTGATGAAACCATTCAGCGGTGGAAGAGCGGCAATCGCCAGTGAGCCAACCAGGAAAAAAATCGCCGTCTGCGGCATCCGTTTAATAAGGCCACCGAGCTCTTCCAAATTACGTGTTCGGGTCGCATGCAGGATCGCGCCCGCGCCCATAAAGAGCAGACTCTTGAATGCGGCGTGGTTGAGCGTGTGGTAGAGCGCAGCGACGAGCGCCAACGCCGCGAGGCCGGGTAAACCGGAGGCACGAAACAATACCGCGGCACCGAGGCCGAGCAGAATAATGCCGATGTTCTCGACACTGGAATACGCCAGTAGGCGCTTCAAATCGGCTTCGACCAGCGCATACAGCACGCCGAGCACGCCTGAAACCGCTCCCAGGATGAGCATTGTGCCGCCCCACCACGTTGGCCCGACTCCAAGCCAATCAAACGCGACGCGCATGAGGCCGTAGACACCGAGCTTGATCATCACCCCAGACATCAATGCGGAAACGTGACTCGGCGCTGCTGGATGGGCGCGCGGCAGCCAGACATGCAAGGGAATAACCCCGGCTTTGGAACCGAAACCAAGCGCGAGCAGAACAAAAATCAGGTTACGTGTGGACGGGTCGAGATTTGCCGCGGCGCTCCATGCGGTGAAATCCATGGTTCCGGTCGCATGCGCGAGTAGGAGGAAACCCAGGAGCAACGCGGCAAATCCCGCGTGGGTCATGACAAAGTAAATCCAGCCAGCGCGCAACGTGTCGTCACGCTCGTGTTCGGTGATCGCCAAGAAATACGAAGCCAGCGACATCAGTTCCCAAAGCGCGAGAAATGTTAGAACGTTGCGCGCCAGGGCCACGAGCATCATCGCCGCGATAAAAACGTTGAATGCGAAAGCCATTGCTGCAAGCGAATGTCTCCCGGCATATTGTCGCGTGTAACCGATCCCGTATAGCGCGGTCGGGATCGCGCCGAGAGCGATGACCACGACGAAAAACGCGCTCAAGCGGTCCACGCCGAAAGCGGCGCCGCCGATTGGCAGGAGATCGGGGAGACTCAGCTGCATATTTCCGCCCCCCAGGCCGAATAGACCGAACATAAACGCGGCTATGGCACCGAGTAGCGCGCCGCCATGTCCGATTATGCGGGCCATGGCCGGCTCCCGCGCCGTGACCAGCGCGCCGATGGCGCCCGCGCCGAAACAGCCGAGGGCGACCACAAACAGATCAAACATCGACGTAGAATCGAAGTTCATTGCGGTTCGTCTGAGAAGATGTTTTGCGGTGACCTCGGGTGACGTGGCGAGCGCTTCGCTGCGGGGATCTCAAGGACGTTTCTCCAGGGCGGCCAAGATGCCGAGCAAAATCTGTCGCGGCTCCGGCGGGCAGCCATGGACGACTGCGTCGACAGGTAAAATCGACGACACCGGCCCAACGACCCCATAGCCTCCAGCGAAGACGCCGCAGTCGTGGGCGCAATCACCGGTGGCGACGACGATTTTCGGAGCCGGGGTGGCGTCATAAGCGCGCTTGAGCGGATCGGCCATGTTGCGGGTCACCGGACCGGTTACGAGCAGGCAGTCGGCATGGCGCGGTGAGGCAACGAAGTGCATGCCGAAGCGTTCGAGATCGTAATAAGGACTATTCAGCGCGCCGATTTCCAGCTCACAGCCGTTGCACGATCCGGCGTCCACTTCGCGAATGTGCAACGAACGGCCCAAGCGTTGGCGCGCACGCTCGTCGATTTGCCGCGCTAAGATTTCGACTTGCGTCTCGGTCTCCGACTTCAGAGCTTCGGTGACTACCGGTGTTTTCAGGAAATATGCTAATAGCGTCGCCATGGATTCAGAAACTTCTCGGCTGGCCATCATTAATGTGCAGCGGCGCAGCAAGATTTTTGCGCAAAGAACAAGCGGCCATGAATGTTGTCGACGTAGTGCGCGAAAGCAAGCTCGAAAAGAGGGGGAATATCCGAGGCCGAGTTTCAGTCAGCTCCCACGACTGTCCTGTCCAAGGCAGCGTTGCCTTAAAGTCCTTTAGCTCCTTTAGATTTGAGACTATTTACGACTTCGGCGCTCAGCCCTTTGACGCCGGTAAAATTTGCCCCACTCACAATCGCATTTCTAAGGATTGTTCCGGTCAAATTTGCGTGTTGTAAACTGACATTAGTAAGGTCGGTATTCGCCAAGTTGGCGTTGCTAAGATCGCTGCTATCGAAAGTCCCGTGATTGAGCCGAGCGCCCTCGAAATTGGTTTCGCGCAAATCCATCCCGGTGAAGTTCATGCAAGTGATGTAGAGATTTCGCAGATCACTCCGAAACAAACTTTCGCGACGATCAATTTTGTTCAAAATAAGCCTCAGACTGCGATCCGGTTTCATGATCTATTCTCCCTTCTTCCGTGCTAGCAGTTTGCTAAGCCTTCGAGACCATGTGAACCACTGGTTTTTCCCTGGTCGTCCCCGCACAAGCTGAATCAAGAAACAATAGTCGAGCCGCCAGCGGCGAAGTGCCTTCGCCATCTTCAATCGTTTGTTCGCTTGACACAAATTCGGGTGCGAAGCGATCGCGCGTCGTTACCGAGCGGCGCGTCAAGGGCCATTTATGAACCTTCCTTATCGGACCGGTCGATTTCTTTGAGCATGGAGATGGCTTCCTCGACATGGGCTTGGAAATATCGGCGCATGATGTCCAGGACCTCGATCAACAGCGGATCGCGCACGGAGTAAAAAACCTGATTGCCTTCTTTGCGACTGCTTACGATTTGTTTCGCGCGCAAAACGGAAAGATGCTGCGAAGCATTGGCCTGCTCCAGTCCCAAGCGCTCGATAATCGCCCCGGCCGGCCGCTCACCGTCACGTAGCGCTTCGACAATAGCGATGCGTGTAGGGTGCGCCAGTGCTTGAAAGATACTCGCTTTAAATTGCCGAAGAGTGTCCGGCATGGATGGGGACTCCTTTACCGCTAGTGTGATTTATATCGTAAATTAAAATATTCGCAACATCGAATATACTTATGTAGCTTAACAATCGTTGATCGCTTCATCAAAAATTATTCAACTAATTGGAAACATGGAGTTAATTTATCCATTGATGGTTGAAAGTGCTCGCCCTTCGGGAGCGCTCAGGCTGCGCTAAGGCGAGGTGAAAGCTCGTCCGTCATGCTGATCATTGCCGACTTAGGATAAGCTCCGGTGACAGGTAGGTTGTGGAAATTAGGAATGAGGACAAATGGATTCCCGCCAAAAGCATGCGGGATAACCGAGTAGGAAAAATGTCATCTTCAAGTCGACAGACTGGGCATCCTTCGGCTTAGAGCTAAGG
>JBLMXG010000268.1:0-10426 GCA_050257635.1 Chloroflexota bacterium
GTGCCCATTGGCGCGGCCCACTCGTTTGGCAACCCCGGGCCGAACCCGGCCAGGATGTTGCTCGTCACGGCGCCTCCAGGGCATGAGCGCTACTTCGAGGAACTCTCGGCACTACTGGCCCAGGGAGGGCCGCCTGATCCGGAGGCGATTGCCGCGCTGCGTCGGAAGTATGACACGGTGCAAGTGTCGACACTCACCTCTAGCAGTTGATAGGCGAGCAGAGGCCTACAAGACCGAGGAGAAGAGGTGCGGCGCCTCTCCCTAGCAGCGCCTAACGTTTGCAGGCGACGGCTGACAACGGTCATCGCCCGCTTCCCGGCGCGCCTGAAGCGTGGGCGTTAGCCCTGAGATTTAATCGGTTTCTCCTATAACTTGATCTCAGCGAATACTTCTTGTCCGCCGTTTGACCGCATAAGTGAAGCGACAGGCCCCACGAACTAGCGATAATAGCAGCCCTCGGCACTTGTTTTTGTTGGGTTTTAACGCTGGATTTGGGCGCTAGTGACGATCGCATTTCGAATCGCATGCGTTAATGAGATCTCCCACGTTGACAGCTCGAGGTCATCCTGCCTAATCTTTCTTTAGCATGAATTTTGCAAGGAGGCGAAAACGATGAAAGCCATTCGCATCCACCAGTTCGGTCCCTCGGAAGATGTGCTCCAATACGAAGATGTCCCGGTGCCGGAACCGAAAGCCGGGGAAGTTTTAATCAAGGTCGAAGCGGCGTCGCTCAACCGCGCCGACCTGAGCTTGCGCAAGGGGGCGTATCGCATTTCGCCCGATCAGTTGCCGGTGATTCCCGGTCGCGAATTCGCAGGCACGGTCGAAAGGCTCGGGGCAGGTGTGAATGAATTCAAAGTCGGCCGGAGAGTCATCGGCTATCCGAGTCTTGGCGGCTACGCCGAATACGCCGTCGCGAAAACTTCGGAAGTGCGCCCTGTGCCGGACAATGTCACCTCTTCCCAGGCGGCGGCGTTGCCAACCGCGTTTCTCACCGCCTGGTTTGGGCTAAAGACCGACGGCAATCTCGCAGCGGGCGAATGGCTGCTCGTGCAAGGCGGCAGCAGCGGCGTCGGAACCGCGGCGATTCAAATCGCCAAGCATTGGGGCGCCAAAGTCATCGCCACTACCGGGAGCGAAGAGAAGGCGCGCCGGCTGCGCAAGCTCGGCGCCGACGTGACTATCGATGTTTCTCAAAATGATTTTCTCCAGGAGGCGATGAGCGTGACCAACAATCGCGGCGTAGACGTGGTGTTGGAAATGATCGGCGGCGACGTCTACCAAAAGAGTTTGCAAGCGCTCGCGCCGGGCGGACGGTTAGTGTCCATCGGCGGTGCCTTCGGCGCGATTCCCGAAACCCCGCCCGCCCTGACCGAAGGGCGCAAAGCGACGCGTTTTTCGATCACCAATTATCTGAAGGCCAAGCCGGATGATTTTAAACAGCTCGACGAAATCCTCAAGCTGGTGGTGGAAAATCAATTCCAGGTCATCATCGGCAAAAGTTTTCCGCTGGCCGAAACTCGCGCGGCGCAGCGCTATCTCGAAGGGCGCGAGCATTTTGGTAAAGTGATGCTGACGATGTGACCGGCGTACCACGAGCGCTTTAAATTTGGCAAGGGAGGATTTTTCGCTGCGCTCGAAATGACAGGCAGCGCTCTCATGTTATTTCAAAGGAGCGGAGCGACTGAGAAATCCTTCTTCGCCGGATCATTCGCTTGAAACAGAAAGGAGCCCGTGCCATGTCATTCAAAATCAAACGCGTCGGCCACCTCGTGCTCAAGGTGAAAGACCTCGAACGCTCGCGCAAGTTCTTCACCGAGGTGTTGGGTTTTCCCCAAGTCGGTGAGAATGATCGCGGCATGCTGTTCTTCAGCACCGACGTGAACGAGAATCATCACATGCTGGCGATCAGAGAGGGCAAGCCAGGCGCGCCGATGCCCGACCCCGAGCAAATCGGCATGGAGCATGTCTCTTTCGAAGTGGCGACCTTTGCCGAGCTGCAGGAGGTCTATCGAAAATTCAAAGAATATAACGTGAAGCTTCGCCAGACGGTGTTTCACGGTGTAGCCAAAAGCATTTATTTCTACGACCCCGACGGCAACCTGCTCGAAGTCTACTGCAACGTTCCTCCGGCGGAATATCGCAAGACCGTATCGAACCCCTACTACAATTACGGCAGCATCGACGACGAACTCGCCGGCAACGTCCCGCAAAAACCCGGCACGGTCGCGCCGTGAGCGCGGCTTCGGCGAATCCTGGGACCGCTTTGGTTCGTGCTCACGTGCTTCACCGCGATTTTTTCCAGCAGACACTCTAAGGCTCCTCGACTTCGAGGTTTTTGCGCGTTCCGTGCAGTGAGCGGACTGCCGCAAACCATTGCTAGCCGCTTTCCCCTTCCTCTGTTAAAATACACTCGATGGATGAGGGAGAATCCAAGGAAAAAACGGCCAGTCCCAACTTGCCCGCCGAGTTGCCCGACCTGAACGCCCTGAGCGATGACCAGCTCCTGGCTATGCGTATCTGCGACTTGAAGCTCAGAATCCCCGGCAGCGAGCTCGAAGCGCGCATCGAAACCTTTTACGGCGAGCTCGCCGCGAAAAACATTTTAGTGAAACCGATCTGCTATCTCGGCGACGAGTGGTTTTGCCCGGAAGGCTGCGCCACCATCGCCATCCCCTTCTACCTCGCCCATCCGCGCTTAAAAAAACTCGAAGAAAAAATGATGCTGGAAGTGGAGGGTGGCACCGAGGCCTGGTGTCTGCGCCTGCTGCGCCATGAAATGGGACATGTACTCAACCACGCCTACCTGTTGGAAAAAGACAAAGCCTGGCAGAAACTCTTCGGCCCGGTGTCGCTGGAATACTCCGAGAGCTTCCGCGCGCGGCCTTACAGCCGCGGTTTTGTGCGCCACCTGGACGGTTACTACGCGCAGAGTCACCCGGAAGAGGATTTCGCCGAGACCGTGGCGATCTGGCTCACGCCCAATATCGATTGGCGCCGCCAGTACCGCGGCTGGAAGGCACTGACCAAGCTCGAATACGTCGATGAGCTGATGCGCAAGCTCGCCGGCAAGCCGCCGCTGATATTCGCCAAAACCAGGATGAGCGAAGCCTCGCGCTTGCGCTCGCGTTTGGCGCTTTACTACAAGCGGCGGCGCAAAATTTATGCACAAGACTTCCCGGAATTTTTCGATGCCGATTTGCGCCGGCTGTTCATCGACGCGGCGGCAGCGCCGGACAACGAGCGCGCGGCGGTGTTCCTGCGCCGTTCGAGCAAAATGATCCTGCAAGCCGTATCCACCTGGACCGGCGAACCCAAGTTCACGCTCAACCGCTTGCTGCGCGCCTTGACCGAGCGCTGCGCCGAGCTCGACCTGCGCCTGCGTAATCCTTCCGCCGCCGTCGAGGTGACGGCCTTTTTGGCGACGCTCGCGTCCCACTACCGGCTGACCGGCAAGTTTAAAAAATCCTGAGCTATGACGCGAGCGAGAAAACGTTACAAGGTTTTGGTGCTCTTCGACACTGCGGGCACCCCGCCGGCGGATCAAGACTTCAGCGAGGAGCTGAAAACCGACGACTGGGCGGCGGAAGCCCACGTCATCGAAGCCCTCAAAACTCTCGGCCACGAAGTGCGCACTATCGGCGTATTCGACGAGCCCGGTATGATCATCGACGAGATCAAAGCCAATTCACCCGACGTCGTATTCAACCTGACCGAGCATTTCAACGCCGTATCCGCGTATGATCGCAACGTGGCTGGCCTGCTCGAGATGCTCGGCGTACCTTACACCGGATCGAGTCCGACCGGACTCACACTTTGCAAAAACAAGGGCATGTCCAAGGAGCTTTTGGCCTATCATAAAATTCGCGTGCCTAATTTTGCGATATTTTCGCCCGGCGCGACGATCAAGAGACCGAGCCGCCTGCAATTTCCGCTCTTCATCAAACCCGCGGCCGAGGAGGCTTCCTACGGCATATCGCTCGATTCTTTCGTCGAGAACGACGAGGCCTTCGAAGAAAGAGTTCACTTTATCCATGAGCGCATGAACCAGGCGGCGCTGGCCGAGGAATTCATCGAGGGGCGGGAAATTTACGTCAGCCTCCTCGGCAACGACCGGCTACAGGTTTTTCCGTTCCGCGAGGTCATTTTCAGCCAAGTTCCCGAAGGGCAGCCGAAATTTTCCACGTTCAAGGCCAAATGGGATGACGCCTACCGCAAACGCTGGGGCATCCAAAACGTTTTTGCCGAGCCGTTTGCCAACGGCACCAACCAGCGCATCGTCAAAATCTGCAAAGCGGTCTATCGCGCGTTGCGTATTCACGGCTACGGCCGCATCGATCTGCGCGTCACGCCGGAGGGCGAGATCGTTATCCTCGAAGCCAATCCCAATCCGAATCTCGACCGCGACGACGAATTCGCGCAATCGGCGGCAAAGGCGGGCCTGAGTTACCCGCGAATGATCCAGCGCATTCTAAAGCTTGCTTTTGACGCTACCCATTGATGCGCCGGCGTCAACGATCCACGTCGTTGAATGTGCCGCCATGAGAGCGATGCGCACTGTAACTTTCGTGTTTATTACGCTGGTTTGCTGCAGCGTCGGCTCGTTCGAGTTGCCGGCGCGGGCCGACGGGCAAGTGTCGTTCCTGCTCCGCGACACCCCGGCGTTGCTCCAGATAAAGCAGCGAATGCAATCCGGTGACGACGCGCTTCTAGCGGCGCGGCGCAGGATCGAGCGCGACGGCGACCGCGCGCTGCGCTCCCCAACATTCTCCGTAACCGAAAAGAGAACTCTGCCGCCGAGCGGCGACAAGCACGACTACTTGAGCCTTGCGCCATATTGGTGGCCGAATCCGGACACGCCCAATGGTCTGCCGTACGTTCGCCGCGACGGCGAAGTAAACCCCGAACGAGACCGCGCGTCGGACCGCAAACGGCTCGACGGCATGATCCAAACCGTGAAGACGCTCGCCGCCACCTACTTTTTTACCGACGGCGAAAAGTACGCGGAGCACGCCGCCAAATTATTGCGAGTTTGGTTCGTCGACAACGCGACCAAAATGAATCCGCACCTTCGATATGCTCAGGCAGTCCTCGGGCGCAACCACGGGCGTGCCGCAGGAATCATCGAAACCCATGACTTGCCCGAGTTGATCAACGCCGTCGGTCTGTTGAGCTCTTCGTCGGCCTGGAGCAAGAGCGACCACGCTCAACTGAAAAGCTGGTATGCCGCTTATCTTGATTGGTTAGTTGAAAGTCCCGAGGGCAAAGCTGAAGCGAAAGCGCAAAACAATCATGGCAGCTGGTACGACGTCCAAATCGCATCCTATGCGCTCTATGCCGGACGCATTGAATTGACCAAGCAGGTGCTCGGCGCCTTCGCCGCCAAGCGGATCGCCGAGCAAATCGAGCCCGACGGCCGGCAACCGCGAGAGCTTGCGCGCACGCGATCTTGGCACTACGCGATTTTCAATCTGGAAGCGATGTTTAGCGCCGCGGCGATCGGCGACCGGTTGGGAATGGACTTGTGGAATTACCGGAGCGCCGATCAACGCGGCATTCGTAAAGCGTTGGATTGGCTGGTTCCCTTCGCAATCGGAGAGAGCACGTGGAGATTCCGACAACTCGCGCCATTTGCGCCGGAGAGGCTCGCGCCGCTGCTTACCCGCGCAGCCCTCCGCTATCGCGAGCCGGCATATGAAAAGGCGTTGCTCAAACTGCCTAACCTCGAGCGTGATATGCCCTGGCAATTTCTTTTCGGAACGGCCCCGCCGTCAAAATAGCAGGGGCATGTTTTACACCTGCCCCCACCAAACAGCCTCTACCGAGACTCGCCGGTTTTACTTCCGGCCAATTTTGGCGAACTCTTCGAGAAAGGTTCCTGCCTTGTAATTTGGGTTGATTTTAGGCTTGTCGCCCTTGTAGACGATGTTGAGCTCGCCCATGTATTCCTGAATCGGCAGCGGCTTGATCGCGAACACCATCGCCGGCTCGTCGCTGGTAACGTAATGCTGGTGCCACACGCCTTGACCGATATACAGCGTGTCGCCCGGCTTCCAGTCGATGCGCTCGTCGTCGAGCAAACTGTAACCCTGGCCGCGCAGGACGATGATGATCGCTTCGTTATGCTTGTGGGTCACTGAATGGGAATGGGGTGGATAGATATGGCAGTCCACCTCGATGATGCGATTTTCAAAACCTAGCTCCTGAGAGACCAGTGGCCCCATCCACACGCCGTTTTGCTCTTCCCACTCGACCTTGACGTCTTCGCCCTTGATCGCCTTCCGTCCGGCCTTGCGCCGGGCGATATCGGCCTTGACCCTTTCCGCCCGCGACTTGAACAGCGAGCTTTTCCCCTCGAACCACTTCTCATTACTCTCATGATCGGCCATGACTTTCTTTCCTTTCTCAATTGGGCTGTGCCGGCGCGGTGAGAACGAACCGTGCCTACCAAATTCAGTTATATGCGCCGCCCGCGCAAGTCAAGGAAGCGACATTGAAATGGAAGGTGATGGGGTTTGACCTCGCCTTCGTCACAGCGATATATTGCCTCGGTAAATCAATCGGGTCACACGCCAATATCTAAAAATGCTCTCACAAGAAGAAAACGAACTGATCACCCGGACCGGCCCAGGCACACCCGGAGGTGAGTTCCTGCGCCGATATTGGCAGCCGGTGGCGCTCGTCGAAGAGCTGCCGGCCAGCGGCACGCCTCTGCCCGTGCGCATCATGAGCGAAGAACTCGTGCTGTTTCGCGACGACAAGAACCATCTCGGTTTAATCGGTCTGCACTGCTCTCATCGCCGCGCCGACTTGAGTTATGGGCGGGTTGAAAACGGCGGTCTGCGCTGTCTTTATCATGGCTGGCTCTTCGACCGTCACGGCAACTGCCTCGAACAACCCTGCGAGCCGCCGGCAAAAAGATTCTGCGACAAAGTCCGGCATCCCGCATACCCGTGCCAGGAGCGCGCCGGAATCATTTTTGCCTATATGGGACCGGGCGAACCGCCTTTGTTTCCGGCTTTCGAGCCGTTTCTCGCTCCGCAAGATCACCTGCTGGTGACTAAGATCTACCACGAGTGCAATTATTTTCAGGGCAACGAAGGCAATCTCGATCCGAGCCATGTTTCTTACCTGCATCGTCAAGGAAACGTGCCGGAAAATCTGAAACGGCCGGTCAAAGGCAGCGACGGTAAATTGCCGCTGGCGCTGTACGAAGCCGACATGGCACCCGAGATCGACGCCGAGGAGACCGATTACGGCGTGCGGATTTTTTCCACGCGCAGCGTCCAGGACGGACGCACTTTTTTTCGCGTAACCAATTTCGTTCTGCCCAACATGGCGACGATTCCCGGTCCCATGTCCGGCGACGGATATAATCTCTATTGCCACGTGCCGATCGACGATACCCACCACTGGCGCTACGACATCGTGTTCCGCCGCAGCGCGCCTATGGAAGATAAAGACATCGAGAGAAATCAGGAGATTCTCGACGAGCTCGGACCGGACTATCGGCCCAATCGCAACAAGGCGAATCGCTACCTGCAGGATCGCGAGTCAATGAAAACTTGGAGCTTTTCCGGCATGGGGCGAATCTTCAACGTCCAGGACACGGCCATCGTCGAAGGCAGCGGCGCGATCGTCGACCGGACGCGGGAATTCCTTGGGCCGAGCGACCGAGCGATTATCGTCG
Organism: Chloroflexota bacterium; assembly: GCA_050257635.1. Lineage (GTDB taxonomy): Bacteria > Desulfobacterota > Binatia > UBA9968 > UBA9968 > DP-20. Next base: position 7,691 of record JBLMXG010000268.1, read on the forward strand.
CGCGCCGCCAAGTATTGCGCGCCATCCACGACGTCGCCGCCGGCCGAGAGGCGCCCAACGCGATCCGCAGCGAGAGCGCCAACCGATTTCCCCATATTATAGTGGAGTCCGAAGTGATCCCCGGCAGCACCGACTGGAAAACGCACTGGAAGAACAAGCTGGCGGCGCTGCGGTAAATCGACCTGCCGGTTAGCACAGGTAGTCGTTCTTTCGTTCTCTCCCTCACCCCTACCCTCTCCCGCATTGCGGGCGAGGGAGCCATTCACCGAACTTTCTAGGTCGCACTTTTGGCGACCCGAGCGATGGGCACATTTTACGGTTTCCACCCCTCTGCTTTAATTTCCCGGTTTAGTTTCTGCGCCAGCGAGAAATCGAAGAATTTGCTCGGCGCAACGTCGCGCCGTTTGATTCGCTCCAACAGCGGCGCCATCACGCGCTTCTGCAAATCATCGTTAAGAACGCCCTCCGGAGTTAACGCCGGCTTGACCAGATCATAGACCCTCGCTGCCAAATGCTCCTGCGACTTGGTATTGCGGGCAAGAATCGGAATCGTGCCGCCACGATTCGTCGTATAGTAGATGAGCCCCTTGATCGTTGCGCGCAGAAATTTTTCCGCCAAAGCCGGCTCTGACCCGAGCAGCGCGTCGCGCGTTACGATGGCGCCCTGGAGCTGGATGATTTCCGAGGCGATGAATGAGACCAGCTCGCGGAACCCCAACTCGGCGGCGGTGATATTGTGCGGAAACGTCATCATCGCCGCATCCACAACGCCGCTGGAGAGCGCGCCGAGACGAGTTGCGGTCGTGCCGATGGCGAGAATCGCCACGTCGCGGTTTTCGTCCATGCCGTTTTTCTTGATCAACTCGCGCAATGCGGAATCCCCCGCTGCGCCCAGACTCGACACCGCGACCTTTTTGCCGGCAAGTTCTCTGACGGTTTTAATTTCAGGGCGCGAGTAAAGCCAGAACATCGGCTTGTGAAAGGTGCTGAGGACGACTTTCAGTGGTGCTCCTTGCAGCGCCGCCTGCAGCCCCGCCGTCGGCACGGTGGTAAAATCGACGTTCCCCGCTATCAGCGCCTGATTCGCCACGCCGCCGCGCATGAGAATCAGGTCCACGTCCAATCCTTCTTGTCGGTAGTAGCCGCGATCGCGCGCAATATAGAGCGCGCTCTGCGTCACATCGAGCACCGGCACGCCGACCCTCACCTGGCGCGCTTCGGCGAAAGTCGCAGTGGTTAGCAAGGCCAGAATAACTGCAAAAGAGATTTTCAATTTCATGTTCTTCGTTTCCGTCTTGTCGTTTCGAGAGCAGCAAGAAACCTTGTTGTTCGACCTACACGGCTTATTAGCGAAGCTCTTCCGGTCGCATAGAAGCAATTCCCGGATGCGTTCGCTCACCCAAAGCCCTTCGGCTTGCTGAATCGCCAAATCGGGGTTTTTTATGCCGCGTCCAGATGGAAAAACTTTACCGCGTTGCCCGCAAGCATTTTGTCTTTCTCGCTTTCCGGTACTCCGGCGAATTGCTCCTCGACCAATTCCAAAGATTTTGGCCAGCGGGTCACTATATGGGGAAAATCCGTCGACCACATGATTTTGTCGACGCCGACCAGGTGACGCAACTGAATGCCGATGGGATCGTCGAACACGCCCCAGTGCGCGTGCTCGCGCAAATACTCGCTCGGGAGCTTCTTCAACTTGGGCAGCCCCAGGAGCTTCTCCGCCCAATGGCAATTGACTTTATAGGTCTGATCCATCTGCTCATAGAAGTACGGAATCCACCCGACATTGTTCTCCGCCCAGAAAATCTGCAGCTTTGGAAAGCGGTCGAATACGCCGGTGAAAATCAACTGCGCGGCTTCCACCGCGCCGCAGTGATAAATTCCCTGGCGCGCGATCCGCTGCAGAAAGTCGAAAGGCCGATCTTCTCCCTGAGGGTCATTGGGATACTTCATGAGATACACATCGCGTTCATCAGTGCGGCGGGGAAAAGAGGTGTGGATCGTGATCGGCATATCGAGATCCAACGCCGCGGCATAAAATCTGTCGTCTTCCGGCGTCGGCGTCCTCTTGCCGCTCGGGAAAGTATGCAGCCGAACCGCCTTGAAGCCCTTTTCCTTGCAGCGCTTCATCTCGGCGATGTTTTCATCGGCGCCGATGTCCGGCATCACGGCCACACCGATCAGCCGCTCGGGATCGACGGCGCAATATTCTTCAATGAAGTAATCGTTGAACGCACGAATGATCGCCAGGAAAGCGTCCCGATCCTTGATCTTGGTGTTGCGCGCCTCACTGGCGAACAACAGCTCGCCGTCGATTCCGTCGAGATTTTGTTCCTTGATTCTTTGTTGCGGTGAGCCCGCGCCGACCGATTCTTCGAAATTCAGGTGCACGGGATTGAATTCTTCCGGCGATTTTCCCGCGAACAGGGCAGTGCCGCGATACTCCAGCGGCTGCCCTTCCTCGACAATCGCGTCGCGCCCATCGCCGAGCTTGATGCGCCGTGGCGCCCGGTCGCGGTATTTGGCCGGCACCCGATGCGTCCAGGTTTCAGGCAAAGACTCAAAGTGGCTATCGGCCGAAAAATAACGATACTTGCGGGCCATGAAAATATTTCCTCGCTGAATTTCTGAGACGGTCGTGATGGTGTTTTCGGTAAGGGCGTAAAATTTTGCGCCCCTCCAATAACCCCTGTGCCACCGCTTTATCGCACCAGCATCTCTTTCATGATTTTTTCC
>JBLMXG010000269.1:0-6822 GCA_050257635.1 Chloroflexota bacterium
GTCCGGCCAAGGTGAGTTGGGTCGCGAGCAGCAGTTTTCTGCGATCGTAGCGATCGGCGAAGGTGCCGCTGACCAGACCCAACGCGATTGCCGGAATCGCGCGAAACACGCCGTTGAGGCCAAGCTGCAGCGGTGAATCGGTCAGGTCGTAAAGGAGCCAATTGGTCGCTGTCATCTGCATCCAGGTGCCGATGTTGGAGATAAATAAGCTCAGCCAAAAAAGCCGGAAGTCGCGATAGCGAAAGGCCGCGAGCCGGCCGGACGGGCCTGCGGAAGAAATCGGGATATCGCTCATTGACAAATGCTTCTACATGAACAGTGAAGGAGAGGAAAGGGCACGAAATCGTCGCAGGAGGACAATGCCATGCGGACAGCCAGGACCCAAACGATCGAGTCTGCCAGCGCCGCGGCGGCGCTGCTGGCGGGCGAGATTGCGCCGACGAACGCAGCAACTCCACAGTTATGACTCGGCGGTCGCTCGGTCCGCCTGGGATTCGCCGCGGCGCGGCCACGCGGGAGGCGTATCGAGGCTGAAGCGCACCATGTCGGAAAGCTTCAGCGCCGTGGTCAGCGTGACGGCGGAAACGATCAACCCGCCCAATACCGTCGCCGCGCGGGCGCCCATGAGCGGCACGACAAGTCCGCTTTCAACTTGACCGAGCGGATTCAGCCCCTGGTTGCTCAATTGAAAAATTCCCATGACGCGACCGCGCAGGCGGTCGGGCGTCAGCCATTGCAGGATCGTGCTGCGTGCCGAGGCCCAAACCGTATCGACGGTGCCGACGAAGATCAGCAGTGAAAGCGCCAGCGTGAAAGAGGGCGCCAGGCCGAACAGCGCGAAGCCGGCGCCGTACAGCAGCGCCGAAACCAGGAGAATTTTTCCCTGAAAGGGGCGCTGGCCGACGGTGATAAACAACACCGAGCCAATCACCGCGCCGAGGCCGCGCGCCGATTGCATGAGACCAAAGCCGTTGGCGCCGACGCGCAGGATGTCGCTCGCAAAGATCGTCAGCATGGCGTTGTCGAGACCGAAGATCGAGGTCGTCGCTTCCATGATAATCACGCCGAGGATAACGTTTTGCGAGTAGACGAACGAGAGACCGGCCTTCATTTCGCCGACGATGTGGCGGCTTTGCCGCGGCGGAACCGCGTGCTGCCGCATCAGCAGCAGCGCGACGATGACGGCTAGGTAACTCGCCGCGTTGGCGTAAAACGCGCCGCTGGTGCCGATCAAGCTGATCGCGATGCCGCCGAGCATCGGCCCGAGCAGCGCCGCGCCTTTCCAGAGAATTGAATTCAGCGCGACTGCGTTGGGCAGCACCTGGCGCGGGATGAGCGAGGGAAAAAGCGCTTGACGGGCCGGGCCGTCGCAAGACCCCACCGCGGCGCTGAGAAACGTGATCGTATAAATATGCCACGGTCGGATGCTGTCCGAATGATCGAGCACGCCGAGGGCAAGCGCGAGCAGGCCGAGCAAAGTCTGGGTGGTGAGCAATAATTTCTTCCGATCATAGCGGTCCGCAAGGGCGCCGCTGAAGAGGCCGAGAGCGATCGCCGGTACGGAGCGAAACAGTCCGTTGATGCCGAGCTGAAACGGCGATTTGGTGAGCTTGTAGAGCAGCCAGTTGACCGCGGTCATCTGCATCCAGGTGCCGATGTTGGATGTAAACAGGCTCAGCCAAAATAGCCGAAAGTCGCGGTAGCGGAAGGCCGCCAACCGGCCCATGGCATGCGCCGATGGCGCGGAGATTTCGTCGGCCATGGGCGCAGGGTCAACCGTTGCGGGCGAGAACAGCTCGGGGCATCAGGCGCAATCCCAGTGGGCGAAGCCCATGGCGCAACCGATGCCGGTGGTGGTGCGGTAGAGCGGAAAATAATCGACGAGCTTGCCGGGCCGGTCGGCGGCGGCCGCGACAATGATCCAGTTGCGAATCTCGGAAGTGCCTTCGACCAAATCCGCGGCGCGCATGGCGGCCATGTAGTTCTGGTCGTTGCGCCGCAAAGCCTCGATGAAATCGTGGTCTAGTTTTTCGTCGATGGTCGTGTGGCTGAGACCGCCGGACGCGACGATCATGACGCGTTTGTCATCGGGCAGACGGCGCAGGACTTTGGCGAGTGCGCGACCGAATTCGACGCACCGTTTAGCCGACGGCGCCGGCGGATAGTAAGTGTTCACCATCACCGGAACGACCCAGTGATTCGCTTGCGGGCTTAGAAATTTCAGCACGCGCGCAAACGCGTGGCCGAGGCCGCCGTCATAGCGGGTGCGCTTGGAATAAGCGGGATCGAAGCCTTCGTCCATCAGGCCGTCGACCAGAGCTTCGGCGAGTTTGGCATCGATTCGATACCTGGTGCGATTTTCCGACTTGGGTTGATTTAAATAACGAAGGCTAACGCTAGCCTCGGCTTGTTTGCCCATGTAGATGGTGAACGGCGGCATGATGTCATCGACGAGGTTCTCATGCTGGTCGTCACCGATCACCATCAACACATCGGCGCGGAGCGCCGCTACTTTTTCGCGCAGCTTGGCGATAGCCGCCATGCAGCCGTTCCATTTAGCCCATTTAACGTCGCTCGTTTCGTTTTCCAAACCGGGCTTATCGGGTAAGCCTTCGCTCGCGCGGTTTTTGAGCAGGTGCCAGTAATCGGGATTGAGCATCAATTGCGGCGCATGAGACATGGCCGCGCAGCCGACTAGGTTTGCCATAAATGAGTTTCGAGTTGCCGGTTTCGGGTTTCGAGTTGGGAATTCAAGAATCCCCGAAACTCGAAACACCAAACCCGTAACGCTTTGCTTACGCGCACGCCGCCTTCACGTCGGATAACTCTGGCAATTTCACGTCCAGCTTGAACCAGCTTGCGCCGCTGTCTTCGCTGCCGAACAGATTGCCGTTCTGCTGCGCGGCAAACATGCGATCGGCATTTGCCGGATCGAATGCGAAGCTCTCGACAAAACTTTGGTTGGCGGTGGAAACTTCTCCTTCGAGCTTGTGCCAGTTTTTGCCGCTATCCGTCGACTGAATCAAAAATGCTTCGGCGCCGGTGGCGCGCTTGCGCCACTGCCCGGGCTGGCCGTTGGCAACCGCGGAATAGAGGACGTTGGATTTTTTCGGATGGATCGCCAGCGGAACCGAATATTCCTCTTTGAACTCCGCCGCCATCGGGATCCAATTCCTGCCACCGTCGTTGCTCGAATAAAGCGCGCGGCCGGGGGCTTTGCCCTTGCGGCAATCGTGACCGCCGGTGGCGATAAATATTTTCTCGCTGTCGTCGGGATGAAGCACGATGGTGTGGACATCGCAATCGAGATTTTGATTGAGCAGCTGCCAATTTTTTCCGCCGTCGGTGCTTTTAAGCAGGTAGCCGACTTGTAGGGCGACGTACATGATCTTCGGGTTCTTCGGATCGATCGTGATATCGCGCACGTGCGGCTCGACAGCGGCAACCGGATAAGTCACGGTGGAAACCCACGGCAGGTTCCAAACCGAATCCAACCGCTCCCAGCTTTTCGCGCCGTCATGGGTGACGAATACATCGATCGGCTCGGTGCCCGCGTAGAGGGTTTCGCTGTCCCGGGGATCGAAGGTCAAGCAGCGCACTTTGCCCGGGCCGCGTTTGCCGTAGCAGGGCTTTTTCCAGGTCGCGCCGAAGTCCTCGCTCAACCACACGCCGTCGCCGCGGGTGCCGGCGAAAACTCTGTTGGGCGATGCCGGAGATACCGTGACTTCAGGCACTTCCCAATTCTTGAGCCCGTGATGCTCGACTTTCCAATCCCGTCCGTCCTCGCTCTTGAGTGTGACCACGCCTTCATCGGTACCAACGTAAAGATAGGACGCCATAACGCTAACCTCCTGCTTGGATTGTTTGGAATCTACTACGGAATGAGAGCGGCGGGCAAGGCGAGTTTAAAGCGGCAGGTTCCAATTGTTCCACGAGCTCCAATCGTTCCAATGATCGGTGAAGAATCGGTCGTAAGTCAGAGCGGTCGTGAGTTGGAAACTGCGGCATGAACCTCCAATAACCGCTTCCCGGCGTTGCCGGCTATCGAAATCATCGGCCAGTGGCCGCGGATTTTGACCGCAGCGTAGCGCATAAAAAGCAACCGCTTCGCGGCGACGGATTCCACTTGCAGCCAGGGGATGAACAGCGGCGGGCTGAGAAAACGAAACAAGAACAGAATCGCCAAGTGAAATCCCGTCTCGTGAATCGTGACGAACAAACAATGGTGATAGTTCACGGGCAAGAACCTCATCCCGATCGAACCGGTCACGAAACGAAATTTTTCTCCCTGCGCCGGTCCCGCGGCGCGGAATTGAAACGCCAGACTCGACCAGCCGCTAAGCAGTGAAAGCAGACCGGTCCCGCCGAACCATAGGAGCACAATGAAGGGTAGGATCCACTGAGGGTCGAATGGGTCGAGATATGAGAGCTGGTTCATCGAGCGTTATCTCGCTCGTTCGCTCAGCGGCCGGCGAAACCGGACCGTTGCGACGCGTCATTAGTCGAATCTTGCGCATCCACCGTGGCCGCAACCGGAACTAGATCCGCGAAGAAGAACCCATCGCGCTCCACGACTTGCCCTGCCTTCGCGGGCACCGACTGGCGCAACATCGGCCCGGCGAGAACGCATGTATGGAACTCGCCATTCTCGCCACAGGGGTCGACTCCTACCGGCAACTCGTCGAGGAACGCGTGATCGAATTTCCGACCCGCAAACGAACGCGAGAGCCTTTTGGGATCGACGCAGGTAAGGAATGCCTCGACGCCGGCGTCAATCATCCGCCGCGCCAGGGGCTCGGTCGGTTCGTGCCAAAGCGGAAAGAGCGGTTCGATTCCGGTCCCTTCCAGCTGCTTACATCGGTAGGCGCGAATATCCTCCAGAAAGAGGTCTCCAAAAGCGACCTGTGTTATGCCGCGACGGAGCGCGGCTTCGATCGCCGCGCGCATCTCACGCTCATACAGGTCGTTGGAGCAAGGCCATGGAAGCGGGATGACGTAGAGCGGGAGCCCGGCCGCCTGCGCCTGGACTTCGAGAATTGCACGGCGGGTCGAATGCATGGCGACTCGCCCGTGCGTGGTGTTGACAGTGGTCAGAAGTCCGGCAACTTCGACGTCCGGATCCTCCCGGAGCGCTTGCAGGGTCCAGGCGCTGTCTTTGCCGGAACTCCAAGAGAGCAGCACGCGGCGAGACATCAGGCGCGCCTCGGAGCAGCGCCAATCAGGGTTGGAAAACCCGCTGCCGTCAAGATCATGGTCACGAGGACGGTGAAACAAACTCGATCCATATTTGCACCGCGCCTTGAGTGCGGGCTGGTCAGTAATATACGAACCTGTCTTTTTGGATATAGTATCGTCAAAGGCCGCCGACAAGAGAAGAGTACCCAAGCACTAAGTTGCGGCGTGCCGTTATGGTGTTTATCCGTTTTTTTCTAATCAGCCGGAGGCCTTGAACGAATCGATACCTCAGGACCTTGCTCACGACATTCGTTAGCGGCCCGCCGGCGAGAAAAAGCGCATTGCTGAACCCACCGTGAAGCGTAACAAGGCGCTATTTCCACGAGTTCTCTGGCAGACACGGCGGCGAAACGGGTTAAACTAACCACTCCGGGCGGAAGATCATGATGGCACCGAGCGCCAGAATGACGACACCGCTCAGGAGCTTGAGCCACCGTCCTGTGGGCTCCGACAGTTTGCGGCTGCTTAATGCGACGACCGCAATCGTGACCATGAGCGCGTCATCCGCCACATAGCCCAAAATGTACAAGCCCAGGTAGGCATAGTGGGCCGAGGGACTCAACCCCTGCTGGGCGAGCACCGCGGTATAAATGGCCGGAAAGCCAGCGGTGCAGAGCAGCTCGATGAAATTGACCACGACGGCAAGGACGATCACCGCGCTCAGCGACGGCAAGAGCGTGCCGGCCTGCAACACCGCCCGCATGCGAGCGTACAGGCCGGGTTTTGCAGAAGCCGGAATGGATAGCGAGAAGCCTCGCCCCGGGACAAGAAAGTCGTTGATATTGATCGCGCCGATCGCCAGTGCGACGATGCCCAGCAGCCAGCGCAAGATGGTCGAAAATCCCAGCAGTAGGAAGATATTCAGCCAAGCGGCCATAAATGCGTAATAGACCGCGCCGCTCACCAGCACGAAAGTTCCGGCGATCAACGCCATCCGGTTGCGGTTGTGCAGATGCACCAGCAATGAAAGCAGAAACAATAGCACCCACATCGCGCAGGGATTGAAGCCGTCGAGCAAACCCAGGGCCAGAGTGAAAAGCGGCAATCCCAAGCGAGCGACGCTGAGCGTTCCGAAGAGCCCGGTCTCGACCGTGCCTGCCGCCATCGAATGCCGATCCACCAGCGCGGCCAATTGAGGTCCGGTGCGTTTAGCGCTTGCGAAACCCACGAGGACCCTGTTCCCAATGACGAAGGTCGGCACACCGGGCGGCCAGATGCCGGCGTTCCGGGAGTGCCACGCCAGATCTTCCCGGGCGGCCGTATCGTGGTCCACCGAGCGCAGGACAATGCGCAGCCACGGTCGTTCGCGGCCAAATGGCACGAGAAACGTCTTGGCATCGGCGCAGTGCGGACAGCCGTCGCGCACGAAGACTTCGAGCACGGCTTGATCGCCGGCAGATGGCTCCGTTTCTCCGGCGAGAGCGAATGATGCCGTCCACAGCAGCGCAACCAGCGCAAACCACTGAAACGCCCGGGGAGGAAAACGCCGCAGCCAAAAGGCGAGGCGCCGGTTTCCCCATGCCGGGACAGCCCTTCGAATCATTGCGTGTCTTCGTTTATTCAAGGTTTGTCTGGAAGCGGCAGGCC
>JBLMXG010000270.1:0-46734 GCA_050257635.1 Chloroflexota bacterium
ACCATGGCGAAGGACAAAACCAGCCCGAAGGCGGGATAGCGCCAGCGTCCCAGCAGTGTCGGCCGGATGCTAAAGCCGCGCCCGGTGATCGTTTCGTAGTTGCGCCGTGCGATAAAACGGCGCTGCAAGGCGACCATCAGCAAGAGAATACCGAGGAACAGCGTGCTCAAGGCCATCGCGGGAGCAAACTGGGGCGGCTCCCACGTCACCAGTTCATGGATTTTCGTCGAATAAACTTGCAGACCGATCGGCGTGCCGAGCAAAAGCTCGATTTCGAAAGCCTCCAGCGACCGGATCGTGCCGAGAATGGTTGTTACCAAGATCGCGGGCATCATTACAGGGATGACGATGTGAAAAAACGTGCGCCAGCCGCTGGCGCCGGAAATCTTCGATGCTTCTTCCAAGGCGGCGTCCAGATTGCGGAAGGCCGGGGCCAAGAGCATTACTTTCACGGCGATGGTGCCACCCATATGCGCCCAGACGATGCCCCAAAAGGAATAGATATTGAACAACGGCTGGCTGACGATGCCGAGACTGATCAACGCTTGGTTGAGCAAGCCGTATTTCGGATCGAGAAAGAGTATCCATCCCATCGTCTCCGGCAGCGCCGGAAGAAAAAACGACAGCCAGAAAAAAAACTCCAGCGTGCGCTTCATCGGGATGTCGGTGCGCGCGATCAACCAGGCGAAAAATGAGCCGACCACCAAGGCGATGGACTGCCGGGCAATCGCCAGGGTAAAAGTATTGGTCATCGCCTTGACGATTCCCGGAGTACTAAATGCTTTGATCCATCCTTCCATGCCCCAGACGATTGGTTGGCCCGGCCGCGCGATTTGGAAGCTGTTCAGGATCATCAAAAACAGCGGCGTCAGCACGAGGAAACCAACGACGAGGAGCAGCCCGATCATCGGCAGGGACGGAAGCGACGGCGCGCGCCAGGAAAATAAACCCGAGCGTTCGAAGCTTGCCACCGGTTCCAGGGCTTGTGATTTTTCGCTCATAACTACGCCTGCTGATCCGCGTTGCTCTTATGGAGAGTTGTCACTCCGTCAATCGTCGTTGGCGGCGACGTCGAAGTTCATCGCCGGCGCGATGCCCTTTTTCGCCAGCTCGGCCTCGTAAGTCGGCCGAATCGCCGGATCTTCATCGTCGTACTCGATCAGCGTTCCGCCCTGCTTCACCGAAGTATAAACGCCCGCCCGAATCGCCGCGACGCGGATCCCTAGGGGATATTTCTGGCTGCCGCAGCGCAACGCCAGCTGCAGGGCTGGCTCCGGGCCGGTGTTGAAGTGTTGGTGGAACCAGTTGGTCGGCGGGCTGAAGACACTCCCCGGCGCCCAGTCGACGCGCACCACCTGATCGCCGAAGCCGTTTTCATACGGACGCGTGCCCAGATGATTGGGCCACATCAGCGAATAGCCCACCGAGCGCAAGATGATTAGCACCGCGCCGCCGCCGTGAAAATGCGCCTTGTGATAGCGCCCGACCGGCCACTCGGCGAGATGACCGATCAAGGTGTTCTCGGAAATTTCGAACTGGGTGATATTGACGCCGGCGCCCTTCTGCTCCTGGGCGTCGATCTTCGCTTGGCGCGCGTCAGGAATAAAATTGGTCTCCCAAATCCACTGTCGGTTGTTGGTCGCCAGATAGCGCTCGTTGCTGGTTTCGAAATAGCGCGGTTCGCCGTCGTAGCGGTCGATGAATGAAAAGTCGCTGTTAAACACAAACCGCTCGTTGTGGTAATGATCCAGCGCCATCGGCGCAGTGGTGACCGCCAGAAACAGCGCCGGCTCATTGGCAAAATTAATCAAGCGGTGCAGCGTGTTCATCGGCGGCGAGAACAAGCTGCCGGCGCGCCATTGCAGATTCTGCGGGACGCGATCGCGCTGTTGAATTTCCGCGACCCCCTCGCCCGATAATATATAGATGACTTTCTCGTACAGATGGCGCTCGGGCTCGGTGACGGCGCCGGGGGCGAGGCGGCCGACATAAACCCCAGTGATACCTTCCAGGCCGCGCAGATGCAGGTAGGCGCCTTCGCAGCCGAGCCGCTTCCACGGCTTGAGCCCAAGGCGGCCCACGTCGGTGACGCCGAACCCTTCGATCACCGGCACCCCCTCGTGTTCCATCCAGCGTTCGTAATAGGTCTTCGCCCGCGGCCGGGCGGCCCCGATATTAATGACCTTGGAATCCATATTCTTTCCATCTCCTTTTGAGCTTTTCGACCATTTCGTCGGAAATCGCCGTTCCCATCGCCGGATAGCGTTGGCCGCCATACTGTTCCTGCGGCTGGAGTTGCCAATTGATCGTCGCGTCGATCAACACTCGGCTCCACGATCCATGCCCGTACTTGACCGAATTGCGCTCTTCCAACGGTACGCTCGGATCGAGCATCGAGCCGCTGGTGCCGGCGAAAAAAGAAATGTCGCCGAGCCCGGCGTTTACCCGATAGCAAAGCGCCCACTCGATCGCTTCCCAGTCGTGAATATCGATATCGTCGTCGACCACGATGACATGCTTGGCAGCATAGTTGCCCAGGTGGCAACCCCACAAAGCGCTGGCTACCTGCTGGGCGTGACCGCGGTGTGACTTGCGGATCTGCACGCGCATCGTCTCGGGCCATTTGCCGCGCCACACTCCAGTCACGTTCGGCACGCCGGCCTGATCGAGATAGTGCCAGGCCATCGCCGAGAAAGTCGCCGGCGTCCAGGTCGTCCCTTCATTGGTCCGGCCGGGGCTCGCTCCGGTGAGACAGCCGTGGAAGATCGGATTGTCGCGATGGGTGATGCACTCGACGCGGATCGTGTGCTTGGGCGATTGGCTGCCACCGTAATAGCCCGGGTACTCGCTGAAGGGCCCCTCAAGCGTGAACGTCGCGGGATCCGGCGAGATGAAGCCTTCGAGCACGATCTCCGCGCTCGCCGGCACGAGCAAGTCGCTTAACTCGCAGGGGACCAATTCCACGGGCGCGCCGCGCAGCGAGCCGGCCATCTCGTATTCGGGATAGTTCACCGGCGTTGACGCGGCGAGAAACAGTGTCTGGTCCCAGCCGATCACCACCGCCACCGGCATTTCCTGGCCGCGGCTTTTGTATTTGCTGAAGTGCTTGCCCCACCCTTGCGTCATCGCGAGCAAAACTCCGATGCAATTTTTTCCGGTGATCATGCCGCGGTAGGTGCCGCCGTTGAGCGTACCGGTATCCGGATCGCGGGTCACCACCGTCGCGGAAGTCATGACGTAGCGGCCGCCGTCGAGCGGGTTCCATTTGGGCACGGGCAGTTGATAAAGGTCCACCGCCTCGCCGCGCAATATATTTTCCTTCACCGCTCCCTTGCCGACCGTCACGGGCGGTACCGGGCGGGAGAAGCGTTCTTTAAAGATCGGCACCATCTCGCGATAACTGGTGCTCTCGGGCACGCCGACGAAACGACAGACACGCTCGCGCGTGCCGGTGCCATTGGTAAACAAACGGCGGCAAAACGTTTTCTGATGATCCTTGATATTCTCGAAAAGCAGCGCCGGACCCGACTGACTGGATATCTCGCGCGTGATCGCGCCGATCTCCTGGTCCCAATCGACTTGCGCGACGATGCGCTGCAGGTCCTTGCGCTCATCGAGATCGTCGATCCAGTCGCGCAGATCATTGAATGCCACAGTCGAGAATCCTTTCATGCCAAACCGACATCGCGTTCATCGCTCGTATCGACAGTTTCGTGGCCACGGCCACTGGAGTGGTGAAGCATTGGAGCGACGGGTTTCCGGCTCGATCTTCCATTACTCCAGCACTCCCGTCGGCTCACGAGCCCAGCAGCTTGCGCGCTACGGCAGCGCCCGGTCCGCGAATCTTATGAACTTTTTCTTCCGACTGGTTTTCTAGCTTGTGAAATTGCTCCAGGGTCAATCTATCCTTGGCACCAAGGACGCCGTACTCCCTGAGCCATTTGGTGTCGACATCAAGACGACGCGAGGCCACGCCCATGCCGCGCGAAAAGATCTCTTGTCCGTCTCGGCTCAGCAGCCAGTTTACAAAAACCTTAGTCGCGTTGGGATGCGGCGGATTTTTGAAGATCATCAGGTGACCGTAGCCGCCGCTCACGTACAGCCCTTCGCTGGGAACCGGAAGCGCGGCAACCGGCAAGCCGGCCTTAATGAACGGTAGGAATTCCGAATATCCGATGCCTGAAGTGACGGCGATTCTCCCCCTGGCCAGATTGTCGGCGAGCAAACGCAGGTCGCGGGTCACAAATAGCTTTTGCGCAACGAAGCGCTTCAAAAACTCTTCACCCTTGATGTAATTCATGTAAGACCACATGGAGGAGCCGGAGCCGGGAGTGCGCGGATCGCTGATGCCAATCTTGCCGCGGAGTTTGGGGTTCAACAGATCGTCGAAGGACTTGAACTCGCTCGGCTTGTAAAGGTCGGCGTTGCTCCACAGGCTCACAGTCTGGTACGCCACGAAGTTGTAGATAAATTTCTTAGCGTTGTCGGCCCATATATAGCCGCCCCACCATTGCTTGGGGTCTTTGACCTCCGGAAGAATAAAAAACGGCTCCACCGGCTCGAGAATATTTTCCGGCAAAAGCCCGGTGATCGCGGACTCCGTTCCGCCAATGTGAACGTCAAAATACTGGGCGCCCGCTTTGGCTTCATCGACCATTCTTCGAATCACGGCGCCGCCCCGTGCTGGAACGAACTCCACGCCGATGCCGTAGCGCTTGGGAAATGCCAATTCCATCAACTTGCGCAGCTCGGCGCTCGGCGGAATCGATGCGACGACTTTGCCTTCCTTGCGGCCCGCCTCGACGATCTTGTCCCAGTCGGCGGGCTTCGACTGCGCGGCGGCAAGACCCGCGCTGAGAACCAGCGCCGCAACGATCCCGGCAATCCATGTCCTCCATCTGCAATCACGGTCCGTCGCACTCATAACGACTCACTTCTGCTTGAACAATTTCTCCGCCAGCTTCCTCGCCGGCTTGCGGTACTTGAACACTACTTCTTCGGAGCCGTTCTCCAGCTCGTCGAATTTCTCCGGGGTCAACACCTCCTTCGCCGCGGGGTGGCCGTACTCTTTGGTCCATTTCGTGTCGACGTCGAAGCGCCGAGTCGGCTGGCCCATCGCGTTGGTGAAAACGGCTTGGCCGTCCTTGGACAGGAGCCAGTTGATAAACACTTTGGCGGCGTTGGGATGAGGCGCGTTTTTGAGCATCGCCAGATTGCCGCTGCCGGTTCCGGCATAATAACCTTCCTTGATTTTTGAGATCGGTTTCACAGGGAGTCCGGCTTTGAGGAACGGCACGTAGGTGTAATAGGACACCCCGATCGAGATCGCTGATTTGCCTCGCGCTACCGCCTCGCCGAGCTGGCGCAGGTTGCGCCCCACCGTCATCTCCTGAGCTGCAAGCTTGGAAAGAAATTGTTCCCCCTTGATTTTTAGCAAGAATGCCCAATTCGACTCACCGGAACCGGGCGAGCGCGGATCCAGAATCGCGATTTTTCCTTTCCACTTCGGATCGAGGAGATTTTCCCACGAGGTGATCTCTTCTGCTTTCGCCAGCGTGGTGTTGTACCAGATCGTCTCGGTCATGTAGGCGGTAAAGCTGTAGATAAATTTCTTCGCGTTGTCGGCCCACAGATGGCCGGCCCACCAGTATTTGGGGTCCCGCACCTCGGGCAGCAGCATCGACGGCATGACCGGTTCGAGATAATTCGGCGCGAGCAGCCCGGTGATGATCGAGCTCGTGCCGCCGATATGCAGGTCGACGGTGTGCAAACCCGCGCGTTGTTCTTCGGCAATCTTGGCGATGCTGGCCGAGCCGCGCGCCGCGTTGAGCTCGATCTCGATGCCGGGAAAGGCTTTACTGAAACCGCTCTCGAACTGCTTGCGTAGCTCGGCGCTGGTGGGAATCGACACCACGACCTTGCCCTCTTGCTTCGCCGCCTCGAGAGTTTGTTCCCATTCTCGGCTCTCGCTCTCCGCACCGAGCCCGCGAGCGGCCGGCCAGGTCGCGGCAGCCAAACACGAGACCGTTAGGACGATAGCGATGCTTCTTGTCATGGATCCCTCCCCTAACCCAATAGCTTTCTGGCCAGCGCTGCAGCGGGCTCGCGCAAGCGGTTGATCTTATCTTCGGATTGGTTCTCGAGTTTGCGGTATTGTTCGAGGGTCAATGTGTCCTTGGCCGCGGTCACGCCGAAATCCCGCAGCCACTTCGAATCCACGTCGAGTCGGCGCGTTGCCTGGCGCATGGCCCGACTGTAAACTTCCTGGCCGTCGCGGCTTAAAAACCAGTTGACGAAAAGCCTGGTTGCATTGGGATGCGGTGCATTTTTCAACACCACCAGATGTCCGCTGCCGCCGCTCACATAAACGCCTTCCTTCGGCGTCGGCAGCGGCGCGACCGGTAGGCCGGCCTTGATGAACGGCGCGTAGGAGTAGTAGGTCAACCCGATCACCAACGCGAGCTTGCCCTTGGCGAGAATCTCGGCAAGCACCCGCTGATCCCGGCTTAGCGTGAGCTTCTGGCCCACAAGTTTTTTTAAGTAATCTTCGCCCTTGATCTCGCGCAGATAGGACCACATGGAAGCGCCTGATCCCGGCGTGCGCGGATCGAGGATACCGATCTGGCCCTTGAACTTTTCATCCAATAGATCGTCGAAGGAGCGAACTTCATCCGCCTTCATCCATTGAGAGTTGATCCAGAGACTCTCGGTCTGATAGGCCAAGGTCGAATAGACGTACTTCTTCCCGGTGTCGATCCAAATATGACCGCTCCACCACTGCTTGGGGTCCTTGACTTCGGGCAGCAACATGAGCGGCTCGATCGGTTCCAACACACCTTCCGGTAAAAGGCCGGTGACCACCGACTCGCTGCCCCCCATGTGGAGATCGACATAGCGAACTCCAGCCTTGCTTTCACCGACGATCTTGCGGACGATAGCTGATGCGCGGCCAACCACCGGTTCGACGTCTATACCGTAGCGGTTCTCAAAGGATCTTTCGATCGCGGCGCGAAGCTCCGTGCTCGCCGGAATCGAGACAACGACTTTGCCTTCCTTCTTGGCAAGCTCAACGGTATTGTTCCACTCTCCTTGAGCCTGCAGTTTGGGCCCCTGCCCGGCCGCAATTTGGCACGTGAAACCGATCGAAGCCGTGACCAAGAGCGCCAACCGAAGCATCATCCTGTCTCCTTTCACGCCGACACGCTCGCGTAGTTAAATTTCGGCATTTCCATCGGGACGCCAATTTTTTCGATGGCCGCTTCGAAGTCGTGACGAATCTGCGGATCTTCATCCTCGTATTCGATCATTGTGCCGCCCTCGCGCACGTTCGTGCGCACGCCCTCTTTGTTGATGGCACGCCAGCAGCCAAGCAAATATTTCCCCGACTGCCCACTGTAGCGAAACGCCAGTTGGCGCGCTTTTTCATTGCCGGTGTTGAAGTGCTGATGAAACCAGCCGCTCGGCGGGCTAAACACGCTGCCCTCGCGCCAATCGACTTTGACGACCTGGTCGCCATGCCCCGATTGATAGGGCCGGATACCAGCTTCCGGCGGCCACATGAGCGTGTAGCCTCGGGAACGAAGAATCAGCAGGATCGCGCCACCCTGGTGAAAGTGAGCCTTGTGGTAGCGCCCTACCGGCCACTCGGCGATATGGCCGACCAGTGTGCTGCCGCCCATGTCGAAGGAAGTGATCTTCACGCCGAAACCTTTTGCCTCCGAGGGATCTACCAGCGCGCCGCGCGCATCGGCGATAAAATTGGTTTCCCAGTTGATGAATCCGCCGATCTCTCTGCGGTCGTTGGTGGGAACAAAATAGTTTTTCTCGGCGTCGAAGCGGTCGGCGAATTTGTAATCGCTGCCCATCACGAACGGCATGTTGTGCAATAGATCGATCATCAGCGGCGCGCTGGTCACGGCGAGAAAAAACGCCGGCTCCCTGCTGCCGTTGATCATCCGGTGGCGGGTATTGAGCGGCACGGCGAAGAGGCTTCCCTGCTGCCACTCGAAGTGCATCTTCTTGTGATCGTCGCCCGGCGACCAAATTTCCATGGCGCCGACGCCTTTGATGATATAGATCAGCTCCTCGTAGAGATGATTTTCCGGCCGAAGCGCGCCGCCTGGCGGAATCTCGCACACATACATGCCGGTAAAGCCTTCCATGCCCTTGAGATCGATGTACGTGCCGGTGCCGCCGGTGCGTTTCCAGAGCTTGTGCGGCAAAACCGTGACGTCCTCGACGCCGTAGCCTTCGACCACCGGGATCCCCTCTTCCTTGAGCCATTTTTCGTAACTGGTTTCTCGTTTCGCCACGGTCAGTGCCCTTTCACTTGTTTGGATTGAAAATATTCGCCTTGAGCAACTTTCTCCGCTAACCGATCGTCCTCTTCATCCCATAGCCCGAGCGGATAGCCGTACCACGGTATTTTCAAGTTCAGCTCGGGCAACTCGCTTTCCCGCCAAATCTGAAGCGCCTTCTCCATGTAAGATTTTTTCGGCAGCCCCACGGGGGGAAACGGCCCCTTGCGGGTCGCATCGATCAATAATCCAGAGCAGCCCACGGCCCCCGGAAAGCTGCGCTCCTCGCGCCCGCGCATCAGCGAATGTGCCGACGGATCGAGCAGCGGCACTCGGCCAGTGATGATTTCGGCGTCCTGGTGCGGCTGCATGGCAAAACTCATCGCCCACATCACCATGTCGGGATCTTTAGGATCGATGTCCTCATCGACGGCGATGATCATTTTGCTAGTCGGATCCATGCCGGCGGCAGCGTGCAGCACCTGCTTCGGTTTGCTTGGGTGAGTCTTTTTCATTCGAATCACCCACCAGTTCCAACCACCGCCCATTTCCGGACAGCTCACTTCGAGCACCTCGGGGATCGCGCAGCCGTAGCGCAGATGGTTGTAAAGCATCATTTCGCGGCAGGTCCGCGAGATGCCGTTGGACTCGCTCGGCGGTAAGCCGACGAGGATCGCGGTGAAGATCGCGTCCCGCCGCATGGTGATCGCCTTGACGTCGATCACGGCGCGAAATTCCCGCTCGACCATCAGATAACCGGGATAATCGCTGAACGGCTCGCCGCGCTCTTTGCGGTCGATGGAGATTTCACCTTCGATCACAATCTCGGCGTCGGCGGGGGCTTCGAGCGGAATCATTTTGCATGGAACCACGTCCACCGGCCGGCCGCGAATGCCGCCGGCGACCGCAAGCTCGTCGATGCCATAGGGAAGATTCGCCGCGGATACGAAATTGATATCGGGCAAAGCGCCCAAGACGATCGCCACCGGCAGCGGCTCTTTGCGGCTCGTGGCATTGCGATGATGATAGAGAATTGCGTGATGGGTCGGCGCAATGCCTGCGATCAGATGATCCTCGCCGCGGAAATGGCCGCTGTACATGCCCACGTTGCGCACGCCGCTTTCTTGGTCTCGCGTGATAAACGGTGCGGTGGCGCGGATGCCACCGCTGAAGCCCGGCTCTTCCACCGGCGCCGGCAAACCGGTGACGCCGAACTTTTTGAGCGCGTCACCCGTATAAACGATCTCCTGCACCGGGGCGCTGTTCACGCGGCGCGGCTCCAAGGGCTTGGCGAGGGCGTGGCGCCACTTTTCGTAGATTTCCATGGGCTGGTCGCAACCCAGTCCCAACGCGGCGATGTCGCGGGAGGAACCGTACATGCCGGTGGCGACGCGAGTATCGTAGCGCCGACCTCGGCCGTCGGTCACCTTCTCGAATAAAAACGCCTGCCGCTTGTCATCGGCGATGCCGCGGTATTGCAGGCGCATCAGAGGCATCAACTCCGTGTCTTTGTTGATGGGACGCGACCAGCGATGCAATTTGCCGCGTTTTTCCAGCTCGTCCAGATAGGCGCGGAAGTCGTCAAAATAAGCGCGGGCCATGAACAGAAATTCCTTTCGGAGCCGGGTAAGAGCTTTATTCAGTCAAGCTGCGGGCGAATTTCTACGCCGTTGCGCGACGCCCATCGAGACTGTTCTCGAAATGGGCCGCCGCCGGTAAAAGCTCTTTGGCCGGCAACGATCCTTTGCAAGGACCACCCCCCAAACGAGTGGGTGCTCTTTTTTCCAGCTCTTTCAGAGCTCCTTGTTCCCGCGAGTGCCGCGACCGCTTAGCCGCTCGCGCGTCGAGTCCGTATGGATTCTGCGAAGACGCAGCCCGCAAGCACAGACAGCCGAATACGAAGAGCGTCCTCGGGGACTGAAAAATTTTTGCCACGGCAGCACCGTTTCGTGGAATCATTCACCGGTATACAGCTTGAGACTCAAAGCTTGGCTGGCTACCGAATTATTTATAGACAAATATTTTATATGTCAAGTAATTTTGCGAAGGAATTTCAGGCAATTGCGAGCAGGGCAATGAAAACGGCCAGGGCACCGCCCGACGGAAGACGCGGCTAACCCCCTGCCTTTGTCAGTGAGATCGTGAGTATCTCGGAAGTCGCGTTCGCTGCAGTGAGGTAAAGAATGGAGCGGGTGAGGAGGGTCGAACTCCCGACCTTATGCTTGGCAAGCATACGCTCTAGCCAACTGAGCTACACCCGCGTCAGTTTTTTCTACCTGAAGCCAAAACCTTTGTCAATTTAAGCGGCGCTAAACGCGCCCCAAGCGACTCTGTCGCAAGCGAAAAAATTGCAAGTGATAGTTCACGCCCGACCAAATGGCCAGCACGGCGGATAAAGCCAAAAAATACATGCCGGCAGCGAAAAAATCCACGTCCCAGTAACGGTAATGCACCAGCAACCCGACCACGGCAAAAGCCTGCAAAATGAATTTGTACTTGCCCAACGTTTCGGCGTGCATGACGATACCTTCGCTGAGGGCGATGCCGCGCAAAACCGTGACGGCGCTTTCTCTCGCCAGAACAACAACCACCAGCCACGCCGGCACATTAGGCTCCCCTGGGCGATTGATCGCTGCTAGCATGATCAGTGCCGAGGCCACCATCAATTTATCGGCCAACGGATCAAGAATCTTGCCGACATCGGAGACCGACTTATTTCGTCGCGCGAGATAGCCGTCGAAATAGTCGGTCAAAGAGGCGACAAGAAATAAGGCAGCGGCGAGAAGCGAGGATGTGGGATCCGGAAAGGTCAGCAAATAGACCAAAACCGGAATGATCAAGATTCTAATAAAACTCAAAAGGTTCGGGAAAGTCCAAACCACGACAGACTCGCTCAAACGGAAATATTGAGAAATAATTAGCGGACTCGCCCGTCGACCTGCAAGCCTTCGCCACGGTAAGAATTATAAAGACGCAGAACCCGCCGCACATATTCCTGGGTCTCCGCGAAGGGAGGAATACCCCGATGCTTCTCGACCGCCGCGCTGCCTGCGTTATAGGCGGCCAGAGATAGCTCGAGATCGCCCCCATAGCGGTCCAACAACATCCGTAAATGGCGCACCCCGCCTTCGACATTTTCGATCGGATCGTACGCATCGGCCACCTGATGCAAGCGCGCGGTGTCGGGCATCAGCTGCATGAGACCCATGGCCCCCTTCAGGGAACGTGCGGTAGCGTTAAAATCGGACTCGGCCTTGATTACCGCACGGACCAGGTCGGCATCGACGTTGTAGCGTCCCGAGGCACTGCGAATCAGCGATTCATAGGATGTATTGAGTGACGGCGCCCCCACCGCCCCACCGTGAGTCTCTTTGAGCACCCTTCGATATCCCGGATGATTGGGCACGTTGGTAAATGTCACCACACCGTTAGCGTCTCGGTAGATATAGACATCAGCCCGTGCCCCATTCGGCGGCCCGACGACACTCGCGGCAAGCGCGAGCATGATTAGAAACAGCTTTTTCATCGCCACGTATCTCAGTGCGATGCCTAGAATAACCGCAGGGCATTTGTCTGTCAATTCGCTTGAATAGATGCCGGCTTATCCCGCTGGGCCGATAATTTCACAGAAAACTTAAATCATCACCCTAGCGGAACGTCGGGGTAATCTGCCACAAGGCGCGCGATGATCGGCCGGTCTCCTTCGAGAAAATCGAAGCGTTCGAGCTCCGCAATACCCGCCCAACAAATCTTCTGGAAGATCAAGTTTTGCGGCTCGCCGTCAAATTCACTCACCTGGTAAAAACATAAAAAAACTGTGGATCCCGTCGGATAGGCGTATTCGTATTGACAATATAATTCTGCCTGGCGCACGTTGACGGCCAATTCCTCGCGCAGTTCGCGGCGCAAAGCGTCGACGTCGGACTCGTCCTTTTCGACCTTGCCGCCTGGAAACTCCCACTTTAGTGGAAATGCCCCGGCGGCACTCCGCTGGCAAATTAACAGTCGCTCACCGCGCATCATCAGCGCGGCAACAACCCGAACTACCGCTCTACGTTGTTCATTCATAGAATAGATAGGAGGTAAAATTGACGAAACGGAGTCGATGACGCGACTGAAGTGATTTATACCCTCCAACCCTCAGATCCAAAGTTCGCTCAGATCCACAATCAACAATATTTGCAAAATTAGCAAAGAGGGGAAAACCGTGGTTTCACAGGCTTCTCCCCTTCTGTGCTTCAGCTCATTCCACCCATACCGTTTTATATTTATGCTTATATTTATGCGGATACAAATTTTACCCGGATACAGCTCCAAAGCTATGTGTTTATTACGGTCTTACGTTGGACCGACTTCAATTCACCTACAATCGGTTTCATGGGCTAAGTCCGATTTGGCTTGTAGCTCTGAGACCCAGATAAAAACCAACTGATCGAGCTTCGGAAGCCTGAAATTCTGGAATTTCGAAGATATTATACAGAGCGCCTGTCCCTCCTCCGCAAACAGCGGGATCTAGGTAACTGTGCAAGCCATGCCGCTACGACAAAACGCGCACTCCCGACTGCGTGAGCTGATCCCGTGCCGCCTGACGAGTAAAAGTCGCAAGGGATTGGCACTGACGTTGGCCCGTGTATTTGAACACAAGAACCGTGGAGTCTTCGCTAGCAGCCTTTCGTGCCTCGGGGAGCGGGAAGGAAGTAAAGGTAAAACCAGTAAGCACCCCGATGAGCTTTCTGTTCATGAATTCACATACTCCGGCGGAAATGGTTTTGCCACAAAAATGTCGTATTGGAAATCAGGAGTGCAATCGCAGCATGAGCGATCTCATCGCGAGCCGAGCGGCGCTCTTAGGTATGTCAAGTAGTGAAAAGCGTATTTGCGCGCAGACTCCTGTAGTCCGTGAGTGCAACGGCCCTCCGGCAACTTGTCGCAATAGCATGACTCAAGCTAAAGCGCGCAACGAGGCAAGCTCCATCGCCTAAGATTATGTGCGCGAGAAATACAGCAAACCCCGACGCCGACAAAACCGGTGCTGGTGAAGCCGAGGATCGCCCGGGTAGCACAAACGACAGGAGTTAGAGCAACCGGCTAGGATCGGCTCAGTTTGGCCGGTAAAAGTTGCGTACTTGGCAACGCGGATTAGTTAAACACCGAAATGATCCAGAAGAGCAAAACGCACCCGAAACTGGCCAACACTAACAGGGAGAAATCGAAATTTTCCATAATGATACCCCCTTGTCCAGTTTCTCCGGGTGCAATGTGTAGGCCACAACAGTATCGACGAAAATTAAGATAACCCACGCGATTTCGGTAATCTTTCGGGCACGCGATCTTTGAAGCCGAGAGCTCGCCATCAACATCTTTGTTCACAGGTTGCTTATAACGAACTAAGGCAATTTTAACGGGCGACCCAACCGCAGAATAAAATATAAAGGCGCAACTCTATTGCTCCAGCAAGGCGATTTCCATGCCTACGTGAAAGATAAGATTGGACTCAGTTCCGTCAACGTCGCTGCCAACATTTCCGGGCACTTGATTCCGCCGGGAACAGGTCTGCCGTCGATAAACCTGACGACCAGGGCGGAGGCTTCGAAAAAAAACCCGGTCGGAAGATCACATCGGGTGGGGTTGATTAGAAAGAACTCATTGGCGCGCCTGGAGGGATTCGAACCCCCAACCCTCAGATCCGAAGTCTGATGCTCTGTCCAGTTGAGCTACAGGCGCGTGGAAATTTGCATCGACCTATCGAAAATAAACGATCTTGAGACCTTTTTCAAAAAAGAATCGATGCAATGGGCTTGGAATCTGGCGATCGGTTACAAACATCTCTTTCTTCGTTAGTTTGAAACCCCACGCCCTTAACGCAAGGCGGTCTCGATTAGAGTTTTGCGCTGCGGGGAATCGATGCTCGCCGTATACCGTGGGTTCGCCGAGTACTCCCAACAAATGGCCAATCAGTTCGCGCGACGATAGCGACGCAAGATCGAGCTCGGCTACTGCGACGTTTTGGCGCTGCTCCAGCGCTTTGCGGATTTCTGAATCGGCGCGCTGAAAAAACAACGCGGTGCGTTTCCCGTTAACATCGAAAAGGCGATCCGCACGGATATCGACGCGCAAGCCCTCGCGCAACTCCACCGAGAGCGTCTCGGCGGCTCGGAACGAAACCCCGAAAGTGGTTAATAGCGTGTCGACCAGCGCTTGTTTGTCCGTCGGCCACTCGATGATCTGCGGGGCGCGGTCAGGTTCGCTATCCGATTTGTCCGGACCAGGCGCAACGCCGTTTCCCGACAGCGCTACGTCGCGCAGAGTAAGCCCCTGACGGGCCAACTCGGCGCGCAGATAATTCGGAATATCGCCGGGATGATTCGTCACATTAATAACCAAAACATCCTGGGGTTTGTTATTGATCTCGGGCGCTAGCGCCATCCAGCTACCTTTGGCTTCAAACGTGATTCCCGCTTGTTGCACGACCACGGGCCGGCCGGCCGGCAGCGGTTGATAGCCGAGCGCGATGAGCAATTGTTTGACCGCTTCTTGAAGTGACACCCCGTCCGTTACCGGCACCACAGGCGTGCCGATGGCGGGATCGTTCAACTTGGTTTTTAAAGTCTTGGGAATATCTCCGCCCGGATCGATAACCACTTTTTGCCGCACCGTTGGATTATAAATGACCGGGTAAGCGCTTCTGTCAAAGTGAACAGTGCCGTCGGGCAGCTTGATCACCTCTTCGCCGGTAGATTCGATTTCGCTGCCGATAGCTTCAACAATCTTGGTGACGAGCGGCATATTCACCCTGGCTGGCGCGCGCACTACCTGGTCGGCATCCATCGGCGTCGCCGATGGCATTGTCTCCTGTTTAGCAACGGCGGCTGCGTCAAGCCCTGCGGCCGATTTCTGGCTGTCGGATGGCGCTACATCGCTTTCCGCGCTTACCGTTTCCGATTCGCGGCCCAACGCAGGCAGGCGAAGGACCTCGCCTTCGTGCAGCTGGTCCCAATCGCGCTGGCGCTCAGGGTTGAGATCTTTCACCAAGGAAGCATATTGAGCGAGCTTGTGCACGTCGCTGAGTTTAAACTGTTCACGCAGGATCCGATACAGCGATTCACCGGCCTTCACTCGGTAGCGAAAGGTCTCTGCCAAAGCGGCGGAGCCGGAGCTTTGAGTTGTTGCTTCAACGCCGGTTGGGGCGCTGCGGATATCATCGGGACGCAGCGGAATGGAAACCTTGTCGCCGATGCGCAACAGATCGAGATTTTTAACCTGCGGGTTTAAGCCGCGGATAACCACGAGGTAGCTTTGAAATTTTTTCTCCGGCAGGCCCTTCTCCTCGATCAAAATGCGCCAGAGCGAATCGCCGGGGCCAATCCGGCGCTCCTCTCCGCTGACTTCCCGGCTGCCAAGCATGCGCACCTGAACCGACTTGTGCAAACTCATTTCGGTGCTGCCGCGCGTCGGCGCCTGCTCCTGGCCGCTTGCGCCGCGCGCCAAAATACCCGCCGCGAAAAACAAACCTATACCGAACCGCAGCGTTGCCGCCGTCATCGCACCTTCCAAACCGTGCCGCCCGCCGTGTCCTCGATAATCACGCCGATGCGTTGGAGTTGATCGCGGATGCGGTCGGCCTCCGGCCAATTTTTCGCTTCACGAGCCCGATCTCGCTGCGCGATCAGACTTTCGATCTCCGTGCCCGTGACCAGCCCCCTTTTCAGCCAGCGCTCTTTCTTACTTTCGAAGTAACCTTCGCGGAGCAAACCGAGCGTATTGCACAGCGCACGCAGCGCCGTCGCCCGCCCTTCCAGACCCTGTGATTTTCTCTCGTCGAGCAAGCGATTGAGCGCGCGTACTTCATCGAAGATGAGCGCCAGAGCGCGCGGGGTATTAAAATCGTCATCCATCTCTTGGCGGAAAGCATCGAGCAGCGCCGGGTCCGCCGTCGCGCCGGCGGCGCCTTTGACGGTACGCGCCGCACGCTCGACGGTTTCGTAGATTCGGTCGGTGGCTTTACCCGCTTCTTCGAGCCCTTCCCTGGAAAAATCCATCGGACTGCGGTAGTGGCTCGACAAAAAATAATGGCGCAGCGCGGCTGCGTCAAAGTCCTGAAGAATCTCGCCGATGGTGAAGAAATTGCCCAGCGACTTGGACATCTTTTCTTGATTGATATTGAGAAAACCATTGTGAATCCAATAGCGCGCCAGCGCCTTGCCGTAAGCGCCTTCGGATTGAGCAATCTCATTTTCGTGGTGCGGGAAGATCAAGTCCCGCCCACCGCCGTGTATGTCGAAGGGCTGGCCGAGATATTTCGTGCTCATGGCGGAACATTCGATGTGCCAGCCGGGACGGCCGGGCCCCCAGGGGCTGTCCCAAGTCGGTTCGCCCGGCTTGCTCGACTTCCACAAGGCGAAATCGAGCGGTGAGCGCTTGCGCACGTCCACTTCGACGCGGGCGCCGGCTTCTAGTTCATCGATTTTCTTGCGTGAGAGTTTGCCGTAGCTCGAAAATCCCGCGACAGAATAATAAACGTCGCCGTCGATTGAGTAAGCGAGCCCTGTGGCTTCAAGTTTTTTGATAAGCTCGATGATTTCGCTGATGTGGCGCGTGGCGCGCGGCTCGACCGTGGGCTTCAGCAAGCCAAGCGCCTCGCTATCGCGCACGAACTCGGCGATGTAACGGTCGGTAATCGAATCGCAACTTAAATGTTCGTCGTTCGCTCGCTTGATAATCTTGTCGTCGACGTCGGTGAAATTGCGCACATAGGTCACGTCGAAACCGGAAAATAGTAAATAACGGTAGATAACGTCGAAAATCAGAAGAAAACGGCAATGGCCGAGATGCGCCGAGTCGTAAACGGTGACACCGCATACGTACATGCGCACCTTCCCAGGCGTCAACGGCGCGAAATTTTCCTTCTCGCCGCTTAACGTATTAAAAATCTTCAAGGCCATCTTCGTGGATGCTCAATCTTACGGAACCCATCGGTTTTTGCAAGACATTTTTCATCCTCGCCTTGATAAAACGAGGAAAAAAGCATAAAGCAAAGCTCTATGAATTTCGCCAAACCGTATGAAGATTTACGAGAGTTCATCGCCGTACTCGACACGCACGAAAAACTCTACCGCATCCATCATGAAATCAACAAAGACACCGAGCTTCAGCCGCTGGTTCGTTGGCAATTCCGCGGCGGTATTCCCGAAGAGCAACGCCGCGGTTTTCTCTTCGACAATGTTACCGATGGCAAAAAGCACAAATATAACTGTCGCGTGCTTGTTGGCGGCCTGTCGAGTTCCGAAGCGATTTATTGCCTGGGCCTAAAGTGCAAGCCGGAAGAAGTACCCGATCGCTGGATTTATGCGTTAGACCACCTCGTGCCGCCGATCATGGTGGACCAGGGACCGGCACAGGAAGAAGTGCACATAGGCGCCGACCTGCTCGCGCACGGCGGCGTCAATGAATTCGCAATACCGATTTCAACACCTGGGTTTGATAACGGCCCTTACATCACCGCCGGTCATTGGATCACCAAGGATCCGGAAACCGGGCAGCGCAACGTCGGTAACTATCGCGGCCTGATCAAAGGGCCAGCGCGCACCGGCCTCATGACCGGCACGCCGCAAGACTTGTCCAACCAATGGGAAAAGGCACGGCGCTTGGGCAAACCGCTGCAAGTCGCCATTGTCGTTGGCACCACGCCGGTGGTTTCCTATGCGGCGACGCAAAAGGTGCCGCCCGATGTCGACGAGATCGCGCTGGCGGGCGGACTTCAGGGCGCGCCCGTCCCTTTGATTAAGTGCAAGACCATCGATGTCGAAGTGCCGGCAACTTCAGAGATCGTACTCGAGGGCATCATACCGACCAAGTATATGGAGGAAGAGGGTCCCTTCGGCGAATCGATGGGCTATATCGATCCGCGCACTTTGAGCCTGGTTTTCGAACTGACCGCGGTGACTCATCGAAAAGACCCCATCTGGGTTTCAATCATCAGCCAGGTGACACCGAGCGAAAGCTCGAAGATCAAAGCGATGGGCATGGCGACGCTGATCAAACGTTATCTGGTCAAGAAAGGTTTCGACTCGGTGCAGGAGGTGCATCTCATCGAGCCGCTGGTCAATCTGCGGCCCTACGTCGCCGTCAGTCTTAAGAAACGCAACGACCAGGAACCCTGGGACGTCATGCAGGGAATTTTAGACTACGGCGATCGCGTCGGCAAAATGGTCGTAGCCGTCGACGAGGACATCAACGTCAAAGATCCGGTGGCGGTCACCTGGGCGATCACCCACCGCTCGCAGCCGCACAAAGATTTCAAAATAATTCCGGACCGTCCGTTCGGCGCCACACCCATTGGCATGGTGGCGACCCATCCGTCGAGCCGCTACGACAACTGCGAATCGTCGGTGCTGATCGACGCGACGCGCAAAGCGGATTTCCCTCCGCTCTCGCTGCCGAAGAAAGAATTCATGGTGCGAGCGAAAGAGCTTTGGGAAGAGCTCGGCTTGCCCAAGCTCAAACCGGAAGAACCCTGGCATGGCTACTTGATGGGGTACTGGCCCGACGACTTGTCGGCGGAAGCCGACCTGGCGGCCAAGAGCGAACATGAAAAAGTCTGGGAAGCGCTGCAAAATACCCGCGTCGATGTCGG
The DNA here is from genome assembly GCA_050257635.1 of Chloroflexota bacterium. GTDB lineage: Bacteria > Desulfobacterota > Binatia > UBA9968 > UBA9968 > DP-20. The sequence continues at coordinate 18,931 of JBLMXG010000270.1, forward strand.
CGAAGGCGAGACGATGAAGAGCATGCGAGCGAGATGGGGCAAGACGCACTCCGGCCGCTCCGTATAACTACTCATTCTATTGAATGGTCGAAATCAGCAGCGATGCTGGATCTTGAAAAAACTTCTACGGCAAACAGCTGAATCCCGCGCTCAATCAAAACCCAAAATTCCTGCTTACTGACACTGGGTCGAGTCGCAGCGACATATAGGAACGGTAACCACACGTTGATTACCGTAACTATGCGCTTATATCGAGCTATGCCTGCTAAATTTTCTATCAAACTTCGGAATTTCCTCAGCTAATATTCCCACCTTTGCAAAAATGACGGCCTCGGCACGGGCAAAATCACTGACAATCTGTAAGGTATGTGAATTGCTCAGCGGAGAGTTCAAGAACCAACGGAGGTGACTGCATGAAGCATACAAGATCAACCCTGCTAGGCTTAGCAATCGTTAGTTTGTTTGTGCCCAATCTCTTATTTGGCCAGGCGAAATACCCTAAAGATCCCATTCGTCTGGTCATCACCCACGCCGCCGGCGGCACGACCGACATGGCCGCGAGGCTCATCCAACCCTACCTGCAAAAATATTTGGGCGTTCCGGTCGTCATTGAGAACATGCAGGGAGCCGGCGGCAATGTCGCCCGCTCGTTTGTCTTCAAGCAGCCGGCGGACGGTTACACGCTGCTTGTAAGCCAGCAACCTTCGATGTCCAGCGGGCAAATCGTCTCGGGCGGAAAATTTGACGTTTTGAAATTTGTGCATGTCTTCAACATAGCGGGGCGCAATTACGACTGCGTCGCCGTGGGGCCGAATTCTCCGTTCAAGAGCATTGAGGACTTGAAAAAAGCTTCCGCCGCTCAAGCGCTCACCTCGGCCGGCACCGGCGTCGGCAGCAATGCCTATATCCTCGCCATGCTGCTCAAGTCGAAAGCCGGCGTGAACATCTCTTACGTCCCTTTCAACAGCGGCACCGAAGCGGCGCTAGCCCTAGCCGGCAACCAAACCCAGATGGGCACGGGCGCGCTCGACAGCTACGCGCCGCTTCATGAGCAGAAACGGCTCCGCGTCCTCGCCGTTTCCGGGCCGCACCGGGATGAATCTCATCGTGAGTTTCCCACTCTCTCCGAGCTCGGCTACGACATCAAGATGGATCAAATGACCGGCGTATTCGCTCCTCCTGGGCTACCCGATGCGCAATTGAAGATTCTCGTCGCCGCCTTTCAAAAAGCCTTCGCCGACAAGGATTACCTCGGCGCGGCTGCCACCGCGAAGCAAACCTTGCAGCCCATGCCGCCGGCGGAATTTTATAAAGCGTCCGAAGGTATGTACAAAACCATTCAGAGCTTAGAGTCCGTGCTCAAACACGGCAAGTAAGAAAAGGAACATGCGCGGAGCAACCTTGGAAACACTACTGCTCGCGGTATTGGCCGGGTTCTCCGCCTTGTTTTTGTTCCTCACGAAGGATTATGGAGCTACCGCCGCGCTGTTTCCCCGGGTGGTAGCGTCCGCTACGCTGGCTTTCCTCGCGCTCGACCTTCTGTGGCAATATTTGGTGGTCGGGAAACGAAGCGTCAAACCAAAAGCCAAAGCGCTCGATGAGACCGCCAACAAATATTGGCTTTTACCCCTCGCGCTTCAGGCCGGTTATATGGGGCTGATTCACGTCGCCGGTTTTTCGGCCGCCACGCTCGTTTACTTGATCGCGTGCCCCTGGCAACTGAGCTATCGCAATTGGATCATTACGATCTTGCATGCTGTCTTGCTCACATTTGTCATCGTCTACACCTTTCATTCCGTGTTTCACGTTCGCTTGCCAGAAGGGATGCTCGGAATTCCTTGGTAATCGCCAGGATGATCAACTATGTGGATTGAAGGTTTCCTCACCGCGCTCCAGCCCATCAACCTGCTTTATCTCGTCGCCGGAACCGCCTTCGGAATGATCATTGGCGCCCTGCCCGGCCTCGGGCCGCTCTTTGGCGTGGCGCTCATGCTGCCCCTGACTTTTGGTATGCACCCGGCAACCGCAATTATATTTCTCACCGCCGTTCATGCCGCCACGGCTTACGGCGACTCCTTTGCATCGATCATGATCAACGCTCCGGGCGGCGTAGGCTCCGTCGCTTCCTGCTGGGACGGCTATCCGATGGCGCAAAAAGGCCAGGCCGGAATGGCCATGGGGATTTCCACGTTCGGCTCATTCATCGGCGGCGTGATCGGTTGGATATCACTCGTCGTCCTTTCTCCTCTGCTGATCGCGGTGGCGGTGAACATGGGACCGCCCGAATATTTCATGGTTTCGGTGATGGCGCTCTCGCTGCTTGCGTTGGCCTCGGGAGAGCAGCCGCTCAAAGGGTTATTCCTCGGCGGCATCGGTCTATTGCTCTCTTTCATCGGCCGTGACCCAATCACCGCCGAGGCGCGCTTCACCTTCGGCATTACCTACCTTGAGGACGGACTACCTCTCGCTTCGGTGGTCCTCGGCCTCTTTGCCCTATCGCAAGCGCTGGTCTTATCCCAGGAGGAAGGCAGCATTTCGCAGTTTAGAACCGTCGGCAGCGTGTGGGAAGGTTTTCTTCAGGTGCTCAAACTCCCCGCAACGATCCTTCGCGCCGGCGTCGTCGGCATTATCATGGGCGTGTTGCCTGCATTGGGGCTCTCTTCCGCCAACGTGGTGGCTTATTTTACTGAGAAGCGCGCGGCCAAAGATCCGGAAAATTTCGGCAAAGGCGATCCCCGGGGACTGCTGGCTCCGGAAATCGCCAAAAACGCCTGCATCGTTGGCGATCTCATCCCGACCTTCGCCCTGGGCATTCCCGGCTCTTCGGTAACGGCGATTTTTCTCGCCGCCATGATCATGCACGGGCTTCAACCGGGTGCCGAGTTCTTTTCTCATTCGGGCGTGCTGCCCTACACCGTATTCGCCGGCATCCTGCTTGCCCAGGTTTCATTTTTCATTATGGGTTTGCTTTTCGCGCGCCAATTCGCCAAGGCCGTGCTTATTCCCAATGCGCTCTTGGTCCCGCTCATCGTGGTGCTGAGCTTCGTGGCGTCGCTAGCCCTGCGCGGCGAGGTGGAAGACATGCTGGTCACGTTCATTTTTGGTATCATCGGCTACCTGATGTCGGTTTACCGCTATCCGGCAGCCTGCGTCGTGCTCGGCCTCGTTCTCGGCGATCTGGTCGAGGCGAATTTTCATCGATCGATTTTGATCGGTCACGGCTCCTACATGATCTTTTTTACTCGCCCGGCCTCCTTGATCCTCTTCATCCTCACCATCGTGATGCTGGCGTGGCCTTACCTGAAATTTCCCGCGCGGCGCAGTGGCGCTTAAAGTATTTCTGCCGCCCTTGCTTGGTTGACACGTCGGGGTTCGGTGGATATTCTCGGTACCGATGAAAAAGCAAATCGCATTGACCGTCAACGGCGAAGAGTATCATCTTGAAATTGAATCCAATCGCCTGTTGCTGCAAGTTCTGCGCGACCATCTCGGTCTCACCGGCACCAAGGAAGGCTGCAGTATCGGCGTTTGCGGCGCTTGCAGCGTGATCGTCGACGGCCGTTTGGTAAGCTCCTGTTTGACTCTTGCGGCGAGCTGCTCGGGGAAAAAAATCGAAACCATCGAAGGCCTCGCCAAGGACGGCAACTTACATCCAATGCAACAGGCGTTCATCGAATACGGCGGATTCCAATGCGGCATCTGCACGCCGGGCCAGATCATGGCCGCCAAGGCGCTGCTCGACGAGACTCCTAAACCGACCGAAGAAGAAGTCAAAGAATGGATGTCGGGAAATCTTTGCCGTTGCACCGGTTATTACAAAATTCTCGAATCGGTGATGGCCGTGGTGAACGGCAAGACGGTTCCCGATTATAAATTTCGCCAACGCGAAACCACGGCGAAGATTCAGAGCCTGGACGTTTACAAGCCTGTGGCGAAGACGAGTTGAGCCATTTCATGGCTCAACTCGTTCTGAACGAAGGGCGTTTCCGAATGACGACCGCACGCAAAGATCCCAAAAGGTGACAGACCAGGCGAGGACGTTCCTTTCGACCGGACTCGGAAAACAAGAAAGACTTCTCCCTCCGATCGAAGTGACTGATTGATTCCCTTTGCGGCTTTGCGCCTTTGCGAAAGTGACTCCGAGAAATCAACGAGCGTAGCGATTATGGCCAAAACAGAAAACTTCTCCGTCGTCGGCAAGCGCGTCCAGCGAGTCGAGGGCTTCGACAAGGTGACCGGCGAATCGAAATTTATCGCCGATATCCAATTGCCTGGCACCCTGGTCGGCAAAGTGCTGCGCAGCCCCTACCCGCACGCGCGCATCCGCCATATCGACACGAGCAAAGCGGAAAAACTTCCCGGCGTGCGTGCCGTCGTGACCGCGGAAGACACGATCAAGCGGCCATGGGGCGCATTTTTTGCCGATCAATATATTCTGTCTGTCGGCAAAACTCGCTATGTCGGCGAGGAAGTCGCCGCGGTGGCGGCCATCGATCCGGATATCGCCGAGGAAGCGATCGATCTTATCGAAGTCGATTGGGAACCCATGGCGGGAGTTTTCGACGCCGAGGAGGCGATGCAGGACGGTGCACCGTTGGTGCACGACGACAAACCGAATAACATCGCCATGCACCTGGACCTCGAGCGCGGCAATGTCGCGCAAGCCTTTGCCGACTCCGACGTCATCGTCGAAGACACGTTCACGAGCATGCCGCAATGGCACTGCTCGATTGAAACCATCGGCAGCGTGGCTGAATACGCACCCAGCGGCAAATACACGATATACATGAACACCCAGACTTTGTTCAACGCGCGCTACCGCATCGCCACGGCGTTGGGCGTTCCCGAGACCGACGTGCGCATCATTCAGAGCGCCGTCGGCGGCGGCTTCGGCGGCAAGTCCTGCGATGACAACAACGCTCTGGTCGCCGCCGTGCTTGCTAGAAAGTCGCGCAAGCCGGTCAAATTGATTAACACGCGCGAAGAGGAATTCCTCGCCGGGTGCCGGCCCCGGGTGTTCATGAAGATCAACGTCAAGATCGGCTTCAAGAAAGACGGCCGCATCCGCGCCAAGGAACTGAAAGTCATCGCCGACAACGGCGCCTACTCGGCCAAAGCGCCGGCGATCACCGGCGTCGCAGCGATGCGCCATGACACCTGCTATAAATATTCCGACGTTAAGATCGACGCCAAATTGGTTTATACCAACAAGATTCCCACCGGCGCCTTTCGCGGCTTCGGCAATCCTTCTGCGGAATGGGCGGTCGAACAAGTGATCGATCTCGGCGCTCACGCGCTCGGCATCGATCCCATGGAGATCGCCCGCATCAACGCCGCGGAAGTCGGCTACGTGTCGCCGCACGGTAATCGCGTCACCAGTTGCGAGCTCAAGCAGTGCCTCGACATGGCCGAGAAAATGATCGACTGGAACGCCAAGCGTGCCAACAAGCAACCCAACGTCGGTCTGGGCTTGGCCTGCACGGTTCACGTCAGTGGCAAGCGCCACTTTGGCGACTATGACGGCAGCTCCGCGACCATCAAGATCAACGAAGATGGCAAGGCGCTGATCCTGAGCGGCGAGGGAGAGTGCGGCCAAGGGGTGCACACCGCTATGTGCCAAATCGCCGCAGAGGAGCTCGGTATTCCGGTGGAAGACGTGGAGATTTCCCGTGCCGACACCGATCTCACTACTTTCTGTTTGGGCGCGTTCGCGAGCCGGCTCACCTATGTGAGCGGCAACGCGGTCAAGAACGCCGCGACCAACGTCAAGCAGCAGCTCTTCGAACAGGCGGCGGAGATGCTCGAAGCCAATCCCCAGGATCTCACGTCGCACGACGGGAAAATCTTCGTTAAAGGCGCCGAAGGAAAGTCGCTCACCGTCGGCGATGTCGCGCGAGCGCGACTCTTTCGCCACAACGGCGCACCCATCGTCGGCTCAGGCAGTTTCGACGCTGATTCGGTGTTGCCCGACAGCACGCGCTTCGGCAACGAATCCGGCGCTTATAACTACGGCGTCCAAGCGGCCGAGGTTCACGTCGATCCGGAAACCGGGCAGGTGAAAATCCTGAACTTCGTCATCGCCTCGGACTGCGGCACGGTGATCTATCCGCTCGGCGCCGAAGGCCAGGTCGAAGGCGGGCTGGCCCAGGGTATCGGTTACGCCCTCACCGAAGGCTTGCAGTTCGACGAAGGCCGGCCGCTGAATCCTAATTTTTCCGACTATCGGATTCCGTCCATGCGCGACATGCCGCCGCTCCAACATGCCTTCGCCGATTCCTACGAGCCGACGGGCCCATTCGGCGCCAAGGGCTTGGGTGAGCTCAACATGGACCCCACGGCGGCGGTGATCAACAACGCGATTTTCGACGCTGTCGGCGTGCGCGTGAGAACCCTGCCGATCACGCCGGAAAAAATTCTCCGCGCACTCAGGGGGAAAAACTAACCGAAATGTTTCCCGTTTTAGTGAGCGTGAATCTAAAATCGAAACCCCAAAAGCCAAAATAAAAACATGATACGCTTCGACTATCAGGAACCGACGACGATCAAGAAAGCTTTCAGCTTGATGGAAAGGCACGGCGACGACGCGCGCGTCATCGCCGGCGGAACTTCATTGATCATCATGATGCGCCAGCGCCTGCTCATGCCCAAGGTCGTGATCAGCCTGGGACGCATCCCAAAGTTGGACAAAATCACTTACAACGCGAAGGACGGGCTGCGCATCGGCGCCTGTGCGCGCCATCGTGACATCGAGCTCTCGCCGGTGGTTAAAAAGCACTACCCCCTGCTGCACGAAACATTTCGCAAAGTCGCCCAGCCGCGCATCCGCAACATGGGCACCGTCGGCGGCAATCTCGCCGCTGGTGACCCGCTGACCGATCCCGGTGCGAGCTTGATCGCTCTCGACGCCGAAGTGACGCTTGCGCGCAGTAAGGGGAAACGAACTCTGCCCCTGGATCAATTTTTCATCGACTACTATCAGACCGCTCTGGAGCCCGGCGAACTGCTGACCGAGATCCGCGTCCCGCCGCCGGCGCGGCCGGGCTGGTCGCATATCAAATTCACTCCGCGCAGCGTCGAAGACTTTGCCACCGTCGGCATCGCGCTCACGTTGAAAGCCAAAGATGGCGTCTGCGACGATATTCGGATCGGCCTCAATTCGGTCTCCTCCACCATCGTCCATGCCCGGAAAGCGGAGGAAGTCTTGCGCGGCAAACCGGTGACGGACGCCGCGCTTCGAGAAATTGGCGAAGTCGCATCGAGCGAATGCGACCCCACCGACGACAACCGCGGCTCCGCGGAGTACAAACGCGAAATGGTCAAAGTCCTCGTGCGCCGCGCCGCGCAAGAAGCGCTGCAGCGCGCAGGTTGATCCGGGGCTTCCCTCTCACTCACCCGATTCTGCTCTTTCCAAAAATTCTCGGTCGACGGCTATTCCTGATCGATCTTCGGGGACAGGCATAGGCGGAGCGAGCCAGACCGGTGGGGAAATGTTGTCATGTGGCCCGCGCTTAAAACGGCTGATTTTTCGTGGAAATGGATAGGACTGCTATTGGGTCCCCGCGAATTTCACCCGGGAAACTTTTTCCCTGTTATCACTCTTTCTCGGAAATAATCCTTGCGCTCCCGCCCAACGCCATTCACAATTGAGCTTGCCGAACGTCCAATAGGCATGTGGCGGTCGACGTCGCATAGATTCGTTTTCGGGAAAAGCCTCATAAAATAGTACCCAAGGACGGAAGCCTATGAGCGCAAAACCAATCTTGCAGAAGCGGCTATGCCCCAACTGTGCCAATAGCATCGAGGAAGATGCGACGAAATGTCCCTATTGTAAGGCCGAGTTGTCCGCGGACGTTACGCCTCAGTGGCTCAAGCGGGACGATCCATCCTCGGATTCACGCGTTGGGTCGGATAGCGATAGAAAATCCTCGATCCCGTCAAAGTTTATCTGGCCGGCCGCCATGCTCATGGTAGCTTTGATCGCCTATCTCGCCGGTAGTTATATGCAAAGCAGTCGGCTGTCGATATCTTCAGAGGTGGACTCGAAACAACTTCAAGCAAAGGATCAAATGATTCAAAGTCAGGAGGCGCAACTCACGCAGTTACGCCAACAACTGAGCGACAACTCCAACCAGCTTGCGGCAATGAAGACTAAGCTCGAAGAAAGCCGGAAAGAGGTTTCGGCAGCCCAGCAGCGAGTAAACGCCGCCAACCGAGAAGTCGATCGTTTGAACGCGAGCCGCTCAGCGCCGATCAGGAGAGCCGCATCGCGCAGCCCGGACTCGTTCTCGTCATACCCTCAGCCGCCGACACGACCAGCGGCCGGCCCCGGAGTCTATGAGACCACCCAGCCGACAGCGGTCTATGAAAATCCGTCATCGGGTTCGCGCATCATCTCGCAAATCGGCCGAGGAACCCGGATCAACGTCGTCAGCTCCGCCGGCAATTGGCTGGAGGTGCGGTCAAAACACGGCAATCCTCCTGGATACGTGCGAGCCGACGATGCGCGCCCGATCACCAGAATTAATTAGGAAGCTCTGAAGGCGCGGGCTGCCATTCGATCCTCCGGTCGGTGATCGGCAAGACTGCCACGATGCTGGATATCACCAAGCCTTTCCTTTGCTTCGACCGACAAATCACCAGAGTCCATGACCGAACGAATTTCGCGATTCGAGCCTTTGGGTTTGACAATTGGCTAGTCTGCGCAAGCGATTAGCGAAAAATTTGCTCAGCTGCTGCGAGGAAATACTCGCCGATTTCAAAGAAGCAAGTCCTGATACTGCCGATGTCTTTGATCGCCAAGAAAATTGATCAAAAGAGCAAATGTCGGGGAACATGAAATTCAAATCGATGATCTACACTTACAATAATCGTTTCTTAGACCTCGATATATGAACATAGTAAAAACAACCCGCTGGCACATGTCGGCTGCGCTGTTGGCAATTGGTCTGGGAGGCACCTTCACCGCACAATCTGCAGAGACAAACGTCAGCGGAATCATCGATTATGTTTATGAACAGAATCCTGCACGGATCAAACCTAAAATGTATAACTGGGAGGTCAAGCTGACCGAGGCGGACAGCCGGAATGGTACCTACGAAATCGTTCAAATCACTAAGTCGAGCAAGGCAGACCCGAAAGGTACCGACACTGAGCCAAAAGTTCTCATCGAGCCCGAGATGATCGCGCCGAACCAGAATGGAATCATCGATTTCAGACTTTACCTCGGCGATAAAGCGCCGAAGCTAAACATGGGTCGACAGGGAAACATTGGCCAGCCTATTATATTTTCTGGTGTAGGCACGGGGAAAGCAGCGTCGAATTGGATTGTTCTGCCGGGCACCAAGACAGATCATGTCCTCCCCTCCGCCAAAGGAACGCAATTCGTAGACGGCAGGCTTCGTTTGGTTCAATTCGTGGTGACCGACGACGCCGGAAAGACTTTCCAAGTTGACGTAATACTTCGTCGCAAATGAAATCGACAAACTACGCCATGAAAGCGTTCTGAACAGTTGGCCTAGCCAATGGGTCAAACGAACCGCGGCTGGATTTCCCTATCATGGGCTTCACGGTAGTTCCTTCACGTTAGTTCCACGGCTTACAATCCAACAGATGGGTGAGCCGAACCGCCGCCGGCTTTCCGCTCGCTGATCTCGGAATATTTTCGGCTGATTACCGACCGAGTCTGATGCCATATGGCGGTTCGCAACGGCGGAAAGCGCGGTTTGCTTTTGCTTGTGGTTCTCGGCGATGGAGTGTTAGAACAAAATCCGGATCCGATGGTTAGAGGATCGACTCGGTCCGGGTTGCCAGACTCTCCGATGCTAGCGAAAAAACATCTCTCATACTTGAGCACGTCATCTGCGCTTCTAGCACTCGCAGGATTCGTCCTCGTGCACAACGCTTGGGGCGCGGAATCTCTGCGGTTGGGATTCTCCGGAGCGACTGCTAATCAATTGGCGGCGTCTCTCGCCGTGGAGCAAAAATTGTTCGAGCTTTACGGCGTGAATGTGGAATTTATCCAATCGGCCGGAACCACCATGATTCGCGCTCTGGACTCGGGTAGCCTGGACGTCGCCATCGTGGGCGGGGGGCAGGCGCTGAGTGCTTATGTCAAAGGCGTAGACGTACGCATCATCAGCGGGCTCGTGAATATAATTCCCTTTCAACTCTGGGCAAAGCCGGAGATCTCCCAATTGAAAGACCTCAAGGGCAAACTGATTGCAAACACGCCGCCGGGAACGTCGCTGAACCTCGCCGCGACTGTTTTGCTTCAGCGCGCCGGGCTCGACCCGTTGAAGGATGTGAAGCTGATCGCGTTTGGCCGCATTCAACTGATTTCGCGCGCTTTGCTCAGCGGTATAGTGGACGCCGCCCTTCTGTCACCTCCCGATACTGTCGAAGCGAGACGATCCGGGCTGCACTTGGTCACGGATCTGGCCACGGCTCGCATCCCCTGCCCGTTCACGTCGGTGGTCACCACCCGGACGGTGCTGGAAAAGTCCCCGAGGTCGCTGGAGCGATTTCTCAAGGGCATACTCCACGGTATAAAACTTGCGCTGACCAATCCGGATATGGCAAAAAAGACCATCGGTCGAAACATGCGGCTTACCGACCCGGATGTGGTCGATGAAGTATATCAGCGGGTGGTCGCGGTTTATGAACGGGTTCCGATGGTGCCAAAAGAGGCGATCGAGACCGTAGTCAAGCTCTCGCCTACTCCTTCGAATCGAAACCCGTTTGGCGTGTTGGATATGAGTTTGCTCCAGCGCCTCGATAACGAAGGATTTATTCGGACACTCTACGCGGCAAAATAAAACAATTTCAGGAGGCTGTCATGGCAGACATCCGAGGGGTCGGAAAAAAAATCACCTACAGCGAAGATAATCCGATCAGCGCGGAGGTCGACGCACTGCGCAAAAACCGTGACAATATCAAGCGGCCGCCCAAAGACGACGAGGAGCGCGAACGTTTGGCCCGCTGGCTCGCTCATCGCGGTCGCGATGAGCTGGAAATCACCGTCGGCACAGCATGTTACGCCATGGCCCACTTTGAAATGGATTGCGAATGGCGTTATTTTCTCGCCGAGCATGCCGGCACCGAGGCGGGCCACGGCTGGGGTTACATACGCCAAGCCAACGCCATCGACCCGAGCCGCAACCACGCGCAACCCGATCCTGAGTTCGAGCGCCGATACGGCTTGACGCCGCGCACCGAACACCATCAGATCATGAAGCGCGATTTTTTGAGCTACATTTTTTCCGGCAACTTGTGGCCCTACGGTCACGTCACGGCGGCGAGCATCCAGAGCATCCAGATCACCACGCCAAAGCTGCTCGATTTCGAAGAGCGCGTGGTGCACGCCGAGGAGCGCAGCCATCACGACGCCATTTTGCAGAAAATCCACGATTACGTCTGGGAGCTGATCGAGGAATACGGTGAAGCGCCGATCCGGCGCCGGATCGCGGCGATCGATGCTCAGGCGCTGAACAGTCGCCCGCGTACGATCTTCGACCCGCCGCGACGAGAGTTTTTGCGCAAATACTTTAACGTCCCGGTGGAAAACGTGCGCAAATTTCCCGCATGGAGGGAATATCTCTATCTCAATGTGCTCGGTTTTCCGCCCGAACCGGTTTACATTGAAAATTGGCCCGCGGAAATTCCCCAACCCGAAACGAGTTCTAACACGCCCTTGCGGCTCGAAGGAGAATTAGTGTGACGGCATACAGGCGTTGTGTTACTTCCCTTCGCCGTCTTGACCGTCAGCAATGACACCGTCGGGCTGGCGGTGGTCCGATCACCTCTCGAGCATGGGCCGACCCCGGTCCAAATCATTGACATCGTGGGAGCGCTACCCTTCGCGCAATTTGCCCCGAAGCTTGATTCACCGAATCTCTAAAGATATTCTCCGATCTCATGAAACAAACGATTCGTGTCACGATCAATGGCCGGCTGTATGAAGAAGACATCGAGCCGCGCCTGCTATTGGCCCACTTTCTGCGCGAAAAAATCGGACTTACCGGCACCCACATCGGCTGCGTGATCGGCGAGTGCGGCGCTTGCTCGGTGTTGCTCGACGGCAAAGTAGTAAAATCATGTCTCCATTTTGCAGTGCAATCAGACGGCCGCGAAGTCACCACGGTCGAGGGCTTGGCCAAAGACGGCGAGTTGAACCCGGTGCAAGAGGCCTTTGTAAAGAATTACGCCTTTCAATGCGGCTACTGCACGCCGGGCATGGTGATGACGAGCCACGCGCTCTTGCAAACCAATCCCGACCCGTCCGAAGAAGAGATCCGCAAGGCTTTGGCCGGTAACCTGTGTATGTGTACCGGCTACGTGCAGATCGTCGAAGCCGTCAAAGAGGCGGCAAAAGGAATGAAGAATGGCTAAGTTCATAGGCAATCGCAGCCGCAGCAAAGAAGGTCCTCGTCACGTCACCGGCCGAGGCCTCTACACCGACGATTTTCAATTGCCGGGCATGCTCCAGGCGATGATTTTGCGTAGCCCGCATGCTCACGCCAAGATTCTGACCGTCGACCCTTCCGAGGCGCTGAAAAATCCGAATGTCATAGCGGTGGTGACGCCCGAAGATGTAAAGAAGCTCACCAAGCCGTTCAAGCCCGGGCGCTATGCGGCCGGGCTCAAGCGGCCGATTGACGAATACGCCGGCGCGGTGGAGAAAGTCCGCTACGTCGGTGAGCCCCTCGGCGCCGTGGCGGCGCGCGACCGCGGCACGGCGGAGGACGCGCTGGAGTTGATTCAGGTCGATTACGAACCGTTGCGCGCGGTGGTCGATGTGCGCGAGGCGATCAAGCCGTCGTCGGCAACTTTGTTTGATGAGCTGGGCACCAACCTGGCATGGACGGGCTCGCTCCAGTACGGCGATATCGACGCGGCGTTTAAATCCGCCGACCGTGTAGTCGAAGAAAATCTTAAAATTCACCGCTACAGCTCCACGCCGCTCGAGCCTTTCGTCGTCATCGCGTCCTTTGATGCGGCGAGTAAGCGCCTGACAGTGTGGGTGACAGCCCAGGTGCCGGAGGTGATCTACGACGGGCTGCGCGAGGCGCTCGGCCTGCAAGACGTCCGAGTGATCATTCCCGATGTGGGCGGCGGCTTCGGCCAGAAAATCCATTTGATCCGCAAGTACGTCGTGCTGGTGTCGCTCCTGGCGATGAAAACCGGCCGGCCGGTCAAATGGATCGAAGACCGCAGCGAGCACATGATGGCTGGCGGCCATGCTTGCGCCCAGGAGTTCGAAGCCGAAGCCGCGGTCAAGAACGACGGCACCGTGCTCGGCCTGCGCTTTACGGAGTACGACGACGTCGGCGGCTCGATCAGCACATTGACGATTCACTTCACCAACAAGCTCAATAACCTCTCCAACACCTATCGAACGCCGGCCATCCACATGATCGGCAATGCGGTGGTCACCAACAAATGCCCGGTGATTCCCAACCGCGGCATCGGCAAGCCTGGCATGTGTTACATCTGGGAACGGATGATGGACCGGGTGGCGCAGGCGCTGAACTTGAGCCCGATCGAAGTGCGGCGCAAGAATTTGATCCAGCCCAATGAGATGCCCTATCGCACGATTAGCGGCAACGTTTATGATAGCGGCGATTATCCGGGGCTACTGTCGACGCTTTTGGAGAAAATCGAATACGACAAATTGCGCGAGGAGCAGAAAAAGGCGCGTGCCGAAGGCAAGCTCATCGGCATCGGCATCGTCGTAGGCGTCGAACCCGGTGGACGAAACGCGGCTCGCGACATGGCGATCTTTCCGGAGATGAAGGAGCCACCCGGCTCTGGCGGCGTCAACGGCGCCAAGATCAAACTGGAAAAGAACGGGACCTTGACGCTGCACCTGGGCTCCCCCAATTGCGGTCAGGCTCATGAAACCACGACGGCTCAGGTCGCGGCGGAAATTCTCGGTTCGACGCCGGACAAGATCTCGACCAGCATTCCCTTCGACAGCGATCTTTCAGCCTGGGGCGTTGCGGCGGCCAACAGCGGCAACAACTTTCACCTTTACGACATCGGCGCAATCCACGGCGCCGCCACCCGGCTGCGTGAAAAAATTCTCAAGCTCGCCGCGTTCAATCTCAAGGTGGATCCGTCCGAATTGACCATTGAAGACAGCGTGGTGAAAGTGCCCGGCGTGGCGGCGAAACAAATCACTTTCGCTGAGCTCGCCCGCATCGCCTACAACAACCAGCATCTCATCCCCGACGATATGGAACCGGGACTGGAGTCGACGTTTTACTACATGTTTCCCCATGCGAAACCGAACATCGTTCCCGGCGCCGACCGCATGGTGCGAGCGCAGTTCACTTTTTCCGCCGGCGCCCACGCCGCTATCGTCGAAGTGGACAAAGCCACCGGCAAGGTCGAAGTGCTGCGCTATCTGATCGTCGGCGACAACGGCACCGTGATCAATCCCGATGTCGTCAACGGCCAAGTCTACGGCTCCGCTGCCCACGGCATCGCCGTCGCCCTCGGCGAAGGCTTTATGTACAGCCCTGAGGGGCAGCCTCTGACCATTACCTATCTCGACTACGGCAAGTGCTCGACGGCGGAAACGCCACGGGTCGAAGTGATTCACCGCCCGTCGCCGTCGCCGTATACGCCGCTGGGCCAAAAAGCCGCAGGCGAAGGCGCCGCCATTCCCTCGCCCGCCGCTATTGCCAGTGCGGTCGAGGATGCGCTCCAGCCCTTCGGCGTAAAAGTGTGCGATCTGCCGCTGACCCCCGAGGTCGTCTGGCGTTTGGCCAACCACAATCCCGAGACTGAGCGGAGGTCTTACTAAACATGATTCCCGGTTCTTTTGAGTACTACGCGCCGCGCTCGCTTGGCGATGCAGTGAAGTTTCTTGCGGCGCACCGAGACGATGTAAAAATTCTTTCCGGCGGCCAAAGCCTGCTGCCGCTGATGAAAATGCGCCTGTCCAAACCCGGCTTCGTCGTCGACATCGGCCGCATCCCCGGCCTCGACGGCATCATGGAGGACGGTGACAACCTCGTGATCGGCGCTCTGGTCACGCACGCGCAGATCGAGTCCTCCGGCCTGTTGAAGAAAAAGTGCCCGCTCATGCCGCAGACGGCGACGACCATCGCCGATGTCCAAGTGCGCAATCGCGGCACCCTCGGCGGCAGCATCGCCCACGCGGACCCCGCGGGCGATTGGCCCGCGGCGATCATGGCGCTCGACGCCGAGATCAAGGTCACCGGCCCCAACGGCGAGCGTTGGGTGAAGTGCGAGGATTTTTTTCTCGGCCTTTTGATGAGCGTCCTCGAACCCGACGAGATCGTGACTGCGGTTAAAGTTCCTGTGACGGGCAACGATAAAACCGCTTATCTGAAAGCCGCCCCGCGTTCCTCCGGTTTCGCAGTCGTCGGCGTCGCCGTAAGAATCGGCTTGGATGCCTCAGAGCAGTGCAGCCGTGCCGCCATCAGCATTACCGGCGTCACCGACAAAGCCTATCGCGCCGAGCGCGTCGAACAGATGCTCGCCGGAAAAAAGCTGGAGCCATCCGTGATCGCGCAGGCGGCCGCGGAATCCACTCGCAACGTCGAGGCCATCGAAGATATCAACGGCTCGGCGGAATACCGCAAACACCTGACCGAAGTCTATGTGGCACGGAGCATAGAGGCTGCGTTAAGAGGCTAGACGCTCCGGCCTAGAGCCGTCGCGCCCGCTTAGCACCTTAGTCGCCGTAACGCGCAATCTCTTGCCAATCCTTGCGCCAAAAACAACGAGGCCTCCAACTTGGTGGAGGCCTCGTTAAAATTTCAGCTATTGCGCGCTCGTTTTCAGATTTCTTTCGATTTGATCGAATAGGTAAAATTTTTCGAGTCGAGGCTGTCTTTACGGCCGTTGGCGGTCTCGCCTTGAGGGTACATCAGATAGGCGATTTCCGCACCGCGGGATTGCGGCAGCTTTACATCATGGGAGTAGTTATAGGGCAGCCAGTTCATCTCCCACGCACCGAACAGTTTGGCGCGCGCTTTCTTGACTTTCGGATCATCGACCGGCAACGGATCTCCCGGTAGATTTTCTTCGAGCACGACCTTGCGCACGTCGGCTGGATCAACGGGTGTCCAACCATAACCATTGAGATAGACTTCGGCTCGGCAGTGCTGCGCCCCGGTAATGTCATCCGCTTTGCCCAGACTCTTGAATTCCGCCGACGCGGCGACTCTTACTCCGTAAACGTCACGCGCGGGCAAACCGGCGGCCCGCGCCAAACCGACGTAGAGCGCGTTCAGGTCGGCGCACTTGCCGCCGAGGTAACCGCTTTCGAGCATCGTCGTAATGTCGCCGATGCCGCACCCTTTCACTTTTGGATCGCGGAAAGTGTTGTCGACAATCCAATCGTAAATCGCCTGCGCTTTATCGACATCGCTCTTTAGGCCCTGAACGATGCCTTTCGACGTGGTTGCGACGATGCCGTCGGTCCGGATAAATCGGGTCGGCCTGCGAAAATAATCAAGCACGGCCTTATTTTCTTTGATCGATGGATTGGGCTTTTGGCTCAGATCCACCGCTCTGTCCTGGGTCATGAAACGGCTCTTGACTTCCAGGCTCGGGCTCTTCTCCGTAGCGGGCCATTCTGCAAAAACCAGCCCGGTTCCAACGCTGTCGATCTTTACGGCACGGACATTCTTGTAGTTTCCGCTCCAACTGTCGGGATCACGTTTAAAATAGTTCGTGTTGTTCAGCAGCGGGACCGGGACCCAGGCACGCACGGCACCGACCGGGTCCGCGATGTCGATTCGCGTCGTGACTTCGAAACTGCGCCACTTCGCGTCGCTCGCCAAGGCCAACCGCGAAAACCGCGGCAACCCGCTGAGCGCAACGCCGGCAGAAACGGACAGCCCGTGTTTAAGAAAATCGCGCCGATTCATAGAGCCTCCCTCTGAACGTCATAGTATTTCCCGATGACCGAAACTATATCCGTTGAGGGGCGATTGTCAATTACCGCCGGCCGGAATGCGGAGATTTTCTATACGCCGCAGGGATCGATCAAAGGCTTTTTAAAAACTGTAAGACTTCTTCCGGGTGAGTCTCGGCTTTTTTGACGACCGGCCAATGTTTGACCACAACGCCCTTCGGCCCGATCACGACCGTGGAACGGATCGTCCCTTCGACTTCCTTGCCGTACATCATTTTTCGGCCCCACGCACCGTACTTCTTCATCACTTCGGTTTTCGGATCGGACAGCAGGACGAAAGGCAGCTTGAAGCTCTCAACAAACTTATTATGCGACGGGATGCTGTCTTTGCTCACGCCAAGCACGACCGCTCCCGACTTCTTCAAGTTCGGCGTCAGGTCACGAAAACCGCAGGCCTCTTTGGTGCAGCCCGGGGTGTTGTCCTTGGGATAAAAATACAGCACGACGGTTTTGCCCTTATAATCCTCGAGAGAGTGTTTCTTGCCGTCGCTGCCCTCCAGGCTGAACGCCGGTGCTTTTTTGCCTTCAAGATCCTTCATCGATCGCATCCTCCTAAGTGTTGAACCAACTTGGATCGGAATAATATTTTTCTAGAACTAGCTCAAAATTCGCGTCAGACCAACAGAATCGCCCCGCTACTCTCAAAGTAGCTGGCGACACGTTCGCACAATGGTTCCGCGTTCTCTCCATGCGCGAGGCCAATCCGAGTCGATCCATAGAGTATCGCCAATGATCAGTCGGTCACGGTAACACCGCGCCAGAAGGCAACATAGTTCTTGATCCGCTGCGCTGCATCTTTGGGCTCCGGATAGTACCAGGCGGCATCTTGATTCAACTCGTCTCCGACCTGCACGTGATAGTAGCTGGCGATCCCTTTCCAAGGGCAAGTCGTGTGTTTGTCGCTGGGACGAAAATGAACCTGATTCAACGAGTTCGGCGGAAAATAGTGATTGCCCTCCACTTGTATGGTTTGATCGGACTCAGCTAAAACCGCATCGCGCCAAATCGCCTTCATACGCATTTCCTCCAATTTCCGCGGTGGTTGCTAAGAAACACAGCGAAACTTTGCGAACACATAGGGATAGTGAGCCTGATACCAGTTGCGGAAACTCGCCCGCAGTAAATTTGCGTCCGTGGCCCAGGACGCGCCTTTAACGACGAAATGTTTGCCATCGAAAAAATCCCGCGAATACTCCGGATAACTTTCAATATAAGGTGAAAAGCCTGGAAAAGGCGCTAATGGCGTATCGGTGAGTTCCCAGCCGTTCCCGACCAGCTCTAGAATACCCCACCGGCTGGCACCCGCTGGCCGTGAACCAACCGGCAGCGGCGACCACGAAGAAAAATCAAAATTGCTATGCCGCATTCCGGGCGCCGCGTTTCCCCAAGGATACCGCGTTTCACGCTCATCTGGCCCGTAATACGCCGCGCGATGAAACTCCGCTTCAGTAGGCAAACGTTTGCCGGACCAGCGCGCATAAGCCCGCGCTTCGGCGAGGCTCACATAAACCGGCCAATCGCGCACGCGCTCAAGAGGGAAGCTGTCAAACATCGAGCGATAAAACCATCCCCCGTCGTCCTGAAACCAACAGGTTGGACATTTTTTTCCTTCGAGTTTTCTCCAAAGCCAATCTTCACGCTGCCAATGGCGCTCGTCCTCGTAGCCGCCGGATTCGACAAAATCATAAAAGGCGCCGTTGGTTACGGGCAACGACTCGATTTTGAATGATGGCACATCGACGGTCAGCTCATTGAATTCGTTGTCCCAACCGAAGGGAATCTCATCCATCCGCGCACCCAAGCGCGCCCTGCCCGCTGGAATCGCAATGGCTTGCGAAAGCGATCCCGCCTGAAAGGAGTAGGCGGGCATGAACTTGGAGCGCCGCTTTCGCACCAACGGCACCTGCTGCAACATGTAGATCAGCGTTTCTTGGTGCATATATTCATGCTCCAGGACCATTTGAAAAGCCCGTCCGTTTTGCGCCATGAGATCGTTCGAGCAATGGCCGCCGATCGCTTCCACAGATTCCAGAATCGCGCCGCGCACACGGTCGCAATACTCGATCGTGTCGGCCAAGCACGGCCACGCCTGTGGCACTTCCGGATGCCAATGGCACTCCCCCGTGTCAACGTCGGGATCGATGCCGCGGCAGAATAGCTCGTCGAAATACGGGTTGAAGGATTTCCATTGGAGCAGAGCGCCGCAAATCTGGTTCCATGAGAACGCCGGCAAGTGGCCGACATAGAAAATAAACGGGTGGCGCCAAACGATCGGCCGACGCTCGAACTCTTCGCTTGCGATCATCTCGAAGATCCGATCCGTTCGCGCCCACGCGGTTACAAACCGTTCTCGGGTCGCTTCAACCCTGCTGGGGTCACTGCGAGTCAACGCGAGCGTCATAATCACCCCGTCATTAATTGATTATGACTATATACTAAATAGGTTTTGGCTATGGCAAGAGCTCGGCAACGGTTAGTGCCAAAATTCGCAACAGGCGTGAAACTAGGATTGCTTGAGAAATTCCCGGAAGGCCTGGGCAATCGGATGGAGCGGCCGGCGGCGATGATACACCTCGTAAAATCCCCGTTCCATTTTCAAGCCGCGAATCGGCACCTCGACGATGCTCCCCTCGGCAAGCTCATGACGGATAGAGATGCGCGATAGAATCGAAATCCCGAATCCCGCCATCAACGACTCTTTGACGGCTTCCGTGCTGCCGAGCTCCATCGAGATATGGAGCAGGTCGCCATGCGCGCGCCGCCCTTTGGAAAGAACTTGGCGGATAGAGTCCAGCGTCCCCGAACCATGCTCTCTCGAGATAAAATTTTCGCTGCGCAAATCGGCGACCTCGACAAAGGGCCTGCGGCTCCAGGGATGGCTCTTGGGAACCGCAAGGACCATCTCATCGTCCCAAATTTTTTTGAAGCAAAGCCGGTCGTCCGCGCCTTTAAACCCGACGAAACCGAGCTCGACTTTGCCCTCGAAAACGTCCTCAATGATCCCCGCCGAGTCACCGATGCGCAGAATCGGCTTCACCGCAGGATATTTTTTCGTGAACGCGCCGAGCTTTTGTGGCAACAGATATTCGCCAGGAATGTTGCTGCCTCCGATCCAAAGCTCGCCACTGAGCGTGCCGTGAAACTGCTCGACGGCGGCGACGGTTTCTCGTTTGAAAGCCAGCAAGGTCTTGGCACGGCCCGCCAAGAGCTGTCCCAGCGGTGTTAAACTGATGCGGCCGTGCAGTCGGTAAAGTAACTGGCCGCTCAAGGCTTCTTCCAACTCCTGGATATGCGCGCTCACGGTGGGTTGGCGCAGATCGAGCAATTCGGCGGCCTGCGAAAAACTCCGCAACTCGGCGACCCAATAAAAAATTTCGAGTTTGTGAAGGTCTAGATCGGCCTTGATTTTACTCATAGAGAAAATAGCCAAGCAATCCGCAGCCACCTAAAAAGCCGGGATTGTCTTCACCACGAAGAGCACAAAGCTTAAACAACCCTCACGCGAATTCTTCGTGACCTTCGTGTGCTCCTTGGAAAATTGGTTCAAGTTGCAATTAATGCCTTATCGAATGTCATTTTGATGAAGCGCAGCCGAAGAATCTGCTTTGTCTCACTATCGGAAAAGCGGATGCTTCGCTTTCGCTCAGCATGACATCCACCGGATTCGTCGCGATCATGTTTTCATTATCTGCGGGCGAGCGTAAACTCATGAATCACTTCGCGATAAGACCGAATTTTACCATGCATCGGTGACCCGGGATCGATGCGCATAACAATTGCGCCTGCGACGAAATTTTTTAATCCCGGCAACCTACATGAAACGACGGCGCCAGAAGAGGGGCGCGGAAAAAGCGTCGCATCCCTTCCCTGGCGCCGCCTAAAACTACTTCTGCAAATAGGCCAAAACTTCTGCCGGATGAGCTTCTGCGTTGGAAACTGGAATCCAGTGCTTCTTTACGGTTCCATCGGGTCCGATGAGCGCCGTGGAGCGAATTGGCCCTTCGACGGTCTCCCCTTGAGCATTCTGCCGGGGCCCCCAGGCTCCGTAAGCTTTCATGACCTCCACCTGCGGATCGGACAGCAGCGCGAAGGGCAAATTGAATTTTGCGATAAACTGATTGTGGGACTCGATGCTGTCCCTGCTGACACCCAGTACGACCGTGTTGGCTTTGGATACCGGTTCGATAGCGTCGCGGAACCCGCACGCTTCCTTGGTTCAACCCGGGGTATCGTCTTTGGGATAAAACCACAGGATGACATTTTTCCCGACGTAGTCGCTGAGCGAATGCTTCTTGCCGTCGCTCCCCGCCAACATAAACGCCGGCGCCTTCTGCCCTTCAAGATTTGCCATTGGCTACCTCCGTAGTAAATTCTAAACCTCTCTCTATCATAGCGACAAGCGTTCGATCAAACTTGACCGATCGCAGTCCGCCGAGAAACCGTGGACGCTAAATTATCACTCGTGTCGAGCTGAGATTTGAATCGCCTCGGTTTAGGACATTGTCAACTCGGCGGCGAGCAGCTATATTTCCCCTGCCATGGCGAGAGAATCCTTATTGACCGATTTTCATCGATCGAACGGTGCCCGGTTTCACGAGGCCGGTGGCTGGCTGCTGCCGTCCTGGTTTGGAGATCCCGGCCTTGAATATCACACCGTACGCTCCAACGTCGGCTTGATCGATCTTTCGCACCGGGCCTTGCTGCAATTCACCGGTCCCGACCGTCTGTCGTTTCTCCAGGGCATGCTTTCCAACGACCTGCGCGCGCTCAAACCGTTCGAGGGTCAACAAGCCGCCATCCTCACTCAGCAGGGAAAAGTGATCGCCGACGTTCGTGTGCTCTGCGCGATGAATTCATTCTATTTGGATTTTTGGGCAAACTTGAAAGAGAAGGTTGTCGCTCATCTCAATCGTTATCTGGTCGCCGACGAGGTCGAAATCGCTGACCGCAGCGACGAGTACGCGATCCTCTCGGTCCAGGGACCGCGGTCGGCCGAGCTGATCCGAACTCTGGCTCCTGACGCCTTATTGCCGGCACAACCGAAACAGCATGCGATGATGCAGATCGACGGCGCCGCCGTCTGCGTTGTCCGCGATAGCCAAATCGGTGAAGCGGGCTACGATCTCATCATCCCGGTCGCCAACCTGATCGGCATCGCCGCTCGGTTAACTCACGCCGGCAAACCTTTCTCCGTCGCCTGGATCGGCACCGAGGCCGAAAACATTCTGCGCGTGGAGGCCGGCACACCGCGCTACGGGGTCGATTTCAACGAAGACAATCTATTGCTCGAGGTCGGACTCGATAACGCGGTGAGTTTTACCAAAGGCTGTTATCTCGGCCAGGAGGTCGTCGAGCGCATTCGCTCGCGCGGCCACGTCAACAAAAAGCTCTGCGGATTATCGCTTGAGGGCAACGCCGCCGTCGCCGCCGGTGACAAGATCGCGGTTGAGCACAAAGAAATCGGCTTCGTTACCAGCTCGGTGGTTTCCCCTGAGCTCGGTCGCGTCGTGGCGCTCGGCTACGTGGCTAGAGAGCACTGGGATCCGGGCACGGAAGTCTCGATCGAAGCGAAGGAATTGCGCCGGCGGGCGATCGTGACGGCCTTGCCATTTTTAAGCTCCAGCTCCTCTTGAATCACGACTTCAAGTTCGTATAGTAAGCGGAACTTTCGCGCTGACATGAAAGGAAACTCGTAATGGGTCATCTCGTTAAAGTTTGCAAGGCCGGCGACGTTAAGTCGGGGTGCGGCAAGAGCCTTGAGATCGACGGCAAAGCGATCGGCGTTTTCAACATCGACGGCAAGTTTTACGCCATCAACGATGTCTGCGGCCATCGCGGTGGTCCACTCGGAGAAGGCGAACTGGACGGCACAACGGTCATCTGCCCCTGGCATGGCTGGCGCTACAATGTCACCACCGGAGAGAATGAGCTGTTGCCCAACTTGCCAACGGAAAAATATGAAGTGAAGATCGAAGGCGACGACGTTTTGGTCGAGCTGCCATAACCTAAAAATCGGCAATTGCGTCAAGGCTCAGGCCCGCGAGGGCGCTGGGCCTTTTGCTATCTAGGATTTCCAATAGGCGTGGATGTAGTCGTTCAGCGCCTCTCTGGTGCTGTCGAAGGCGAGTTCCTCCCAGGGCAATTCCTTGGGAGCAAAGATACGCGCGTCGACCGATTCATCGGCTGCCATCAATACGCCGCCGATCACTTCTGCGGTATAGACCACGATCACGTTCGGCGACCGGGAATAGGAGTAAACGTCGAGCAACGGGCCGAGTTTCACGTCGAGCTGCGATTCTTCCTTGGTCTCGCGCACGGCCGCATCTCGCACGCTCTCGCCACGGTCCACATAACCGCCGGGGAAAACCCACTTGCCGAGGGCCGGCTCGACGCCGCGCTTAAGCAGAACAATGCCGCCGTCTAGCGCGAAAACCGTTCCCGCTACAACCTTGGGATCTTGATAAAAGATAAACGCGCAAGCTTGGCAGACCAGACGTTTGGGCTCGTTCAACTTCAGAACACGCGACTCCAACGCCCCACCGCAACGCGGACAGAAACGAAATTCCAAATGGCCATGTGCGTGCCCATGATGATGTTTGTCATGTGCTGATGCCATACTTTCTTTCTAGCGTATATTCGTTTGAAATAAAAGGAGTTTTCTGCAATTCTATTTTATGCTTCAGGCAGTTATTTTCGATTTCAACGGGATCATCGTTGACGATGAGCCGATCCACTTCAAACTCTTCCAACGAGTCCTGGGCGAGGAAGGCATCGGCCTTACCGAAGAGGCTTATTATGCCCGCTACTTGGGCTTCGACGACCGCGGTGCTTTCACCTTCGGCTATCGCGAGCACAATCACCCGTTGAGCGACGAGAAGCTCGCCGAGTTGATCGAGCGGAAAGCTGTCTACTATCAAGAGGCGATCCGCAATCACGTCGCCATCTTTCCCGGTGTCAAACCGCTGGTCGCTGAGCTCGCCTTGCGCCTGCCCTTGGCGGTGGCGTCGGGAGCTCTGCGCCACGAGATCGAAACGATCCTCACCACTGCCGGTTTGATCGATTCTTTCCAGGCGATCGTCAGCGCGGAAGATGTCGAGCGAGGAAAACCGGAGCCGGATATTTTTCTCAAGGCGCTGTCGTCGCTGAACCGGCACAAGGACAAACCGATATTCGCCGCCGACTGTGTCGTCATCGAGGACTCCAAAGAAGGCGTCAAGGGGGCGCTGCGGGCGGGCATGAAATGTCTGGCCGTAACCAATTCGCATGGCGCGGATCTGCTGAGCGAAGCCGATGCCGTCGTCCAAAGCCTCGAAGAAGTCGACCTGCCATTTCTGCAAAATCTCTGCGCTTGAAACCGGGATCTTGCATCGGGCGCGCATGTCTCGTCCACAAGCAGACGCGCCGCGGCGACGTCGAGCGCACCGAGCAAAAATCTCGCAAGATTCATCCTTACCCCGCGAACTCCGAGCGTCCAGGCTGGAAGACAATTGAAGGGTGCGCGCCTCTACGCCGTTTCAACGGTACGGCGTCCGCTGCGGACGCACGGTGATTTCCACGGGACAGCAGGTGGCTGGCGAGGTTAAAACGTAGTGCACGGTGTGAGCAATGTCTTCGGCCTGGATCATCTTGGCGCGATTCAGATGTTTGACCGGCGGTATCATCGGCGTATCGACGAAACCCGGCAAGATGACGGCAACCTTGATACCATGCTCGCGCACTTCCTCATAAAGCGATTGGGTGAAGCCGATGAGGCCGAATTTCGAGGCCGAATAAGCCGCCCCGCTGGCCTCGCCGCTTTTGCCGGACACCGAGCCGACGTTGATCACCGCGCCTTCGCCTTTTTCGATCATCGCCGGCAGGAATCGCTGGGCAAGAATCATCGGCGCGCGCAGGTTAAGGCGAAAGGTCTGGTCCCAGTCCTCGATCCTGGCTTTCACCACCGTCGCCCTTTTACCCCACCCCGCGTTGTTGACGAGGATATCGACGGCGCCGCAAGCGCGCCGGCTTGCATCAACTAAATATGCGATGGCATCGTCGTCGGTAAGATCGGCGCCGACGACCGTCGCGCTACCGCCCTCTCGGCGAATTTCCCGCTCTACTTCCTCGATCTGAGCGATCGTGCGGCTCGACAAAATCACATGGCAGCCCGCGCGCCCCAGCGAGCGAGCGACGGCTCTGCCGATGCCCCGCCCTGCTCCGGTCACGAGCGCGACTTTGCCTGCGAGTTTCATAGAAATCGACACGCGCCGAGCGAATTCAATGCACGGTCGGGGTCTCGTCCTCGGGCGGCGCCGTTTGCGCCACCGAGGAGCCGTGATGATGAATCATGCGCCAGCCGTCGGCGCCCTTGCGAAAGATGTTGGTCGTCAGGATGAGCGCGGCGACACTTTGTCCTTCTACGGAGCTGACGAGGTTTTCGTAGAGCGTCACCCATGCCAGACCACCGCTCACTTCGACGGAGAGATCGGCGAGGCGAAAATGGATCTGCGGCGTGTTTTCAAAAATTCGCCGCCAGCTCTCCATCACCGGTTTCCAGCCGCGCAGAATGCGCCAGCCTGGATGGCCGCACTGAATCTCCGCTTCTCTGGCCCAGACCGCCTCCATGCGGTGCAGGTCGAGAGATTCGAAGGCACGATAAAAATCTTCGTTGGCGCGAGCGACCGCCTGTTCCTCGGCATTCATGGCATTGTCAATGCTGCGGCCTGGGGGTCACGAACACGAGGGTTACCAGACGCTCGCGGCCGCGATTCGCTACACCATGGTTCTGTCCTGCGGGCGCCAGAGCGATTTCACCGGCCCCCAGTTCGCGCTCGTCATCGCCGACTTTAAACACACCGCGCCCTTCGAGCACATAATAAACTTTGTCCTGGCCGGCGTGCGTATGCGGACTCTGCTCCTGCCCCGGCTCGAAGCAGTAAGTGTCGCAAAAAAACCGCTCGGTTTCGAAGACGCCGTTCTTTTTCATTTTTTCCGCCGAGAATTGCATCGCATCGGCGAGCTTCTTGAAATTACTCATGATCAGACTCCTCGTCGAACATCTTCGCCGATACTACCATAGGGGTATTTACATGCAAAACTACAACGAATCTGTTATCACTCACCCATGGATTCCGTGCTGATCCGCTATCATGAAATCGCGCTCAAGAAAGGCAACCGCCAATATTTCACCGAGTTGCTCAAACGCAACCTTCTCGCCGCCGTCAAGGATTTGGGCGCCAAGGAAATGCGCAGCTTGCCGGCGCGCTTGCTGCTTACTTTTCAGCAGGACATCGATCGGCGAATTTTAATCCAGCGTATCGGCGCGGTGTTTGGTGTGGCCAATTTCTCCATCGTCGAACGCACGGCGCGCGACTTAGAGGTCTTGAAAACACGCCTTCTAGAATCGCTCAACGATGTCAGTTTCGCGTCTTTTCGGATCGAAACCCGGAGAGGCGACAAAACCTTCCCGCTCGCATCGCCGGAGATCAACCGCCAGCTCGGCGCGGCAGTTCAGGCAAAATCCGGCGCCCGGGTGGATTTGGAGCACGCGGAGCTCACCGTAACAGTGGAGATCTTGCCGCGCGATGCGTTCTTTGGCTTCGACAAGATTGCCGGCGCCGGCGGCCTGCCGGTGGGCGCCAGCGGGCGCGTGGTCGCGCTCATCTCCGGCGGCTTCGATTCTCCCGTGGCCGCCTACCGAATAATGCAGCGCGGCTGCAGAATTGTCTTCGTCCATTTTCATAGCGCGCCGTTTCAAGACAAGACTTCCCAAGACAAAGTTCGGGACCTCGTCAGGATTTTGACCCGGCGCCAATTTCTCTCCCGGCTCTATCTCGTCCCTTTCGGCGAGATTCAACGCCAGATTGTCGCGTCCGTAACCCGGCCGCTGCGTGTGGTGTTGTATCGGCGCATGATGCTGCGCATCGCCGAAGCCATCGCGAGAAAAGAAAAAGCCAAGGCGTTGGTCACCGGCGAAAGCCTGGGCCAGGTAGCGTCTCAGACTCTGGACAATATGGCGGTCATCCAGCAAGCGACCCGCTTGCCGATTTTGCGCCCAGTGGTAGGCATGGACAAACAAGAAATCATCGACCAGGCGCGCCGCATCGGCACCTTCGAAATCTCCTCAGTCCCCGATCAGGACTGCTGCCAGCTCTTCGTGCCCAAGCATCCGGCCACCAAAGCGCGCTTTAGCGATGTCGAAGCTGACGAGGAGAAGTTCGACGTGAAAGATCTCGCGCGCTACGGCGTGGAAAACGCGGTTGAAGAGGAATTCAACTTCCCGAATTGACCACCAGGAGGAACGACGGCAATCGTTGACCATGCGTGCCGTCGCGTTTCAAACACGAAGCCCAACATGCCAGCGCTCGCACCGCGAGCGGACTGCAAAGAAGTTCTCGCGGTTCCGCTCGGGTGTTTTTATCGCGGCTCCAGTCAGAGTTCACCTGGATCCCGCTAAAAGCATGCGGGAACGACGCGGTAAGGATCTGCCGGGTGGCCGCGAGCTGCGAGAGAGTCGACTCGCAACGATTAAACTCTTGAGCCTCGGCGCGCCGAAGGGTTTTTTCCCCTCCAAACCGTCGAACCCTTCGGCGAGCGCAGATTAAATTCCCGGAGAAAATATTGTCAGCTGCCACTATGTAACCCCATCATTTGCGAGTAATTTCATCCAAGAGTTTGAGCCACCCTTCGGCGCGTCTTTCGTATTCCTCGGTCGTTACGCCCTTCTCCGGATACCAGCGCTCGAAGCCGGAGACCTTGGCCGCGCTGCCGTAGAACAGGTCGGAATACATTTTTTGACCATCGGGGCTAATCAAGAAATCGATAAACAATAATGCGGCGTGCGGATTAGGCGCATTGGCCAAGACGGCGGCGCT
>JBLMXG010000271.1:0-2804 GCA_050257635.1 Chloroflexota bacterium
GCCATGCCGTTCCGAGGCGAGACCACGAAAGGCTACGTGACTGGTTTGTCGCTGCGTTTTGCGCAGGACCTCATTGTGGAACGCGTCGGCCCCAACGCCCCGTCCAACGTCTATTTTGGCAGCGTCAACATCGAAAATCGCTTTCGCTACAACCAGGCCTTCAAGAGCGTCTTCTCGATGGTTCCGAGCGTCATTGTGATAATATTGGTTTTGATCCCGGCAATCATGGCGACCATCGGCGTCGTGCGCGAGAAGGAGACCGGCTCGATCGCCAATTTCCGATCCACGCCCATCAGCAAATTCGAATTTCTGATGGGTAAGCAGTTTCCGTATGTCGTCGTCGGTATGTTGGCGTTCATTCTTATGGTGCTGATGGCGTTTGTCGTTTTCCAAGTGCCGGTCAAGGGATCCTTCGGAGCCCTCGCGCTCGGGACTTTGCTCTACGTTTTTTCCACGTGCGGCTTCGGGCAACTTATCTCGACCTTTACCCGGACCCAGGTTGCGGCGGTCTTTGCAACCTCGGTTATCTCCATCATCCCCACGGTGAACTTTTCCGGCCTGCTCGTGCCCGTGTCCTCCCTCACAGGCGCGGGAAGACTGATTGGCCTGATGTTTCCAATGGCGTGGTTTCAGCCGATCAGCGTCGGCACCTTCACAAAAGGGCTTACCTATTCTGATCTCGGGCTCAATGCTCTCGCGCTTGCAGGCTTTGCGATCGGCTATTTTATTGCCGCTCACATATTGCTGCGGAAACAGGAGAGCTGAGATGTCGGTAGGCCAGGCAGCCGACTCACGACAACAACCGGCACCGCACGTGACGAAGGCGAAGCGGTCCGGGAGTCATCAGTTTGCCAAGCTGCGGCTGCATGTCGCCAACATCTACAGGCTGACGATCAAGGAACTGCGCAGCTTCCGCTCCGACCCGATCATGCTGCTGCTTGTCGCCTATGCCTTCACCGTTGCGATCTACGCCGCTGCCACCGGGGCCTCGACCGAAGCGACCAACCTTTCGGTTGGGATCGTCGATGAAGATCATTCCGATTTGTCACGCCGCATCGCAGATGGCCTCACACCGCCCACTTTTCAGCGGGCGGTGGAGATCACTGCGGGGGAAATCGACCCGGGGATGGATTCACAACGCTTTATGTATGTCATTGAAATTCCAACGAGGCTCCAGGCGGATATTCTCGCCGGGCGGCGGCCGACGGTTCAAATCAACGTAGATGCCACCGCGGCTGCCCAGGCCGCTAATGGCATGACTTACATCCAGAACGTTATCCTGAACTATGTGACAGGGTTCGTCTCGGGACGGGAAGGATGGAGCGGCGCACCGGTCAAAGTGGTTACGCGAGCAAAGTTCAATCCGAATTTTAATACGAGCTGGTTCACCTCAGTGATGCAGATCGTCAGCAATCTCACGATGATCACCGTGATGCTCACCGGCGCTGCGCTTATTCGCGAGCGCGAGCAGGGTACGGTCGAGCATCTCCTCGTGATGCCTGTCGTTCCGGCCGAGATCATGCTCTCAAAGATCCTCGCCAACGGCATGGTCGTTCTGCTTGCAACGACCCTGTCGCTGGCGTTTGTCGTCGAGTGGTGGTTGCAGGTGCCGGTCGCGGGATCGCGTCTGCTGTTTCTGGGCGGCGCGTGCTTTTATGTGCTCGCAGTCGCGGCGCTTGGCATTGCCCTCGGCACCGTTGCTGGCACGATGGCCCAATTCGGCCTGCTGTCTATTCCCGTGTTGCTGGTGATGATGCTGCTTTCGGGCAGCACTACGCCGCTGGAAAGCATGCCAGTTTGGCTGAAGTACCTCATGTTGGGCATCAGCCCGACGCCACATTTCGTGATTTTCTCGCAGGATGTGCTTTATCGCGGCGCCGACTTGTCGATCGTCTGGCCAGAGATTTTGGCGGCGGCCGTCATTGGCGCTGTTTATTTTGGTTTCGCGCTCTATCGTTTCCGTCGCGTCATTTTCGGTAGTTGAATATGGCGCCGGTTACGTCCGCGTCTGTCGACGTAAGTCACTGGCCGCGAAACAGGGACTATTCAAGGGGGTATGCTTTTGAGACGCCAGTTTTGCTAGCAGGTGATAAGAAATGCAAATTGATTTTCACGATCTCTTGGTCGCAATAAGTGTGCTAGCAGTCCGCTGAAAAACCTATCGCCGCGGCGATAATTTGATGATTCATTTTTCTATCGCGAATCGTCGGAGGCTGGCATGCGGGGAGCATTTGAGGATCAGGGCGGGTTGTTTTCTTATATCTCGCCGGAGACTCGGATTCCGGCTAGCCATCCGCTGAGGAAAATCCGGGAGCTTGTCCGTGAGGTGCTCGGCGAGTTGAACGGTAGCTTGGGGAAGCTCTACGCGAGCGAAGGACGACCCTCGATCCCTCCGGAGCAATTGCTGAGCGCATTGCTGCTTCAGGTGTTCTACGGCATCCGGTCGGAACGACAGCTTATGGAGCAGTTGGATTATAATCTTTTGTACCGGTGGTTCGTGGGGCTTGCGCCCGACGATCCGGTCTGGGACCCAACCACCTTTACGAAGAACCGTGACCGATTGCAGAATGGTGAGGTGTTTACGAAGTTCATGAGCAAACTTCTGAACCATCCGCAGGTCAAACCACTGTTGTCGGACGAGCATTTTTCGGTGGACGGAACGCTGATCGAGGCCTGGGCTTCGCAGAAGAGCTTTCGCCCCAAGGACGGCAGCGGCGACGAAGACGGTGCGAACTTTCATGGACAGAAGCGTAAGAACGACACGCATGCGAGTACCAGCGATCCCGACAGCCGTCTTTACCGCA
>JBLMXG010000272.1:0-3642 GCA_050257635.1 Chloroflexota bacterium
AACAGCGGGAAATAGAGCACCGCTTCCCGGCGCGCTTTATAATAGCCAGGCAGATATTCGAAAACCTCGCTCTCCACTTCGCGAATATGCCCATCCGCGTCGATCATTTTCCATTCAGCCATTTGAAACTCCCGTTTCGGATTATTCTCCCGCGAAGGCGCTAAGGCGCAAAGATTTTAAAAAATGATTTCGTTTCCGAGCCTGGCGTCTTTGCGCCTTTGCGGGACATTTTGCCGTCTTATCCGTCCGCGATCATCTCGCCGAACCGAGCGCAAAACTCGCCGATGGCGCCGTGATGGACAAAATCCGCGATCTCATCTAGCGGTCCCGCCTCACGATTGACAATCGCCAGCAAAGCACCGTTGCGCTTGGCGAGAACCGGGAAGGAGGCTGCCGGCTGCACCTGCAGAGACGAGCCCATGACGATAAAAACCTCCGCTTGCTCCGTCCACTCCTGGGCGATGCGCATGGCCTTTTGCGGCATCGCCTGGCCGAAGGATATCGTCGCCGATTTGAGAATGCCGCCGCAGGCTTCGCACTTGGGCGACTCAAAATCCCCCACGAGCCGCTTGATAATTTCGTCCGGCTCGTAGGTGCGATCGCATTGTAGACAAACGATTTGCCGATTGCTGCCATGCAGCTCGACGAGTTTCTCATCCGCCAACCCCGCCGCACTGTGCAAGCCGTCGACGTTTTGGGTGATGAGCCCGATGAGCTTGCCTTTGGCCTCGAGCGACTGCACGAAGTAATGGCCGATGTTCGGCCTGGCGTTCTTGTGCGCCTCGTAGGTATCGAGGCGGCGCTTCCATGCTTCGATCCGCGCCGCTTCGCTATTCAAGTATTCTTGAAAAGTTACCGGACGGTAGCGCGTCCAGACGCCGGCGGGGCTGCGAAAGTCGGGAATACCGGATTCCGTGCTGATGCCGGCGCCGGTAAAGACCACAATCGCATCGCTCTCGCGCATGGCCTCTGCGAAATCGCTCAACGTTGTCATAGGTCGATTTATAGAACAGCCAGAGCAGCGAAGACAACCGGCGCGTCACCTCGCGCCGAACCCGGCGCCAGGCAGCCGGAGCAAGAGCGCCAGCAGGGCGCCGGCTGCGATGAGAATGCCCGTGATGGTGAAGCCGGTCGCAAACGACCCGGCATCTCCGGTGACACCGATGAAAGTCGGGATGGCGCCGCCGCCGATCAAAAAGCCCAAGGGCACAGAGAAAGCGACCGCGAGATTGCGCGCGTTGGGTGGCGTGATCATGGCGATGGCGGCGAAGGCCGCTGGAAAAAACCAGACTGCGAGCAGCGGTTGCAGCAACACCGCAGCGCTCAGCCAAGGGTCCGAAAGCACACCCAAGAACAGCGTGAACGCGCCGGTAAACGCCAAACTGATGATAATCGTCCGCCGCGCGCCCAACCGGTCCGACGCCCAGCCACCGAGCAAACCAAGAATCGGCCCGTGCGAGCGCGAAAACGCGACCACGGTGTTGGCCCAGGTCGGTTCGAAATGGCGCTCCGCCACCAGATAGAGCGGCAGCATGGCGTAGACGCCGACCGTGGCGCTCACCCCGAGACCGAACAGCGCCACCATCTGCCAGAAGGCCGGCGTGCGCATGAGCAGGCCGAAGGCGCTGGACAGCGGCGATTCGCCCGGGAAGCGACCGCCGCGGCCGAATTGGCCGAAACCGATGCTTGCAAAGATCGACAGCGTGCCGATCACGCCCAACGCCGAGCGCCAGCTCGCCCAGTTGAGAAAGAGCTCAGCGACAAAAGGGGTAATGAAAAAGGCCAGGTTGGGCGCCAGCTCATGAACCGAAATGGCTTTCCCCCAGTGCCGTTTATCGACCAAAGAGGTGATCGTCGCGATCGCCGAGGGCATGTACCAGCCGGCGGCGAGTCCCACGCCAAAGAGCCCGCCGCGCATGACCCAGAGGTGTTGCGCCGACGCGATCGTCAACATCGCAACTCCAACGCCGAAACTGGAAAGCACGATCGACGCTTGGTGCGTCGTGCGCGAGGCCAACAAGCCCGAGCTTAACAAGCCGACGAGATAGCCGCCCGAGGTCAAAAAGAAAAAGAAACCCGCCTGGCTGTGGCTGATCGACAGCTCTATTTCAATGGTCGGCAACAGCGGTGAAAGCATGATGCGCGACATGAAGTTGAGTAAAAAGATGACGGCCAGGAAAAATACCGGCGCGAGCTGTCCTCGGAAAGATGGCTCCTCGTCCGCGCCGGGTCCGCTGCCCTGTCGCCGCGAATACTCATCCAGCGTGGGCTTTGACCTGGGCTCAAGTTGCATGCAGAATCGTCCTCGAACATACCATTGTTACACGGCTCGCGCGCTGGACGCCAACGAGCGAACGAACGCAATTGACAAAAATGCCTGCAAACCACTTTTTAGTTAGCGAAGAACGAACCGGGCGCGCTGCGGCTTCATCACCGCGACTGTCGCGGCGTCGATTCATTCGCATGCTCGGTGCGACCGTCGCCGCCCGTGCGCTCGAACCTGGGCTGCGAGCCCTGCTCGACGATAAACATCTCCTCGCCGAAGCTGCCGAGCTTTGGCGCGAGGCTATCACCATCGATCTGCACTGCCACCCCAACGCTCTCGGCGGTCCCTATTTCCCGCGGCTCGATCCCGAGGTGCCGGCCGATATGAAAGCCGGTGGGCTCGATTGCGCGCTCTTTGCGATGCGTGGCGACTATCCTGTGATCAAAAGAGCTGCAACCGGCCAACGCTACGAGCAGCGTCAGCCTAAACCGGGTGAGCTATTCCGCCGAGCCGTAGAGCAACTCGATAGCGTCGTCGAAACCACGAATTCGGCGACGCTCGCTTTCGCTCGCTCGCCCGGCGAAATCCTCGCGGCGAAAAAGGCCGGAATACCGTGCGCCATGTTGACACTCGAAGGCAGCGATCCGCTCGAAGGCGAGATTTCCCGAGTTAAATTGTTCTACGAACGCGGCGTGCGGGTATTGCAGTTGATGCATTACCGTTTCAACGAGATCGGCGACATCCAAACAGCGCCGCCGCGCCATAACGGGCTAACGCCGTTCGGCCGCGACCTTGTGCGCGAGATGAACCGGCTCGGCTTCCTGATTGATACCGCACATTGCTCTCCCGCCACCCTCTACGGCGTGCTTGCTGAAAGCCGCCATCCGGTGATCTGCTCCCACACCGGACCGCGCACTTTAAGAAAGATTTCGCGGCACCTCGACGATCAAGACATGCGCGCCATCGCCGGCAAAGGCGGTGTCGTCGGTATCTGGCCGTTGATCCGCCGCAATGAATCGCTCGAAAACTATCTGGCCGCCATCGATTACGTGAAGAATCTTATCGGCGCCGATCATGTCGGCATCGGCACCGACCTGTTTGGGCTGCGCAGCGCCACCGCGATCCCGAGCCACAAATCTTTCGCGCTCATCCCCGCCGGCCTTTTGAAACGGGGATACACGGAATCCGAAGTTGTGAAAATCGTCGGCGGTAATTGCATGAGGGTTTTGAATCAAGTAAAGAAAACACCGGGCTAAGGAAAAGGAGCAACCGATGAACCCGAAGATTTTTTTAAGCCGGACACAACCGTTGGTGGGCGTGTTTTTTCTCGCGCTGATCGTCGCGTACACGCCGGCGAACGTTTTCGCAGCGTCAAC
>JBLMXG010000273.1:0-8314 GCA_050257635.1 Chloroflexota bacterium
TGTCGAGGGGCTCAAGGTCATGCGCGACCGCGGCAAGGCGGGCTTTTTTGGCTTTAGTGGTCTGGGCGATCCGAAAGCGCTCGCCGAGTTGGTTGATAGCGGCGAGTTCCATGCTTTTCAGTGCTATTACAATTTGCTCAACCCGAGCGCCGGGCAGCCGGTTCCTGGGGCTTTCAGCGCTTTGGATTACGGCCGGATTCTCGATCGCGCGGCGGCAAAGGGCATGGGCGCTTTTATCATTCGCATTCTCGCCGCCGGCGCCCTCACCTCCGACCCTAGCGCCGGTGGTGGAGGCAGCGGACAGACGCTCTCTCCAGGTTCGGACTACCCGAGCGATCTTACGCGCGCGGAAATGGTCAAAGGCGCCCTCGGCGTGGAGGGCAAAGATCTCGCGCAAGCAGCAATCCGCTTCGGTTTGATGAACGACAAAGTATCCGCCGTGCTGGTGGGATTTTCCAATCCAGCCCATGTCGACGACGCGGTCGCGTGCTCCGGCGCGCCCGGGATGACCGATGAGCAGATGGCGAAGCTGCGAAAACTTTGGCATACGGATTTCGGCAAATTGCAAAACTAAGCGATCGAAGGAGAGGCTTTCATGGCGCTGTTCTTTCATTCCGACGACGTCGATCAGCTAATTCTATTTAAAGACGCCGTGCAACTTACCGAGGACGCACTCCGCGACCTGGTCTCACCCAAGGGGGTCAACGCGCCACGCAAGCGGCTCAACTTGCACCGCGAGATTGGTGAAGGTCGCTTCGACACCGTACTCAATATTTACGCCGGGGGCTCGGCGAGCTACGGCGCGATCGGCGCTCAAGTGGCGTTGCACCGAAAAGCGATCGTCGGCTCGACGCAGAAGCGCCCGCCCTTCAATCCCGATCAAACCGAGCTGGCGCTCATCTACGACACCGACGGCGGCTCTTTGCTAGGAATCATGGCGCATCGGCCGCGCGACTTTACCGGCGTGGCGGATCTGCGCACGCCGGCGACCAGTCTGGCGGGATTGAATCTCTTCGCCCGTAAAGATGCGACCCGAGTGGGTATCTACGGCTCTGGACAACAAGCCTGGGCGACCTTCGCGGGGCTTTGCGAGATGCGCAGGATCGAGAGCGCCAAAGTTTTCAGCCCCACGGCATCGCATCGCAAAGGCTTCGCAAACAAAATCAGCGCGAAAACGGGCGTAGCGGTGAGGCCCGTCGACGCGCCAGAGCTGGTGGCCAAGGACGTCGACATCATCCTTTGCATGACCAATACTAATGTTCCGGTGATCGACGGTTCGTGGCTCGAGGCGGGGCAGTACATTCTCTCGGTCATCGGCAGCAATATCGAACTGGTCAAAAGCGGCAATCTCGCCGCCCCGCGCCGGGAAATCGACGACGGCACGCTCAAGCGCTGCGACTTTATCGTCGCGCTGTCCAAGCTCCAGGCCATCGATTCCCAGCAAGGAGACCTCTACTGGCCGGTTCAAGAGGGGGTGATCACCTGGGACAAAGTCGTCGAGATTAGCGACGTGTTGGCGGGCCGAGTCAAGGGTCGGACCGACGACAACCAAATCATTCTCTACAAGAATCAGGGCGGGCAGGGCATCGTCGATATTGCCCTAGCGAAAAAATGCTATGAGCTCGCCAAGCAGCATGGTAAAGGGTTCGAGCTCAAGATCGAGCCGCGCCTCAACTGGTGGGTGCAAGGGGGTAGAGCGGAGACTTGGTAGCGGGGTGTTGAAATACGAGAGGCGTTACTGAGGCAATAGCCAGGTGAAAAGGATCCAGAAACAAATTGCGCCTAGTAAACAGACGCGCTCGTTAATAGCAGGGCGGCAGAAAATCTACGTTTCAAGGTTTGATGTCCTGCATGAACCATTTGCTCGGGATTTCGTGGCCCAGCCCCCTTTCCTTGGCGGTCTTGTAGGCGCAATAGCCCATGGCGGCGAACTGGACGCCGGTACCGACGTTGTTGAGAAAGAATGTGATCTGACTGTCGTTGGTGCGGCCTGGCCGTTTGCCGGCGATGAGCTCGCAGATTTCGGGATACTTCGACCAGTCGCGCGGTTTTTCGCGGCGCACTCCGGGCATATCATCGATGATTCCGGGCGGCTGGTAGTGTTGGATGCCGCCGAAGTTGGTATGGATCGCGATCACATCGCATCGGTTCAATACGCCGAGATCGGTTTCGAATTCCCGGATTGAGTTATAGTGCATGCCGGGATCGAGCCAGTCGAGCTTCAACACTGGCTGCGACGAATTGGTCGCGCTGCAGATCACGTCGGAGCCCCGAGTCGCTGCCTCGGCGCTGTCGACGGACTCGCCGGAAACCCCGGTTTCTCCTTCCATCTCCTCGACGAAGGCCCTTCGGTGCTCCGGGTTTGGGCTGAACACTTTCACTTTTTTTATCGGCATCACCGCGGTCATGAAGCGATAATGGGCTTTTGCTTGTCCGCCCGAGCCGATGAGCCCGAGGACTTCGGCATTCTTGCGCGCCATAACTTTCATGCCGAGCGCGCTGGTTACACCGACGCGAGTCTGCTGAATCAATCCATCCGGCATAATCGCCAACAGTTCGCCGGTCTCCGCGCAGAAGAGTTGCACCAGACCCACGAACATCCCTTTGCCCGCGAGCGGCAGTTTCTCCAAACGAGTCGCGCCATGGACTTGCTGCTCTTGGACGACATCGGAGGTTACGCGCAGGGCTAGAACCCCGAACTTGCCGATGCCACCGTCGACGGATTTGAAGCTATAGGTGGCGTTCGGCAGGCGATGAGGCAGATAGGAGTGACAAGTGGGCCGGTTGACGGCGCGACTTTCCGCCTGCTCGCGGTAAGACTCTTCCATGACGTCGAGGCACTCTTTGACTTCGAGCGCCTCTTGCACCTCTTCATTGCTGAGAATTAGCGTCATTAATATGATGTTTCCTTTCAACTTTCGCAGCGTTTTTACCACAGGCCTCGGCGCAGGTATACAAGGAAGGCGGCCAATTTTGATGGGCCGGGCGAAATACGATCCGATATCACCGATTTCGGACAAAACTTTGCGAAGGCAAGGAAGCCCTGCAGGCCGGCTTAGATGCTGACAAAACAGCAGCGCCAAATTTGACAATTCAAACCATAAAGCGCACAAACTTCGCCTCCGTCATGGCGCTGATAGGGTCGGCTTTATGGAATCCAAAGGAAGTATTGGAAATTAATCCGCAGTTTTTCCTACGAACAGAAAACGGGAAGACAATACCACGCCAGCACCGTCGAGTTGGTGTGAGAATTGCTTTGTTTTTTCCGATATTCAACCGGGCCCGACACCGTAAATTCTTTGGGGGAAACAAATGCTTGAAAATCTTAACCAAAAAATCTCTCAGGACGATGGCATGTTGCATGAAATATCCTTGGTTATTGGTCCCACCGAAGTGGCCGATGTGATGACCGGCAAAGTGGTTACACTGAGCCCTCACCATATCTTTAATGACGCCGCCAATCTGATGAACGACCGTCATTTCCGCCACTGTGTGGTGGTCGATAGTTACCGAAAAGTTGTTGGCGTAATTTCGGACCGGGACATCTATCGAACCCTGGCGCGAAACCCTAATTCGCGCACCAAGTCGCTCGATCAGTTCATGACCCGGAATCCAATCACCGTAAAACGCCGTACGCCGATCATCGATGCGGTCTCGAAACTTCTCTCCAAACGGATTAACTGCCTGCCCGTCGTCGAGGACGACGATACGATATGCGGCATCGTCACTTCCACCGACCTTTTGAAGTCTTACCAGCAGCTTCTGGAACTCGTACAAAAGCAAGCCGGCTGACTTTTTCCGTCGCACGCAAGTTGTTAAGCGACTATTGAACGGCACCGTGCCATGCCTGTACAAAAGGTTATGGCACGGAAAATTGCCGTGATCGTCAAGCCCAACACAAAGTCGCCCGGGGTTATTCAAATAAGCAAACGCGATTATCGCGTCGCTGTGCGAGAACCCGCGCGTGATGGCAAAGCCAATCAGGCGGTTGTCGAGTTGCTGGCGCGTCATCTCGGCGTGCCCAAATCGCAGGTCAAAATTCTCCGTGGTCAGTGTTCGCGAAACAAGATCGTTGAAATTCCCTAAGCAAAAACGATCGGGCGTTGCGCCGTTTAGCGGCGAGGAGTCGCAAAAGCCAAGCCATGGATCGAAATTTGGGCCAAAACGGCATTCGAGTGTGCCATAGCCAGTCTACCGGTGAAAAATCCACGTTAGGAAATCGATCGAATCATGACCCTCATTCTCACGAACGAAGAAGTCGAGAGTATTTTCACGCTGGATGAATGTTTCAGCGTACTCGAGCCGGCTCTGCTCGACCTCGGGGATGGCGCTGCCGTAAATATGCCGCGCCAAGACCTGCTAGTGCCAGGCCCGACCGAAGGCAGCTACCACGGCCTTAAGACTTCCTGCGCATCGTTGCCGCGCGCCGGCGTTACGACTATGCGAGTCACCTCGGACGTGCTCACTTGGCCCTTGGTTGGCGGTAGACAGCGCCGCGTAAAATTGGCTCTGGCAGCGGGCGATAAATACGTCGGCTTGGTCTTTGTCTTCAGCATTGCTACGGGGGAGCTTTTGGCAATATTTCCCGACGGACTCATGCAAGCGATTCGCGTCGGTGTCACCAATGCGCTTTCGGCAAAGTATCTCGCGCGCAAGGACTCCTCGGTGATGGCCCTTTACGGTTCAGGCTGGCAAGCTGGACCGGCGCTAACGGCGATGTGCAAGGTGCTGCCGATTGCAGAAGTTCGGGTCTTCAGTCCGACGGAAAGGAACCGTGAGGCATTTGTCCGCAGGATGCGCCGAAACACCACCGTGGAGTTACGCGCCGTATTTTCACCGGATGAAGCAGCAGAGAACGCGGATATCGTGGCATTGGCGACCAATTCCCTCGACCCGTTTTTTTTGTCGGCCTGGATCCGTGACGGCATGCATATCACCACGGTGCGGCCGAGCGAGATGACGCTGGATGCTTTGGTACGTTGCGACCTGATCGCGGTGTCTACCCGCGAGGCGGCAAAACTGTTTACGCTCCCTGGCGAGGAAACCAAGATCCCTGAATTTAGCAAAGGCGATTACGGCCGCGCAGAACTGGCAAGCACCGCCGCCGATTGGCGCAATAAACCCGAATTATCGGAGATCATGGCCGGTAAGGCGGCCGGGCGGAAGAACGACAGCGATGTCACTTGTATGATGAACCATTTGGGGCTCGGCCTTCAGTTTTCGGCGGTCGCGGCGAGAGTTTATGAACTGGCGAAAACGCGCGGCGTTGGCCGAGAGCTGCCTGGCGAATGGTTTTGTCAGAATGAGCACTCTTAGCCTGATTGTTGTTATATCGCTGGATCAGCCTCCTTATAGTCGGGTCGTATTTTTTAAACCCACGCGACTCGAATGCCGCTAGTGCTCTCGAAATAGCCTCCCGAGGCTGGGTAACCGATCGCCGATGCCGACTATCCGGAGCGTTTGCCAAAGTCCGGCTTGATTGCTCGTGACGACCGGCAAACCCGTGTCTGCTTCCAAGCGCTCGATCGCTTCGAAGCTGCGCAGATTGCCGCAGGAGATGAAGATGCCGTCCGCGCCAGTGGCGTTGCTCGCGATTTCGCTTGCCAATCGATAAGTCTCATCGGGCATGACTTTGCCCATGTCGATGCTGCGTTTGAGTCCCAGGCCGCGGATCGCGGCGACTTCAAAGTCGGATTGTTGTAAGACCGCGGCCAAGCGAGCGTCGATATCGGCGAGATAGGAAGTGGCGATCGCCGGCCGCGTGATCCCAAGCGTGCGCAATGCCTCTATAACCGCGGTAAGCGAAGTGGTTGCTTTGATGCCGGTCGCAGCGCTGATGCGGCGACTGAGCTCCTGGTCGTGGCCGAAGCCGCGAAAAAACGCGATGGCGGTGCCGGCCTGAAGTATGACGTCGACTTCCGCGGATGCCAGTTCGAGGGCGGCGCGCTCCACCTGTTTGACGGTCTCGGCGAGCCCCTCGACCGTGACATCGTGCAAGAGCGTGCGGGTTTCGACCAGACAAACACCCTCAGGCATGGCACGGCGCCATTCCTCGCAGCCGACGGTTTCGGGCGAAGGGGAGATGCGACCGATCTTTGCGCGCCAACCGTACATGTTTTTATGGCACCAAAAGAATTTTGCCGATGGATCGGCGCGATTCCATTTCACGGTGCGCGAAGGCGGCATCGGCGAGAGAAAAGGTCTTGCCGATTGTGACCTTGAGCTTGCCTGCTTCGATCCACTTGAAAAGATCTCCGGCGCGCCAGGCGAGATCGGCTTTACTGGCGACGTTATGCGTTAAACTCGGACGGGCCAGCGATAATGATCCCTTGGAATTGAGTACCGCGGTGTCGAAAGGCGGCACTGGTCCGCTGGCTTGACCGAAGATTACAAGGCAGCCGAGCGGCGCGAGCGAGTCGAGGCTTTTCTCATAGGTTTCTTTGCCGACAGAATCGTAGACGACATTGACGCCGCCGCCGTCGGTCAGCCGCCTTGCCTCGGTGGCAAAGTCTTGGTTGGTGTAGTCAATGGTCGCGTCGGCTCCGGCCGCCTGCGCGAGGCGCGCTTTTTTTTCCGTCGATACGGTGCCGATGACGCGCGCGCCGCGCATTTTGGCGATTTGAACAAGCAATAGTCCCGTGCCGCCAGCGGCAGCATGAATCAGCACAGTGTCGTTCGGTTTTACGGCGTAGGTGCTACGCGTCAAGTAGTGCGCGGTCATGCCCTGAAGCATCACCGCAGCGGCGGTTGGGAAATCGACGGAGCTCGGCAACTTGAAGAGATGCCAACTCGGCACCGCGTAAAGTTCCGCG
The DNA here is from genome assembly GCA_050257635.1 of Chloroflexota bacterium. GTDB lineage: Bacteria > Desulfobacterota > Binatia > UBA9968 > UBA9968 > DP-20. The sequence continues at coordinate 6,813 of JBLMXG010000273.1, forward strand.
TAAGAACCCGAGCCGTTGGAGATGCCGTACGCGACGCGGTCACCGGCTTGGACGTGATCAACGGCGGCGCCGACTTCGACGACGGTTCCGGCCGCTTCCGCGCCGGGAATGTAGGGCAGCGTTCGGCGATGATGGCCGCCCCAGTAAAATCCCGAACGGTAGTAGATATCGAGAAAGTTTACACCGGCGGCTTCGATCTTGATCAAGGCTTCGCTGGCTTGAGGTCTCGGGTCGGAAACTTCTTCGTAACGGAGGACCTCCGGTCCGCCGAGCTCATGGACGCGAACGGCTTTCATATCACGACGGCAAAATCAGCTATCGAGAATGGCGATCACGCGCGCCGGCGCCGATTCGGTTTTCCACTTCACCGGCAAAGCCACGATCTGCGCACTGGGCCCGATCTGGTCGAGGTTGATCAGGTTTTCGATCTGGAAAGTCACTCGCGGCAGAATGGTCCGATGCACGCGCATGGCGCTGCCGAGAATCTGGTCGGCATTCTGATAATCCGCGCCCTTTTCTTCCTGCGCGAAATCGAAACCGACGACGGACGGCTTCTTGTCGACGATCCACTGTGCCGCCTCGCGGGTAAGATACGGCGAATCATTCCACCACCTGGGGTCGGTGGTGTCGTGGCCTTTCGGCCAGTCGGTTCTGAGTAACAGCATGGTCCCCGCTTGGATTTCGATGCCCCGTCGTTGGAGTTTTTGTTCGGCTTCGCTCAAGTCGTTTGGCACAATACGGGCGTGGGCTTTTCCTTTGGCGGTTAGATCCAAGACTACGGCGCGACCCATCATCGGTTCCAGAGGCAGCTGTTCGATGGATGGCTTGTCGCGAAAAAAATGATGCGGCGAATCAATGTGCGTCCCCACGTGCACGGTCATCTCGACGATGTTGGAGACAAAACCTTTGTCCTCCCATTGGATGATCGGCTTCAATTTGAAATATTTCTCATCGGGCGCAAACGGAGCGGAGTCGCATTCCTCTACGGTCATGCTGAGGTCGACGATACGCATGGTTCAATTTCCTCCAAAAGAGGCTTTAGGCCATGTATCCCGCCCCGCTCCCGAAAAGTCAACGCAATGGCGGACGCAACGGGCGGAGCCAGGCAGCGATCGATGAGGCGCGTTCCAGATCCGAGAAATGGCGCAAAAACATGTTCACTGCGCTTGCTGAAAGGACGCCGTTAGCGCACTGGCGAAATTTTTCTTCTACCTCGGCGCGCGAGGCAGGAAGATGAGGATGGCCGCGGGCGATGGCCAAGTGGCCGTGATGCTTGGCGCCGTTTTTTAACGCAATCTCGATCTCGGTGTCGATCCCGCCGCTCGGTTTTTGCTTCGCCGGCGGGCGCCGGACGGGCTTGATCCGCTTCATCAGGCTTTGAATCTTCGGATCGCTCAAGCGCTCAACAGTGAATTGTCTCAATCCAGCTGCGCCTTCGGTAATTGCCACCGCCGCGGCAAAGGGTAGGCTGAACTTTGTTTCCAGAGTGTCCGTGGGATTGT
>JBLMXG010000274.1:0-4993 GCA_050257635.1 Chloroflexota bacterium
ATCCGAAACACGAAATCCGAAACAAACGAAACCTCAACTCAAGCTCTCAAATCACATTCTTAAAACGAACTCCGAAAAAAACCTCGTTTTGAATTTCTCTTGTTTTTGTCATTCGAATTTGTTTCGGATTTCGGATTTCGAATTTGGCGTTTATTCCACCGGACACCGCTTCACCTTCCAGATGCCGGCTGCATATTCGGCAATCGTTCGGTCGCTGGAAAACTTTCCGGAGCCGGCCACATTCAAAATTGCCTTGCGCCCCCAGGCGTTGGGTTCGGCATACAAGTCGCGCAGCCACTGATCCGCCTCGAGATAAGACTTGAGATCGGCCAGGTGCATGTAATAGTCGCCGCGAGTCAGCAGCGCGTCGCGCAGCGGTGTGAACACGCCGGGCTCAAAGCGGCTGAAGTGATCGGAGAAAATCAGGTCCAACGCGGCGCGGGTCTCGGGCTCGTTCTCGTAGTGCCAGTGTGGATTGTACCAAGCACGGCTGCCAACTACCTGCTCCGCGGTGAGGCCGAACAGAAAAAAATTCTCCTCCCCGGCTGCTTCGGCCATTTCGATCGTCGCGCCGTCGCGCGTGCCGATGGTGAGGGCGCCGTTCATCATAAATTTCATGTTGCTTGTGCCGCTGGCTTCGTACCCGGCGGTTGAGATCTGGTTGGAGACGTCGCTTGCGGGGATCAGCCGCTCTGCCAGTGAAACACAATAGTCGGGCAGGAACAGAACCTTGAGCCGGCCGCGCATCGTTGGATCGCCGTCGATGGTGCCGGCGAGGTTGTTGATAAACTTGATGATGAGCTTGGCTAGTTGATAAGCGGGGGCCGCTTTCCCGGAAAAAAAGAACGTCCGCGGCGTCATGTCAAGATTTGGATTCTTCCGCAGCCGGTTATAAAGCGCCACTATGCGCAGGGCGTTGAGGAGTTGCCGCTTGTATTCATGGATGCGCTTGATCTGGGAGTCGAAGATGCTATCCGGGTCCACCGTCTCACCGGATGTCCGCTCTAGCCAGTCGGCAAATTGCGATTTGGCCTCGCGTTTGGCCTTGCGGAAGCCGTCGCACAATCCTTTGTCGCTGGCCAGCGGCTTCAACTTGCTCAACTGGCTAAGGTCGGTCCTCCAGCCGTCACCGATGGCGTCGGTGATCGTCTGCGCGAGCGCTGGGTTCGACATCAGCAGCCATCGGCGCGGCGTGACGCCGTTGGTCTTGTTGCTGAAACGCTCAGGATACATCTCGGCTAAGTCCTTGACCGTTGCCGTCCGCAGTAGCCTCGAATGAATCGCAGCCACACCGTTGGTGCTATGCGAGCCGACGATCGCTAGGTTGGCCATGCGGACGTGCTTGGCTGGGCCTTCCTCGATCAGGCTCACACGCTGGACCCTTCCGTCATCGCCAAGGTAGCGGGTTTGGACCTGATCGAGCAGACGGCGGTTAATCTCGTAGATGATTTCCAGATGGCGCGGCAGCATCATCTCGAACCACGCCAGCGGCCACTTCTCCAGAGCTTCGGGAAGTAACGTATGATTCGTGTACGCCAGCGTTTTTTGTGTAATGTCCCAAGCCTCGTCCCAGCCCAGGCGCGCTTCGTCAAGCAAAATCCGCATCAGCTCTGGCACTGCCAACGTCGGGTGTGTATCGTTGAGCTGGATGGCGGCCTTCTCGGGAAGCGCGCTCCAGTCGGCATTGCTCGCGCGAAAGCGCCGCACGAGATCGGCCAGCGAGCAGGCGACGAGAAAATATTCCTGCACAAAACGCAATCCCTGCCCCATGGCTGTGTGGTCGTCGGGATAGAGCACCCGGGTCAAAGATTCGGCCTCGAGCGTCTCCGCCAGCGCGCCGACGAAGTCACCGCTACTGAACTCCTGAAAGTCAAAGTAGTCCTGAGCCGCCGCGGCCCACAGCCGAAGCGTATTGATGGTCTTTCCACCGTAGCCAACGACGGGCCGATCGAACGGAATACCGATTAGCGTTGACGGTCGACCGAAGACCGGACACAAGGCCCCACCGCAGATTTTGAAGGAACAGTTGAGCTTTACCTCGACTGTTTGGGAAGGCCGCGCGACTTCCCATGGGTCAGGACGCCGGAGCCAATTGTCGGGTAGTTCTTTCTGCCAGCCATCCTGAATCGTCTGCTTGAAGATGCCGTATTCGTAGCGCAGGCCGTAGCCCATGGCCGGAATTTGCATCGTGGCCATCGAGTCAAGAAAACAAGCCGCGAGGCGCCCGAGCCCTCCATTGCCTAGGCCCGCGTCGGGTTCCTGCTCCAGCAACTCGAACCAATCGAGATTCTTTTCCTTGATGGCTCGTTTCGCCACGGGATCGAGGAGCAGATTGGTCACATTATTAGCCAACGACCGGCCGATAAGAAATTCCATTGAGAGGTAGTAGACGCGTTTGGGATTTTCACGGTCATAGGTCTTTTCCGTCTTGATCCAACGCTGCGACAGAATATCCCGGACGGAGCGGGCAATTGCCTCATAACGTTCTCGCTGGCCGATGGTCGCCATCTCCATGATGTTGTCAAACACCAGGTGCCGCTCGTAAAGCGCATTGTACGTTCCGCTGAGCTGAACCGGCCCGCAGCCGTATTGCTGGATGAGCTTGGATAGCTCTTCGGAGCCACTTGATGACCCAGACATGGACCTTTCTTGTTTTTCTGCTTTCACTGCGTTATTTCCTTTCTGAATTTGAGTCTTACGTTGGCGCAGGTTCAATTTTCTCCAAACTGTTCTCTGAATCACCTCGATTCCCTGCGGCTCGCCCTATCAACGAAGTCAGCAGCTACCCTGTCTCGCGCACGGTTGATCCTTGTCATCACCATTGCCGCTGCTCCTTATCCAGGGTTAGCTCCCAACATGGCGATCGTCGTCCCATAGGCGGATTGCTGGCTGAGACAGGTTGTGTTCGTAACTCAGCGCACTCAGGCTCGCCGTACTAAGCAGAAAGTATCTTCCTGCCGCCGGTTCTAGCCCGAGCCAGCGAGCGGCAAGCACGCGCAGGAAATGTCCGCTGGAAAAAAGCAAGGCGTTCCCCTGCACCGCGCGCAAACGGCTCACCACGAGGTCGGCCCGCGTGCCGACCTCGTTCGGCGATTCTCCTCTCGGGCAGCCATCACGGAATAATTGCCAATCCGGTCGCTCCAGATGGATATCGTCGGTGCGGCGGCCCTCATAGTCCCCATAGTTCCATTCGAGCAAGTTTCGGTCGATTTCAGCTACAGCGCCAAAGCCGGCCAGCTCGCAGGTCCGGGTGGCCCGCTGCATGGGGCTGGTCAACACCTTGGCGAAACTGACTCCACGCAACCGTTCCTCCAGCCGGCGGGCATTACGCTCGCCACGCTCGGTGAGCGGCAGGTCGGTCAGTCCAGTATGCTGGCCGGAGAGACTCCAGGCGGTTTCCCCGTGCCTAGCCAGGTAAACGATCGGAAGTGCTTCGCTCATGGCGGTTGCTCCTTTTCCGTCTTCTCAAGGGCCTCCGCTCTCTAGTAACCAAACCAACTCCACTCATGGCGCGTGTTGTACTCGCCTTTTCCACAGTGCATTCCTAATGTCAGAGATTTTGGTTGCTCCGACATTTCGCTCTTGTGATTCTTTCGGCTCTGTAAAATCTGGCGCAGGGCTACGTTAAGTCTCTCACCCGCAACCGATCGTGAAGATGCTCGCCAGTTCACGCGCGACCACCCGTTTTTGTTCATTGTTTTCTCCCTGTATAATTGTTGAAACGTGCTCAGCTTAGTCCGCTATGTGCTAGAGCAAGATCCAACGACCAAACACCGCCACCCACAACAATCAAGGCGATCGCGATGCCCAGCGCAAGCAAATGGTATTCGAATCCTTCGCCTTTCTGGTTGCCGTACCAGTTCATGAAGAAGCCATTTGGCCAGTGAACTGTGGCGATAGCGACGAGCATCACGCAGGCGATGCCAAACGCCGCGATACGAGTCAGCAAGCCGACAACCAGACCTAGAGAACCGAGGAATTCGGCAGCGATCGCTAGCAAGGCGAACAGTGTGGGAATTTTAGAGTCCGTGAAGTGCTTCATGGTTCCTTTGAAACCACGGCCGCCGAACCAACCGAAGACTTTTTGAGCGCTGTGTGGAAAGATCACTACTGCGAGAGTAATCCGCAGAATGAGACCCACGACTCCGCTGTCAGTTTGTAGCAACCATTGAAATATTGTCATCGCGCCCCCTCAGTGCTTCGGGCCGTTGCAAACGGCGGGGCTTGAAGTTGAACGTTATGATCGCCACCAGCCATTCGCGAAGCCACTTTGCTCCTTTCGTCGTGCTCATCACGTTCTTCTCTCAGGTTTTCGGACTGTTCCCGCCAGTAACGTTCAAAATTATCTTGCCCCGGCTATGAGGCGCGCCGCCCAGTATCTCATGCGCAGTACGCGCCTTTTCTAGTGGAAGTATGGTCCCATTCGGGCAACCACCTTGCCCCGATTGAACGAGTCCGTGACCTTATTCAACCGCGCCGTGGCAACCTCCACGAGAAAAAAATACCGCTCGAACGCCGTTCGATTGATGCCGCTCAGGCGTAGGCTCTGACACTACCGACACCAGAATGCCGCCCGGCTTGATGATCCCGAACGACCGTCGGCGCGTCTCTCCGCCAACCGTGTCGATGACCCGTCAATCGGTGGTACGGCTTCTCTTCAGCACGATCTTTGCCTCCGCAGCTCACCTACGCTCAATGGGAATGCCGGACGGGTCGCTCAAAGCAAACTTCCTCTGGCCGCGGAAAAGACTGAGCAATTGAGAGCCGCCTTAATTCCCAACATAGCGCTAGTAAAACCCCTGGTTGTCCCGCTGGACACTGACTTTTCCTGCGTAGCGGCGCGAGATAAAGACGAAATAGACGGTCGCCAGCACGAAACCTGCCGGCCACCAAATGGAGGCGCAGCGCAAAGCGCGCGGGCTCGAAGCGACGGCGTAGGCGGTTAGTGAATTTTCGGGTGCAAGGGTCGAATAAAGCATGACCGGAAAAATCG
>JBLMXG010000275.1:0-7388 GCA_050257635.1 Chloroflexota bacterium
AAAAAACGGTGGCGCGTCGGTTGGTTGGCGGTCTGTTTCGGGTTGATCGCGTGCCAGCAAAAAATGGCGGACCAGCCGCGTTACGAGCCGCTGCAAAAAAGCGAATTCTTCGACGATCAGCGCGCCTCACGGCCGCTGGTCGAGGGAACCGTCGCGCGCGGCCATCTCGACGCCGATGAACAGTTGTATAACGGCACGGTGGACGGCGCTCCCGCTACGACGTTTCCTTTTCCCATCGATCGGCGGGTGTTGCTGCGCGGCCAGGAGCGTTACAATATTTTTTGTTCGCCCTGCCACGATCGGGCCGGCACGGGTCAGGGAATGATCGTGCGGCGCGGTTATCGCCCGCCACCGTCATTTCATATCGACCGCTTGCGGGCTGCGCCGCCGGGTCATTTTTTCGATGTCATTTCCCATGGCTTTGGCGCCATGCCGGACTATGCCGCGCAAATTCCGGTGCGCGACCGGTGGGCCATCGCGGCCTACATTCGCGCTTTGCAGTTGAGTCAAAACGCGAGCATCGGCGAATTGCCGGAGCCCGATCGGCGAGCCTTGTTAGAGAAAAAACCATGAGCGATTGGGAAACACAGCTAACGAACGAACTGAAACCGACGTTACGAAAAACCCTCGCAGTCGGCGGCGCGGCGCTGTTGCTTTGCTTCATTGGGGCTTTTGTCGACCGCCAACAATTTTTTCCTTCCTACCTGACGGCATATATGTTTTGGCTCGGCGTCCCAGTGGGCTGTTTGGGCCTGCTGATGATCCATCACTTGGTCGGTGGAACCTGGGGATTCGTTATCCAGCGCGCTCTCGAGTCGGCGATCCGAACCTTTCCGGTTTTGGCGTTGCTGTTCGTGCCGCTTTTGTTCGGCTTGCCAGATTTGTTTGCATGGGCGCGCCCGGAAGTAGTCGCCCACGATCCTATTTTGCAACAGAAAGCCGCCTACCTTAACGTTCCGGGATTTGTCGTGCGGGCAGTTGTCTATTTCACAGTCTGGATCGTTCTGGGTTTTCTGCTCACCCGATGGTCGGAAGAACAGGATCGCACGGCTCAATCGGCGCCCACCCAGCGCTTGCAAACACTGAGCGGGCCCGGTCTAGTCCTTTACGGTTTGACGGTCACGTTTTCCGCGATCGATTGGTTGATGTCGCTCGAACCGCGCTGGTACTCGACGATCTTCGGCATGATTTTCATGGTCAGCTACGGCTTGGCAGCGCTGGCCTTCGTGATCATCGTCAGCTACTTTTTGTCGGACCGCGAACCGCTCGCCAGCATCTTCGCGCCCTGGGTGCGCAACGATTTGGGCAACCTGCTATTGGCGTTCGTGATGTTGTGGGCGTACATGTCGTTCTCGCAGTTCTTGCTCGTCTGGGTGGAAAACCTTCAACATGAAATTCCCTGGTATCTCCATCGGACCAACGGCGGGTGGGGCGTTATCGCTGTGGCGCTGATCGCGCTGCAATTCGCGCTGCCGTTTCTTTTACTGTTATCGCGCGCGGTCAAGCGCAAATCGGCGGCGCTGTGTATGATCGCCGCCGGCATTGCCCTGATGCACCAGGTCGAGCTGTTTTGGTTTGTCGCGCCGACGTTTCATCCCGACGGCGTGTCGATTCATTGGACGACGATTCTGGCGCCGCTCGGTATCGGCGGCGTCTGGCTCGCGGCGTTTCTGTTCGAGTTGCAGAAGCGGCCGTTGCTGCCGCAGCGCGACCCGCGGTTCATCGCGATCATCGAGGAGCAGGGGCTGGCGCACCATGGCTGAGCAGAACAATCCGGTCGACAGCCGCAGCGCCGGCCACGAGCTGAGCGACCTGAGCCCGAAGAACATCGCTCGGTTTGGCGCGGCGTTGGCGCTCGTCATCGGCGCAACCCTGCTCGCCAGCTACGCGTTGTTCCAGCTTTTCTACGCCGGTTTGATGGGCGCGCGGCCGCTGCCGAGCCCACTTTCCTACAGCCGGGAGCCGACCCCGGAGCCGCGCCTGTCGGTCAATCCCGGCAAAGAACTTGCCGCGCTACGGGCGGAGGAAAATAAGCTGCTCGACAGCTACGAGTGGGTGGATCGCGATAAAGGAATCGTTCGCATCCCCATCGACCGCGCGGTCGAGATCCTCGCCAAGAGAGGACTGGCGGTGCAGAGCGAAAAAAATGACCGGGCACCGGCGGTGAAACCGCCGCCGCTGCGAAAGGAGGCTAAACAACGCTGACGCCATTGATACAGGAGGGGAGTCCGGCATTGCGGCTCACGCCGGCGGCGCTGCGCGGATATATGATGCGGTTCGTGCGCGCGCATTGGCTTCGATCTCTCGGTATATCGCTGCTTCTGGTGACGCTACTCTGGAGCGGCGCCAGCGCCCATGAAGACGGCCGGCCGGCAGCGCTGCGGGAGGTTGCATTCGACCAGAAGCTGAACCAGCAAATTCCGCTCGATCTGCCGTTCCGGGATGAGACCGGCGCGACCGTCGAGCTCAACCAGTACTTCGGACACAAGCCGGTCATTCTCAACTTTGTTTACTACAAGTGCCGAGATCTTTGCCCGCTGCTGCTGGACGGCCTGGTTCGAACGTTGCACGCGATGGCCTTCGACGCCGGCAGGGAATTCAACGTCCTCACTGTGAGCTTCGACCCGGGCGACAACGCCGCGCTGGCGGCGGCGAAGAAACAGGACTTCGTGAAACAGTACGGCAGACCGGGAGCCGATGCCGGCTGGCATTTTCTCACCGGCGACCAGGCGGCCATCGAAAAACTCACCCGCGCAGTCGGCTTTCGCTATCAGTACAATTCTCAGACCGGCGAGTTCGGCCATGCTACGGGAATCGTATTGCTCACGCCGGGAGGAAAGACCGCGCGCTATTTCTACGGCATCGAGTTCTCCCCGCGCGACCTGCGCCTGGGGCTGATCGAAGCGGCGGCGGGCAAGATCGGTTCGCCCATCGATCAGCTGCTGTTGTTTTGCTATCACTACGATCCGGTTACCGGTAAATACGGGCTTTTGATCACCCGAGTGATCCGGCTGGGCGGCGGCCTCACGGTTTTGCTCTTGGGCGGATTTATCTTTGCGATGATGCGGCGCGAGCGCTCGCGCGCGTCGGCGGGAAGGGGAGCGACCTGAAAGCCATGTCCACGTTCGGCTTTCCCCTGTTTCCGCAAGAGGCTTCGACGATGGCCGGGCGCGTCGACGCGCTGTTTTTCTTCCTCGTCGCCGTCAGCGTGTTCTTCGCGAGCCTTATCTGTATCTTGATCGTCGTCTTCGCGCTCAAGTACCGGCGCCGCAGCGAAGACGACCGGCCGCAAGTCATTTCCGGCAACCTGCACCTGGAAATCCTGTGGACGACGATACCGCTCGCGCTGACCCTGGTCATGTTCGTCTGGGGCGCGAAGCTATTTTTCGTGACCAACGATCCGCCCGACAACGCCCTCGAAATCACCGTCGTCGCCAAGCAGTGGATGTGGAAGGTGCAGCATCCCGAAGGGCAGTCGGAGATCGACGAGCTGCATATCCCCGCCGGGCGGCCGATCAAGCTGGTGATGACGTCGCAGGACGTCATCCATGATTTTTTCGTCCCGGCGTTCCGCGTGAAGAAGGACGTGCTGCCGGGGCGCTACACGACGCTTTGGTTCGAAGCGACCAAGCCGGGCTCATACCACCTGTTTTGCGCGCAATATTGCGGCACCCAGCATTCGGGCATGGTGGGGCGGATCATCGTCATGGAGCCGGCGGAATTCCAGACCTGGCTGAGCGGGGGCGGCACCGGCGTCTCGATGGCCGGCGCGGGTGAGAAAATGTTTCAGCGGCTGGGTTGCGCGACCTGCCATCTGCCAAACGATTCCGGACGCGGCCCGTCCCTGGTCGGACTTTTCGGCAGGAAGGTCGAGCTGCAGGGCGGGCGCTCGGTGATCGCGGATGAAACCTATATCCGGGAGTCCATTCTCAACCCGCAAGCCAAGGTGGTCGCCGGCTTCCAGCCGATCATGCCGACATTCAAGGGTCTGATCAGCGAAGACGGCATCACCCAAATCATCGCCTATGTAAAGTCGCTCAGGCGGGAAGAAAGAGCGCAGGGGAAAAAATGAGCGAAGCAAGCGCGGAACGGCGGCCTCATTACCTGAATGTCAACTACGGTCTCAAGTCGTGGTTGTTCACCACCGACCACAAGCGGATCGCCTGGCTCTATTTGATTTCGGTGACTTTCTTCTTTTTCATCGGCGGGCTGTTTGCCACGCTAATCCGTCTGGAGCTGTTGACGCCTCAGGGCGATCTGGTGCAAGCGGAGACTTATAACAAATTATTTACTATGCACGGCGTGACGATGATCTTCTTTTTTCTGATCCCGTCGATCCCGGCCGTGCTGGGCAATTTTCTGATTCCGATCATGATCGGCGCGCGCGACCTGGCGTTCCCGCGCCTCAACCTGGCGAGCTGGTATATCTACATTCTGGGAGGACTGTTCACGCTCGCGGCAGCGGCGGCCGGCGGCGTCGATACCGGCTGGACTTTTTACACGCCCTACAGCAGCATCTATTCGAACACCCATGTCGCCTTGACCGTCGTCGGCATCTTCATCACCGGTTTTTCCTCGATTCTGACCGGTCTCAACTTCATCGTAACGATTCATACCATGCGCGCGCCGGGAATGACCTGGTTCCGCATGCCATTGTTCGTTTGGGCGCACTATGCCACCAGCATCATCTTCATCCTGGGCACTCCGGTCATCGCCATCACGCTGACCCTGGTCGCGCTGGAGCGGCTGTTTCATCTGGGAATATTCAATCCCGAGCTCGGCGGCGATCCGCTGCTGTTCCAGCACCTGTTCTGGTTTTACTCCCACCCGGCGGTCTACATCATGATCCTGCCGGGCATGGGCGTGGAGAGCGAGCTGATCACCTGTTTCTCCCGCAAAAGAGCTTTCGGCTACGATTTCATCGCCTTCTCCAGTCTCGCCATCGCCGTGCTCGGCTTTCTGGTCTGGGGCCACCATATGTTCGTCAGCGGGCAGTCCGTGTATGCCAGCATGATTTTCTCGCTCTTGAGCATGCTGGTGGCGATTCCCTCGGCAGTGAAAGTTTTTAATTGGACGGCGACGCTCTACAAAGGTTCCATTTCCTTCGACGCGCCGATGCTCTATGCCCTGGGTTTCATCGGCCTGTTTACCATCGGCGGTTTGACCGGCTTGTTTCTCGCCACCTTGGGCGTCGACATCCACGTGCACGACACCTACTTCGTGATCGCGCACTTCCATTACATCATGGTCGGCAGCGCGGTCATGGCGTATCTCGGCGGTATCCACTTCTGGTGGCCGAAAATGACCGGGCGAAAATATCCCGAGGGCTTGGCGCGGCTGGCTGCCGTGATTATTTTTCTCGGCTTCAATCTGACCTTTTTCCCGCAATTTGTGCTCGGCTATCTCGGCATGCCGCGCCGCTATCACGTCTACCCGCCGGAATTCCAGGTGCTGAACGTTTTTTCGACGGCCGGCGCGTCGATCCTCGCGATCGGTTACGTGCTGCCGCTCGCTTATCTGATCTGGTCGCTGCGCTACGGCGCCATCGCCGGCATGAATCCCTGGAAGGCGCGCGGTCTGGAATGGCAAACGCCGTCGCCGCCGCCGACGAACAACTTTGAGGTCACGCCCACGGTCGTGCAAGATGCCTACGCCTATGAGACCGCGGAGCCCGAAATCGTCTATCCCTCGGGGAGGCCGGCCGATGCCCGATAGCGCCGCCGTGCACGCGCACCACTTCGAGAACGTCGAGCAGCAGCACGAGGCCGCATGGATCGGGATGTGGATCTTCCTGGCCACCGAAGTCATGTTCTTCGGCGGCATGTTCCTCGGCTATACGCTCTATCGCACCTCATATCCGCAAGCATTTGCCGGCGCGAGCAACCATTTGGATATCTGGCTCGGGACCGTCAACACCGCGGTGCTGATTTGCAGCAGCTTTACCATGGCCCTGGCCGTGCGCGCCGCGCAGCTCGGCGGGCGCCGATCGGTGATGCTCTTTTTGTTTCTGACGATCGTTCTTGGCGCGGTGTTCTTGGGCATCAAGTTTACCGAATACCACGCCAAGTTCGTCGAGCACCTGGTGCCGGGCAGCGGGTTCAGCTACGATAGCCCGGATGCGGCGGCGGCGGAAATCTTTTTCTCGTTTTATTTCGCAATGACCGGCATGCACGCCCTGCACATGGTCATCGGACTCGGCCTGCTCGCCATGTTGATCGTAAAAACCGCGCGCGGGCGCTTTTCGGCGAATTATTATACGCCCGTCGAGCTGGCCGGCTTATACTGGCATTTCGTCGATATTGTGTGGATTTTTCTTTTCCCGCTGCTGTATCTCATCGGAAGGCATTTTGGATGAATTCGTCGCATGTCGTTTCAATCAAGCTCTACGCCCTGGTCTTTGGCGCGCTGCTGCTGCTGACGCTGGCCACGGCCGGCATCGCCTTCATCGACCTCGGCGGCGAGTTGAACAGCATTGCCGCCCTCACGATCGCCCTGGTCAAGGCATTGCTGGTGGTTCTCTTTTTCATGCATCTGCGCTACAGCAGCCGGCTAACCTGGGTCTTTGCGGGGGCGGGGATTTTCTGGCTGTTGATTCTGCTGGTCTTGACGCTGGCCGATCCGTTGACCCGGAGCTGGCTCGAGGCGGCAACTCAGTAACTCTCCGCAGGGTCGTTGCGGCATCCGTGCTTCTAGCGGCCTCGCTGCGAAAGCTGACCGATTAGGACCGCTGTCTTGGGGAGGATTGGCGGAGAAGGGAGGGAGTCGAACCCTCCGGGGACCTTACGACCCCCAGACTGGTTTTGAAGACCAGCGGCACCACCGGGCACCTTCCTTCTCCAGTTGTCGAAAACTATTTAGCTAGCATGACGGCCAATCCCGGTAAAGGCATGTAACCTCGGTGTGCCGTTGCGTCCCAATGGCTAAGCAAAAAATTTTTGACCCCGGTCCAGGTTGGGCATCATGGCAACGTGTGCCGACCTGCCGCGCTGCTCAAGCTTTCGACCGCAGCATTCGATAAGGCCAAGCCTTCCTTAGACGGGCTCGTTTCCAAGCGCCATGCCGTCATGTTTTGCCGCGATTTCGCGATAGGCAGTCCAAATCACTTCCAAGAAGCCTAGAGCGCGGCCGATTTCCCAAAAGACTTCTCCTGTTGTCGTTGCACGCAATTGTTCGGCTGCGCAATGAGCATTCGAGATCAATTTTTAGATGCCCATCCAGTTTATCCCGGCTTTGGCCTCGGTTCTGTAACTCATTTGAATATAGGGACAATTTTTACTGCTTGGCGATCAGTTCGTTGCTGCCACGCTGGTCCGGATATTGCCATAGGTGTAATCCAGCAGTCGAATGACTGCAGCGTATTTGCAGGCCGAAGTAGTACGAATGACCGC
>JBLMXG010000276.1:0-2562 GCA_050257635.1 Chloroflexota bacterium
CGGTCTCATACCATGCTTCTCCGGGCACCAGGACACCGACACGATGGGTCTTTGGCGACTGCGCCTGAACTCCCGTACAAAAGGCTAAGAGCAACGCGCACAGAGAAAACACTACGAATCCCAGATTATTTCCTGCTTTGTGTCTCATTGTTATCATCGGATCACCCGATCCACCCAGAACGTTGGACGAAATGCTGGCAATTTTAGATTTTGGATTTTTGATGGCTTGACACGTCTCACCACGGGTTTTGGATACCTTTTACTTTTCATGCTTCACTTCTTACCGAATTACTCTGTCAGCTCTTGCCAGCACGTTCGGCGGAATCGTCAGGCCGATCCGTTTGGCGGCTTTTAGATTAATCACCAGCTCGAACTTCGTCGGCTGCTCGACGGGAAGGTCGGCAGGCTTGGCACCCTTCAAAATTTTATCCACGTAGTAAGCGGCGCGGCGCGACAGCTCGCTAATGTTCGCGCCGTAAACCATGAGGCCGCCGTCATTTACAAATTCGGTTCTTTCGTAGATCGTGGGAAGACGGTTCTGGACTGCGCGCTCTGTGATCGCCTTTCTTCGGGCATTCAATTGAGGGCCTGTAAGCACCAAAAGCGCCTCGGCGCGCGCCTGCCTCGCCTCGCGGAATGCTTTCTCAACATCTTCGGAGCTTCGCACATCGAGATTTTGAAGGCGCACCCCCAGCTTCGCGGCCGCGAGTTCCGTCTCTTTTATTGCCTGCGCATTGCCCGGGCGGGTGGAGCTTCCCAGGACGGCCACGCGGGATAACTTGGGAAGGACTTCTTTCAGCAGCTCGAGCTGTTTGCCGGTTATTTCCGGGGAAAGCAGCGACAGGCCGGTCACGTTTCCACCCGGCCGTGCCAGGCTAGCCACAAACCGGTTGCCCACCGGATCGGGATCCAGCGCCATGACGATCGGAATGGTCGAAGTCGCCTCCTTTAAAGCGCGGGTCACGGGAGAGCCCGCACCGACGATGACCTGCATCTTGAACCGGACCAGCTCGGCCGCAAGTGCGGGCAGCCGCTCCTCATTTCCTTCTGCTGACCGCAACTCGATGACGATGTTCTCGCCCTCGGTGTATCCGTGCTCGTGGAGCCCCTGCCGAAACGCCTCAAGCCTGTCGGTGATCACAGAAAGAGGCACTGTGGCGAGAAATCCTATTCGCGCCGGCTGCCGCTGTTGCGCCTCCGTTGAACTCGCACATAGAAAGGTACTGGCAAGTAGGCAGACAAATACGACAACTCCTCTGGTCACGCGTTTCTCTATCTGTGATTTGCTGCCCACTGCTGATTGCTCGCTGCTGACTGTCATCGTATCACCCGGTCCGCGCGCGCCAGAACATTCGGCGGAATCGTGAGCCCGATCTGTTTGGCGGTCTTCAGATTGATTACAAACTCGAACTTCGTCGGCTGTTCCATCGGCAGATCTGCCGGTTTTCTGCCTTTCAGAATTTTGTCCACGAAAACCGCCGCGTGTCGTTCCAGGTCGCGCAGATGGGTTCCGTAAGACATTAGGCCGCCAGCTTCGACATAATTCACTTCATCGTAAATCGCCGGTAAACGGCCCTTGATCGCCAATTCGGCGACCTGCTTGCGCTGGCCATTGATGAGAGGTGTTCTTATAGTGATGAGTGCTTGGGCGTGCGCGCGGGCTGCGGTACTGAATGCATCGGCAAAATCATTTGACTTTCTGACCTCCAGGGATTGAAGCTTCAACGATAACGCGTCAGCCGCACTCTGCATTTTCTTGTAGTCGCTGCGATCCGGATTGTGCAGAACGGCAACGAGCGAGAGGCCAGGGATCACTTCTTTCAGCAGCTCCAAGCGCTTGCCGTACAGATCCGATGAGATGGCAGTCACCCCGGTGATGTTGTGGCCCGGATGCGCCAGGCTCTCGACGAACCCGGCCTTGACCGGGTCTCCGGTGGCGCGCATGACGATCGGGATGGTCCGAGTAGCGTTCCTTGCGGCACGGGCCGCCGGCGGGTTGAGCGCAACAATGACATCTACCTCGAGACGGACCAACTCGGCGGCGAGCTCTGGCAATTGATCTTCTCTTCTGTCGGCTCCCCGGTATTCGATGATGATGTTTTTCCCGTCGACGTATCCGAGCTCGCGCAGCCCCTGGAGAAACGCTTCCGAAGGAGCATTCTCGCGTAAGTTACCCAAGTTTAGATAGCCAATCCGCGGGATCTTACCCGCTTGTTGCCCGTGCGCGAAAGAAACGGAAGTCAGAAGAAAGACAATCACCAACCAGCCGATGTTTTTTCGAATCACGACCGCTCCTTCATTTACGCTCCACAAACTCGCAGCTAACGGGTCACCGAATGACCCTATCCGCCCGCGCCAACACGTTAGGCGGAATGTTGAGGCCGATCTGCTTGGCGGCTTTCAGATTGATTACCAGCTCGAATTTCCTCGGTTGTTCGACTGGAATCTCGGCGGGCTTATTTCCTTTCAGAATCTTATCGACCATCGCAGCAACGCGCCGATAACGTTCCGTTTGATCGGGTCCGTAGGAAACCAAACCGCCATTGATAACGAAGTTTATCT
>JBLMXG010000277.1:0-5846 GCA_050257635.1 Chloroflexota bacterium
GCGTGCGCTGCCTGGATTTACAGGACCGCGAGTTCGCCCGCGGACTGGTCAACTACAGCGCCCAAGAGTTGAATCAGATCAAAGGATTGCATACAAGCAAGATTGAAAAAGCCTTGGGTTATAAGGCCTACGACGAGATCATCCATCGTGACGATCTCGTCGTGTTGTAGGGCGCCATGTCCGACCAGACTCAAACCTTGAAAGAAGAAGCGCTTCGTCTCGGCAAGCAGGCCAAAAGCGCGGCGCGTCGGCTGGCGCCGCTTTCGACGGTGGAAAAAAACCGTGCCCTGTTGCTGATGGCCGAAAGGCTTGAAGCGCGGAGCTCATTTTTGCTGGCCGAAAACCGCAAGGATTTGGAGTTTGCAAAGAGCGCCGGCGTTTCGGGCGCGATGCTCGACCGCATCGCGCTGGACCCCGGTCGGGTGCAGGGGATGGCGAAAGGTTTGCGCGATGTTGCCGCGCTGCCCGACCCGGTGCGCGAGGTTGTCAAGATGTGGCGCCGCCCCAACGGCTTACAGGTCGGCCGCATGCGCATCCCGCTCGGCGTCATTGGCATCATCTACGAGGCGCGTCCCAATGTCACCGCCGATGCCGCGGCGCTCTGTTTGAAATCGGGCAACGCGGTGATTTTGCGCGGCGGCAGCGAGGCGCATCACTCCAATCAAGCGATCGGCGCGGTTTTGCGCCAAGCCTGCGCCGAGACCGCGGTGCCCCAGGATGCGGTGCAGGTCGTTCAGTTCAAAGATCGCGCCCTGGTCAACGAGCTATTGCAGCTCGAAGATTACATCGATCTTATCATCCCGCGCGGCGGCGAAGAGCTGATCCGCGCCGTGGTAGCCAAATCAAAAATTCCCGTGATCAAGCATTACAAGGGCGTTTGCCATGTTTATGTCGATGACGATGCGTCGCTGGAGATGGCGGAGCACATCTGTTTCAACGCCAAGGTGCAGCGTCCGTCGGTGTGCAACGCGATGGAGACCCTGCTCGTGCACGAGGCGATTGCGCCCAGGTTTTTGCCGGCGATGATCGCCAGGTACCAAACCGCTGGCGTAGAAGTTCGCGGCTGCAACAAAACTTGCGCCTTGGTTCCCGGGATCAAACAGGCTGTTGAAACCGATTGGAGCGAAGAATATCTCGACCTGATTCTTGCAGTGCGGATCGTGAAAGATATGAATGAGGCGATCGAACATATCGAGCGCTACGGCTCAGAGCACACCGAAAGCATCGTCACGAGCGATTATCGTCGGTCGCGCGAATTTATCGAACGAGTCAATTCGTCGGCGGTAATGGTCAACGCCTCGACTCGTTTCAACGACGGCGGCGAGCTCGGCTTGGGCGCTGAAATCGGCATCAGCACGAGCAAAATCCATGCGTTTGGCCCGATGGGACTCGAAGAGCTGACGACCACAAAGTTCATTGTCTTTGGCGATGGCCAAGTGCGAGAATGAGAAAGGCGGAAGGATGATGGCGAACCGTAGGAGGCGGAGGGCGGAGGGTGAAAATAAGATCCAATTCCCGTTGCGGCAACCCCGCGTCTTAGCTTTGTCCCCCATTTCTCGTGCTTTGTCCGTTCTTATCGTCGCCTCATGAAAATCGGTCTGTTCGGCGGCACCTTCGACCCGATCCATTGGGGCCATCTGCGCAGCGCCGAAGAGGTGAGCGAAACTTTTGGCCTGGACCGGGTCTACTTTATTCCCGCAGCCGTACCGCCGCATAAGCGCGGCCAAACAGCGACGCCGGCGCGCGATCGGTTGCAGATGGTGCGCCTGGCGGTGGCGAAAAACCCGCGCTTCCAGGTTTCCACCGCGGAAATTTCCCGCCCGGGGGTGTCTTACTCGATCGATACCATCCGCGAATTCGCGGCGAAAAAGCAGCGCGGCGATGCGCTTTACTTCATCATCGGCCTCGATGCCTTTCGCGAGATCGGCACCTGGAAAAATTTCGCGGAGATCTTTCCGCTGTGTAATTTCATCGTTACCTCACGGCCCGGCAATAAAGACAAAGACCCGCTCAGGGGCACCGGCGTTGCCGTAAAAAAACTGTTTTGTTATGATTTTAAACGTAAGAATTATCGTCATGAGAGCGGCACGCGGATTTTTTTTGACGAACTTACCGATATCGCGATCTCGGCTTCGGAAATTCGCGCGCTGGTCAAAACGGGGAAATCTATTCGTTATCTAGTGCCGGCAGAAGTGGAGCGATACATCAAGCGGCGCGGCCTATACGGCAATGCGGCCGGGGAGCGGTGACGGCTTTGACCAAGATCAGCTCCTGGGAAAAGACTCTGCTCTTGACCCGCTCTGCTCTCGACAAAAAGGCCTGTGACCTGGTCGTGCTCGACGTTCGCGAACTGACCTCCATCGCCGATTATTTTATTTTTTGCTCCGGCCGTTCCGACCGCCAAGTGCAGAGCATCGCTCAAGGGTTGTTGGAAAATGCCGCGGAAGAAGGCATCAGGCCGTTCGCAGTCGAAGGTACGCAGCGCGGCCATTGGGTATTGATGGATTTTTCCGATGTCATCGTGCACATCTTCTATGAACCGGTGCGGCAGTTTTACAACCTCGACGGTTTGTGGGGCCACGCGCCGCGGGCGAGGCTGCCGGAAACCGTGGCGCGGCTGGTCGACCAGTTCCAAATCGCCGACGAACCGATAGCCTAACAAGCTCGACGATCTTTTCATCTTGCGAAGCGCTGCCGGGAAGCTTGATCCGACTCGGATCGAAGCCGGCGGGAAAGGAAACTCCCTTGGGCAACATCGAGCCCGTGATCCTCATCATCCTGGACGGCTTCGGCATCAACCCGCGCAAAGAAGGCAATGCCATCGCCAACGCGGCGACCCCCAACCTGGATGCGCTTTTAAAGAGTTATCCAAATTCCCGCTCCTCTATGTCCGGTGTCGATGTGGGTTTGCCGGAGGGGCAGATGGGCAACTCCGAAGTCGGCCATATGATCCTCGGCGCCGGCCGGATCGTGTACCAGGACCTCACGCTGATTCATAAAGACATCGACAACGGCAAGTTTTATCGGAACCCTGCGCTGCTCGACGCCCTGCGCCGGACCAAAGCGGCGAGCGACCGTCTGCACCTCATGGGGCTGTTGGGTGACGGCGGTGTGCACAGCCACCAGCGCCACATGGAAGCCATTATCGAGATGGCGCGCCGCGAACGGATCGGCGAGGTCTATCTGCATCTATTTCTCGATGGCCGCGATACGCCGCCGACCAGCGCCGAGCAGTTCATGCTCGATCTCAAGGAGAAGCTCAAAGCCTATCCAAATGTCAAGATTGCCACGGTGAGCGGCCGCTATTATGCCATGGACCGCGACAAGCGCTGGGACCGCGTGGAAAAAGCCTACGTCTGCCTCACCGAGGGTGTGGGCAAAGAAGCGGGCTCCGCGCTCGCCGCCATTCGCGATAGTTACAAAGAAAAAATCAATGACGAGTTCGTTCTGCCCACGGCGATCAAAGGGGTGATGCCGGCGGGTCAGATGCGCGACGGCGACGGCGTGATCTTTTTCAACTTCCGCGCCGACCGCGCGCGCGAATTGACCCGGGCGTTGATCGAGGAGAACTTCCAAGAGTTTGCCCGCAGGCGCCGGCCCAAGCTCTCCTCTTACACGACGATGACCCAATACGACGAGACTTTTAAGCTTCCGGTGGCCTATGCGCCGCGGGAGATCCGGCGGATTCTCGGCGAGCTCGCCAGCGAAGCCGGTTTGCACCAGCTGCGCATCGCCGAGACCGAAAAATACGCCCATGTCACTTATTTCTTTAACGGCGGCGAGGAGAACAAGTTTCCCGGCGAGGAGCGGATTCTCATTCCTTCGCCCAAGGATGTGGCCACCTACGATCTGAAGCCGGAAATGAGCGCGCGTCCGGTGACCGAAGCGCTGGTGAAGCATCTGCGCGAAACCGACGTTGGCCTAGTGATCGCCAACTATGCCAATGCGGACATGGTTGGCCACACCGGAAACTTCGAAGCCTCCGTCAAGGCGGTCGAAGTGATCGACGAGTGCCTCGGCAAGGTGGTCGACGCGGCCCTGAGCAAGAAAGGCAAAGTCATTATCACCGCCGACCACGGCAACATCGAGCAATTGATCGACTACGATACCGGCATGCCGCACACGGCCCATACGACCAATCTGGTGCCGGTGATTTTGGTCGATGAAGCAAGGCGCCAGTGCCGGCTCAAGGACGGCTCCGGCATTGACATCGCGCCCACGCTGCTCGATCTGCTCAAGCTGGCCCAGCCCGAAGAAATGACGGGCCGCTCCTTGATCGTGGATGCGTAGGCGACCGAATTCGCGCGGCCGCTCTGCCGATCGCTGCCGCGGCTCGCCGAATCCCTTCGGCCACTCGAAATTTCGCTCTTTCGCCATCCGAGACCTTTTTGCTAAAGTCCGTGCCAGCTATGGACATCGTGTCGCATCGCGCCATTGCCGATCGCTTCGACTGGGTGATCGACTGGCTTTATCCGCCCCGTTGCCGCGCTTGCGCGGAGCGGATTTACGGCCGGGACGGCGAATATTTCTGCCGCGATTGCTGGGGTAAAATCGAGACCATCGGTCATCCGCTCTGCAACGTTTGCGGCCGGCCGTTTCCCGACGCCGGCGGCGACGATCATCGCTGCGGCGTCTGCCTGGCGCGTCCGCCGCAATTTTTTCAGGCGCGCTCCTGGGCCTTTTATCCACGCCAAGAGATCGAAGACCACCCGCTGCGCCAAGCCGTGCAAAGATTTAAATACGGCCGCAAAGTTTCTCTAGGCAAGCCGCTGGGGCGCCTCATGGCGCAAGGTTGCCGGGATTGCCTTGCATCGTGGGTGCCCGATCTGATCCTACCCGTGCCGCTTCACCCCAGACGGCTGCGCTGGCGCGGTTTCAACCAATCGGTGTTGCTGGCGCGGCAGCTCAGCCGCGCTTACGGCGTTCCCATGGATCCGTTGCTGCTTCGGCGCATCAAAGAAACGCCGCCGCAAACCCAGCTGAATGAAGAAGAGCGCCGGCGCAACGTGCGCGGCGCCTTCGCGCTCGCTCCCGGCCGATCGGTCGAAAACAAAAATATCCTGCTCATCGACGATGTCTACACCTCCGGCGCGACGGTAAACGAATGCAGCCGCACGCTCAAGAAAAATGGCGCCAAGCTGGTTTATGTCTTGACGTTGGCGCGCGCCGTGTCATAACCGCGGCGTCGGATTGAACGGAAATGGACGATGTCGGCGGATGATCGGCTTCGATGGGATCGGCAACACGCCGAGTCTTCCGGGCCGGAAGAGGCATCGGGCTTTCTGCGGGAGATTTTCGCCGGCGAGCACTGGCAAATTCCCGCCGGACGGGCGCTGGATATCGCCTGCGGCAAAGGGCGCAACGCGCTGTTTCTGGCGGCGCGAGGATTCGATGTCACGGCGCTCGACGTCTCGGCGGTCGCGCTCAGCGAAGGGCGGCGCCGTGCCGAGGAGAGAAAACTAAAAATCGATTGGCTGGAAATCGATCTCGAAAAAGAAGGACTGCCCGGGTCCGATTACGATCTCATCGTCGATATCAACTACCTTCAACGTGCCCTCCTGCCCCAGATCAAGGCAGCCGTGAAGCCCGGCGGCTTTGTGATCTTTGAGACCTATTTGATCGACCAGCAAACGATCGGCCATCCGAAAAACCCCGACTATCTCCTCGGACATAATGAGCTCCTGAACGCCTTCAGCAGCTTTCGCGTGCTGCTTTACCGCGAGGGAAAGTTCACCGACGGCCGCGAGCCCTCTTTTCGCGCCGGTATTTTGGCGCAGAAGCTGCGTTAGAACGGCCGGGCCGTTCACCCGCTTAGGGCAATTTTCAGTAGAAGCCATGTTGTAAAC
>JBLMXG010000278.1:0-7140 GCA_050257635.1 Chloroflexota bacterium
AATCGGGTAAGCTTGTGCACCTCCATCAAAGAGAGATTTTTCATCGCGTTCATGATCTCTTTGATTTCGTTGAGGCTGCCCAGGCGTATCTCAATGTCGCGTCGGCCGCTCATCGGCGACCTGCCGCCCCGCGACGGGGCTCGCCGTGTCGCGCAACGCCAACGCTTCTGCGCCCGGCGGAACTCACGGAGCCTCCGTTTCGGCGGGAGTTCCAAGGGCGCCGGCTACCAGTTGCTTCCACTCGTCGCGCTTGCTCTGCAGCGTCAGCCCCGCTTTGCGCACCTCGTCTTCCAGGCTCCGCAGCCTCGGCGCCATGTCATCAACCGCCATGCGGTCGAGGAGTCCCTCGTTGTAGGCAACCATCCACGCCATGTGGGATGGCGCGGTCACCGGCGCAAGGCGATCTTGTTTGAGCACTTCGCGGAGAATGCGGCCGCGCCGGATTTTAGCCTCAATGGAAGCCTCCAAGCGCGCGCCGAAGCGGGTAAAGACCTCCAGCTCGAGAAACTGCAAATAATCAAGCTTCATGTGGCCGGCTTCGCGGGCAATGTTCCGGTCTTGCGCCTTGCCGCCGATGCGCGACACCGATTTCGTGACGTCGATGGCCGGCAAAAAACCGCTCGCGAATAAGGCCGCATCAAAATAGATCTGGCCGTCGGTGATCGAAATCAAGTTGGTCGGAATGTAACTGGCGATCTCGCCGCCGCGGGTCTCGATAATGGGCAGGGCAGTCATGCTGCCGCCGCCTTGGCTCGGAGCCAGACGCGTCGAGCGCTCGAGCAGCCGGGAGTGCAAGTAAAAGATATCGCCTGGAAAGGCCTCGCGTCCCGGCGGCCGGCGCAGTAGCAGAGACAATTCGCGGTAAGCCAGCGCGTGGGCCGTCAGATCGTCGTAAACGATCAAGGTATCTTTGCCCTGAGCCATCCAGGCCTCTGCCACGGCACAGCCCGCGAACGGCGCCAGATATTGGAGAGCGGGAGTCGCGGTCGCCTCCGCCACCACGATCGCCGTGTGATCGAGGGCGCCCGCATCGCGCAACGTGGCGATGGTGCCGACGACCGATGAGCGCTTCTGGCCGATCAACACGTAAACGCACAGGACGTTCTGGTCTTTTTGATTGATGACGGTGTCGAGCGCCAACGAGCTCTTGCCCAGGCCGTTATCGCCGATGAGCAACTGGCGCTGGCCCTTGCCGATGGGGATCAAGGTGTCGACAACCTTGTTTCCGGTATAAAGAGGCTCGTTGACGAATTCACGGTGAATGATCGGCGGCGAGAGTGTTTCCAGCTCGCGGCGAGCGGTGCATTCCGGCGCCGCGCCACCGTCAAGCGGCACGCCAAGCGGGTCGATCACCCGGCCGAGTAGCTCGTCCCCGACAGAAATGGTCAAACGCCGGCGCGACAGATAAGCTGCCGACCCCGCCGTCAGCTTCTCGCCCTGGGCCAAAAGAATCGCGCTCAGGACATCCGGTTCCAGCGCGAACACCACAGCGCGGCTGCCGTCTTCGAATTCAAGGATATCCTCCATCGCCGCCGACGGGAGACCTTTAACGCGCGCAATGCCGTCGCCGATGGAAATGATGGTGCCCTGCTCCGTGACCCGCAAGGAAAACCGATAGGGCTCCAGCCAACGCGCCTGCACCGGAGTCGTGGAAAACCGATCAATCGACTCGTTCATGGGAGATTCCGTGAGCAAAAAATTCCAGCTCGTCGACGATATTCGCGCGCAGCACCCAGGGACCGATGCTGATTCGAAGCCCCGCGCGCAATCGATTTTCCTCGGCAAACCACACAGAAGCGGTGTCCTGAGTCAAATTTTTAAGCGCTTGCTGGATCGCACCGCGCTGTTCCGTCCTGATGGCGTAAGCGCTGGTCACTCTGATCTGTAGTCCGGCTTGCCGGCAGGCCGTCCGTAATTTTTCGATCTGATCGCCCGGCAACGCCTCGATATCTTCCAGGGTCAGGGCAATGAGCTTGGCTTCGAGTTCCGGACCGGAGGCGCGATCGAGCAGGCGGGCTGTGAATTGCACGCCGGCGGCGATGCCGGCGGCTTCGGCATTGCTGCGCAGGTCGCTCAAGCGGCGTTCTTCCAAAACGCGGGCTTTATCGCGCTCCTGCTTGAGCGAGTTGTCGAGTGCCGCGAGCATCTGGGTGCGCCGAGCGGCGATCTCTTCAGCGAGCCCGGCGCGTAATTTCTCTTTTTCAGCTTCCCAATCGGCCAAGCGTTTTTGGGATTGCCGTTCGAGCGCCTCGGCCTCGCTCTGCCGCGCTTGGGCATCCGCCAGCTCTTTTTCAATGCTTGCCTTTCTCTGAGCAATCGCCGCCAAGACCGGCTTGTATAAAAACCGTTTGAGGATCCAGACGAGAACCAGGAAATTGACGATCTCGAGAAAGAATGTCGGCCAGCTCAGTTCCACTGCGTCTCCTATTTGACCAGATATTGCAGCAGCGGATTGCGAAACAGGATGATCAGCACAATCACGAGCACGTAGATGGCCAAAGACTCGATCATGGCCAGACCGATGAACAGTGTCCGGGTAATCGACTTTTCCGCCTCGGGCTGGCGCGCCAGCGCATCGAGGGCCTGTACGATGGCCCGGCCCATGGCCACCGCCGGGAACATCGCGCCGAGGGCAATGGCCACGGCCGCGGCGACGGTCGAGGCTAGGGTAAACCAGGTCATGTCCTGCATGGGTGGCTCCTTATTCTTTCGTTCTCTTCATCTCTAAGGATTCAATGCCGCCGGCGATATAAATCAACGCCAGCATGCCGAAAATGTAGGCTTGCACCAGCGCTTCGACGATGTGCAGCAGCAATACCGGCACTGGCACCAGAAAACCCGCCACCAGCAGAATCAGCAGCGCCGCCATCTCCAGGCTGAATATATTTCCGAACAGACGCACGGCTAGAGCGATCGTGCGCGAGATCTCGCTGACGATATGAAAGGGCAAGAGAATCGGATTGGGCTCGACGTAATGGCGCACATACTGTCGCAGCCCGTGGATCCGAATGCCGTACCAATGCACCGAAAGAAAAACCAGCAGCGCCAATGCCGACGTGGTCGATAAGTCGGCCGTCGGACTATGCAAGCCCGGAACGATGCCGATCAAATTCGCGAACACGAGAAATATCCAAAGCGAGGCGACAAACGGCAAGACAGTGAGTGCGCACTCTGGCAACACCGCTTCGATGGCGTCTTGGATTGCGCCGATCATGCCCTCGAGAACGACTTGCCAGCCTCCGGGCTCGAGCACGAGCCGGCGCGCCGAAAGCCAGCAGACGATCAGCAAGCAGAGCATGACTGCCCAGGTCGTGACGACCGTCTCGCTAATCGGCAACGGCCCGAGATTAAGCAGCACGGTCTCGACCTGCTGATTGCTCGTCATGATCATTCCCGCACGAACAAGTAGACGTTGATCCCGCCGATCACAACCCCCAGCATGATCATGCTTACGGTCCAGCGCACTTCAAATCCGGCCGACAAACTATCGAGCCATTGGCCGAGATAGGCTCCACCGATCACGGGCAAGACAAACATGAGTCCCAGGGTTCCGAGATAAACGGTTTGCCCGAGCAGGGTTCGCCTTTCGCTTTCCGCCCGCTTGATTCGCTGCGCCTGTTTTTCGACGCGCTCCTCGAGCTTTTTATCTGCCAATCGCCGGTCGCCGGTCATCCTGGCAATTCTCCGCGTCTGCCGATTTTCCACAACCGCTTGAACATTTCTTCTTCGAGCCGGCGCATGCTCTGCTTCACCCCGCGCAAGGTCTCTTCTTCGGCGCGCAGCTCGCTCCGCAGCGCAGCGCTCAAACCGTCGTAGTCTTCGCCGCGCACATATCGTCGGCTGCTCAGATAAAGTTGGCCGTCGGTAAAATAGGCGAGGCCGCCGGGAAGCGCCAAATATTCCCACGGGAGAATGCCGACGCGAAAACGCGCCAGACCGAAGGAGAGCACCGTCATGGCACGGGCATGTCCCGCAAGAATCCCGAAGCTCCCCGAGTCATCCTCACCGATAAAACTCGTGACACCGTCGACGCGCTCGTACTGAGTGGCGCTCTGGAGATGCATAACGAATGTGCTCATCGCGAGCCCCTCCGCATACTGCCGCGCATATAGCACTGCTCCTCGGTCAGATCGTCAAAAACGCCACTGATGAAAGCTTCGCAGTCTCTGACGGTGTCCTCCAGGGGCACCGACACGCCCGGGAGGCCGGTGTGCTCGCCAACGACATAAAACGGCTGGGTGAGATAGCGCTGCAATTTGCGAGCGCGCAGCACAATTTGGCGATCGGCGGGCGATAATTCTTCAATCCCGAGCATGGCGATGATGTCCTCCAACTCGCGGTAGCGTGCCAGATGCTCGCGCACTCTCTCGGCGACGTCATAGTGCCGCGGTCCGAGCACTCGGCGGTCCATCAACTTGCTCGAGGACTGCAAGGGATCGACTGCCGGATAAATGCCTTTCGCCGCTTGCGCCCTCGATAAGATCACCTGGGTGTCGAGATGGTTGAGGATGGCGCTCACCGCAGGGTCGGTCATGTCATCGGCCGGCACATAGACGGCTTGCACCGCGGTAATGTCGCCGCTGCGGGTCGAAATAATTCGCTCTTCGAGCTCTCCGACTTCGCTGGCCAACGTCGGTTGATACCCCACCGTCGCAGGCATGCGCCCCAACAGCCCGGAGATTTCGCTCCCCGCCTGAACGAAACGGTAAGCATTATCCATCAGGAAAAGCACTTCTCGCCCGGTGGTATCGCGCAGGTATTCAGCGTAGCTCAGCGCGGCCATGCCGACGCGAAAGCGCACTCCCGGCGATTCGTCCATCTGGCCGAAGACCATCAGGGCGTTCGCCATCACGCCGGCGTTCTGCATTTCGCGCCAGAGCTCGTGGCCTTCGCGAATCCGCTCGCCGACGCCGGCGAAGACCGAAACCCCCTTGTGCAACTTCTCCACCGCGTGCATAAATTCCATGATCAAAACCGTCTTGCCCACGCCGGCTCCGCCGAACAGTCCGGTTTTGCCGCCGCGAACGAAGGGACACAGAAGATCGACGACTTTGATGCCGGTTTCAAGCACCTCGGTGGCCGCCTTTGCGTCCCGTAACGGGCTCGGCGGCGCCATGATATTGCGATAGCCTTCGGCAGCGAACGGCAGCTCGCCATCGAGCGGCTCGCCGAACAGATTGACCAGGCGGCCGAGGCACTGGGCGGAAACCGGGACGTGCAGGGAGGAGCCGGTGTCATACACCGCCATACCCCGGCGCAAACCGGCGGTGCGATGCAAGGTAATCGCGCGGACATGGGTTTCGTCGAGATGCTGGTGCACTTCGAAGGTGTAAGTTTCGTGATCGAGCCGGCTTACCAAGGCCTGATGCAGCGGCGGCAGGATGTCGCAGGCAATATCGACCACCGGCCCATGCACCTGATTGATCATGCCGATGGGGCGAGAATTGTTTGCTGCAACAAGCATTATTGAAAACCGTGGGACTGCACGCCAATAGATACCCTACTTTAGTCCTGAACTTAATATTCGCCAAGAGCAGTGCCGTTTTGACCTTGATTTGAAGCGGCACGAAATTGCCCGCTATAACTCTAACAGCTAATCCACCGCCTATGGCGGTGCGAAAAACAGAGGCTAAGCCGTGTGCAGGAATTGATCTGAGAGGCACAAAGATTTCTCCTCTCCCCTGGGCCTGCCAAGTCCAGAAAGAGAGGAGAGATCGAAATGAGAGAATGGCAAAGCCAATCTCATGTCAAGGGGTACTGTCGGTACCACATCGTGATCGTACCGAAGTACCGAAGGAAATCAAAGTTTGGAACGATCCGGCGTGAGGTTGGGGAGATATTCAAGGAACTGTGTCGGCGGTTTGGGATTGAGTTGGTGTAGGGGCATGTGATGAGTGATCATGTTCAGATGTGCTTGGGAATCCCCCCGAAGTACAGCGTGGCGAACGCGGTGGGGAAGCTCAAGGGTAAGGCCGCCATCATGATTCACCAGAAATACGGTCGCCAACGCAATTTCGTGGGGCTGCATTTTTGGGCCCGAGGGTACTGCGTGAGCACGGTGGGGTTGGATGAGGCGATGGTGCGCGAATACATTCGCACGCAGGAAGAACACGAGAAAAAAGAAGAGCAGATTCAACTCAACTACTAGGATGAACACTTGGCAGGGCCAATGCCCCCTTATAAGGGGGTTCCTCATACTACCCGCTCTGCGGGTAGTAAATGAGGTTTGGCCGCGGATTTCTCGATGATGGGTGCTATGTGGTGGCTATATCTCCTTGGTACAACCGAGCGTCGCGGTCTGGGTTGCAATCATCGCTCTGCCGGCATGGACGCCGAACCCGGCGTCCTCATGCTACTCTATTTGGAGCACGCGTATGAGAAATGGCGCAGTGAGGGACGCATGCAAACGATTAAGTATCTCCACAAAGCTATTATTGAAGGCGCGGTGAAGCGGATCCGGCAGAAGGTAATGACGATCATGGCGATCCTGATGGGCTTGCTGCCCATCATGTGGAGCCATGGCGCCGGGGCCGACGTGATGAAACGAATCGCCGCGCCGATGATCGGTGGGGTCATCACTTCTTTTGCGCTGGAGCTGCTCGTCTATCCTGCCATCCTAGATGTCTGGAGGAGTCGGGAAATGCGGCGCGCGGCTCACAAAGTGTGAACGAGTGGTGGCCCCGGATTCCGCAGTCGAGCCTACAGCCCGGGGTTCGCTCCGCTCTTACGTTCCTAATTGCAACTTCGGCACCCGGGTAATTGAAAACCCTGCGGCACGTGGAGAGTAGGATGTTCACTCTGAGGATTACGAAGGTCACTGGATTCGAGCCGGCATCGGGAATGGACATTAATAAGGCGTGCCTGAAGAGACGGTGAAATTTATGCGGTAGGTTATTACGTGCTGCCGTAGGTAGCTATTGAACGATGTGCTCGTGCGCTGTCGATTTTCCCATTTTTAGCCACCAACGGGAAAAGTTGGGCAATTTCCGAAATGCGATTGCAGATTCACAAGAAAACGTGGAGGTTTCAGAAATTCTGTGTGTGAGGCATATCTAAAGAAGGAGGATGGATATGCCAAAAGATGGAGGGGGAGAGAAAGTGGGGAAGGAAGGCCGTGTAAGCATCAAGGCAGAATGGCTC
>JBLMXG010000279.1:0-3337 GCA_050257635.1 Chloroflexota bacterium
CCATGGAGCGCGGGCGGCGCACCATCCACTTGACGAGACCCATGTAGCGCCGCTCCACCGCCTCGTACGCCCGGTTGAATCCCCGGTAAAACCAGTTCACCTTCTTGTCCTTCGCCACCGGCCGCAAATACAGCGCGCACTGCGTCGGCTTGAGCGTCAGCGCGTTGATCGCGCTGATGATCGCCGTCGCCGCTATCACCAACGCAAACTGGCGAAACATCTGCCCCGTAATCCCAGGTAAAAACGACGCCGGCAGAAACACTGCGGTCAATACCAACGTGATCCCCAGCACCGGCCCGGTCAGCTCCCCCATCGCCTTGATCGCCGCATCCTTGGGAGTCCAGCCTTGCTCGATATACCGCGAGGTGTTCTCGACAATCACGATGGCGTCATCCACGACAATGCCGATGGCCAGGATCAGGGCAAACAGCGTCATCAGATTTACCGTGAAACCGAGCAGCGCCATGGCGGCGAACGCGCCAATGATCGTCACCGGCACCGTGGTCGCCGGAACTAACATGGCGCGGAAATCCTGCAGAAACAGCATGATCACCACCAGCACCAAAATCCCCGCCTCGATCAGAGTTTCGAACACCGCATGGACCGACTGATTGATGAAGAGGGTCGTATCGTAGAGCGTCACGTATTTAAGACCTGATGGGAAGGTTTTGCTCATCTGTGTCATCAAGGCGCGCGTTTCGGCTGCAACGTCGAGCGCGTTCGCACCCGGAAGAGCAAAAACAGCGATGTGCGCCGTTCTCTTGCCGTTGAGACCGGAGAACACCGTGTACTGTTGTTGGCTGAGCTCCACCTTCGCGATGTCTTTGATGCGCACGATGGCGGCGGTTTGATTGGTTTTGCCGGTCTGCGTCTGCTGGCTCTCGGTTGAAGCAGCTTGGGCCTTGACGATGATGTTCTCGAACTCTTCCACATCCGACAAGCGTCCGAGAGTATTGACGGTGAATTGGAATAGCTGATTCGCTGCCGCCGGCGGCCCGCCGATCTGTCCCGACGCCACTTGCGTGTTTTGCTTCTGGATCGCCTTTTGGACTTCGAGAACCGTAAGTTCGTAGGTCTTGAGTTTGTCGGGATCGAGCCACACGCGCATGCTGTAGGGGCCGGCGCCGAAGACTGTCACTTGTCCGACACCCGGCAAACGGGCGAGGGGACTCTGTAAATTGATGATCGCATAGTTACTCAAAAAGGTTTCATCGAAGCGATTGTCGTCCGAGTATAAGCTTGCGATCAACAGAATGTTGGTGCTCACCTTCCTGACGTTGATCCCTTGCGCCCGGACGGGTTGCGGCAGTTGAGGCAACGCGCTGTTCACCGCGTTCTGCACCAGCGCCACGGCCTGGTTCAGGTCCGTTCCGATCGTGAAAGTAACCGTGAGAGTATACGTGCCATCGCTGCCGCTGGTGGACTGCATGTAGATCGAATTTTCAACACCGTTGACGCTTTGCTCGATGGGAATGCCCACCGTGGTCGCCACCACGTCGGCGCTCGCGCCCGCATAACTTGTACTCACTTGAATCGTTGGTGGCACGATTTGCGGATATTGGGCGACCGGCAGATTGTACAGGCAGACGGCGCCCAGCAGGATTGTGACGATGGCGATGACGTTAGCGAGGACAGGTCGCTCAATGAAAAATTTAGACATGCCGAATAGAGTTCTTCAGTGCGCCACTTTGTGAGCGGCGAGTTCTGGATGCGCAGCATTAACTTCTTTCCGCACTCGTCGCCGTTCGCTAAAACTTTCCATCACAATGTAGAAGACCGACACAAAGGGTATCGCCAATAGCGTGGAAGCGAGCATACCGCCGAACACTACGGTGCCGAGAGATTGCTGGCTCGCGGCCCCGGCGCCGGAAGCCGTCATGAGCGGCACGACGCCCAAGATAAACGCTATCGAAGTCATAAGGATGGGCCGAAAGCGCCGGTGCGTCGCTTCCACCGCCGCATCCACGGTCGGCATTCCTTCGGCTTTGAGCGTGCGCGCGAACTCCACGATCAGGATCGCGTTCTTGGCGGCAAGCGCAATCATCAGCACGAGACCGATCTGGGTGTAAAGATCGCTGGGCAAGCCGCGACTGATGAGGGCGGTGATGACCCCGACGAGGGCCATCGGTACGGTGAGGACGACGGCAGCGGGATCGGTCCAGCTTTCGTATTGCGCCGCGAGCACCAGAAAAACGAGCGTGATGGACAAAGCGAAAATGAAGTAGGCTTGATTGCCGATCAGTTTCTCCTGATAGGAAATCCCGGTCCAGTCATAGCCTGTGTTCAACGGCATATTATCTTTTGCGATTCGCTCCATTATCGCGAGCGCTTCGCCGGAGCTGAACCCGGAGGCTGGCCTGCCAATAAGGGAAGCCGCAGGATAAAGGTTGTAGCGAGTAATGAGCTCCGATCCGAGCACCCGGCGCACTTTTAGCAATGCGCCGAGCGGCACCATCTGTCTGGACCGATTGGCAACGTACAGATTGGCGATATCAGTGAACTGCTTGCGGTAATCCGCGTCAGCCTGCATACGAACTTGGAAGCTCTGATTAAACTTGTTGAACAGGTTAACGTAGGTCGATCCGAGGCTGGTCTGCAGCGTCTGAAAAACGTCGTCGATCGTAACGCCCAGCGATTCGGCCATAGTGCGGTCGATCGTGAGGTGAAGTTGCGGGCTTCTCGAGTTGAAAGTTGTCGTGATACCACGCAGCCCGGCTTCCCGATCGGCCGCCAGCGCCATTTGCTGCACTGTTTTTTCCAGTGGGGCCAGACCGATCCCGGCACGATCCTCGACCATCATTTGGAAACCGCCTGCCTGTCCCAGTCCCGGTATTGGCGGCGGGATCAGAACATCAAACTGCGCCTTGCGGATCGACTGAAGCCGCTTCCGCAACTCAGCGACGATCGCGTTCTGCGACAGCTCTGCCGCTCGCTTGTTCCAGTCCTCGTACATGACGTACTTGGTAACGACGTTCGAGAGATTGGCTGAATCGAGTTCGGAGAATCCGCCGCTGGTAATCCATCCCTTCACTCCGGGAACTTTCTTGAGAACGGCGTCGATGGCCGCCGAGACTTCGCGCACCCGGAGCTGTGAAGCCCCGGCAGGAAGTTGCGCCACCAGCACACAGTATCCCTGGTCTTCGGTGGGAAGAAATGCCGTCGGATGGCGCGCAAAAATCACCAGAGTGGCACCGACCACAATCAGAAACAGGCAGGCCATGGAGCGCGGGCGGCGCACCATCCACTTGACGAGACCCATGTAGCGCCGCTCCACCGCCTCGTACGCCCGGTTGAATCCCCGGTAAAACCAGTTCACCTTCTTGTCCTTCGCCACCGG
>JBLMXG010000280.1:0-30382 GCA_050257635.1 Chloroflexota bacterium
CGCTCTTTGCCTGGGGCGATCAAGGGCACGAGATTATCGGCGTCATCGCTTATGCGCGGCTAATGCCGCCGGTCCGAAAAAAGATCGACGCGCTACTCGCCACGGACAAGGACAGTTTGACTGCGGCGGACTTTGTCAGTCGCACCACTTGGGCAGACAAATACCGCGACTCAGATCGGCACACGACCCGAATCCGTTATGAAGCGACGCGCAACTGGCATTTCGTTGACATTGAGCTTGCAACCGGCGATATCGACTCGGCCTGCAACCATCATCCGAAGCTGCCGCATGGCATCGCCGCAAGCGCTGGCCCGTCGAGCACCTGCGTGGTCGATAAGATCGATCAATTTATGACAGAGCTGCGTAATTCTTCGACCAGCAAGGCTGAAACAATTCTCGCCCTCAAATTTCTCTTGCATCTCATTGGCGACCTGCACCAACCGCTGCACTCCGCAGACAACCAAGATCGCGGCGGCAACGAGGTGCCGGTGCTCTATGGGGATCCCAGCGCAACGACCAATCTCCACGCCTACTGGGATAATCCGCTCGTGCAGCGTCTCGGCGGCGATCCGCGAACTATTGGAGCGTCTCTCAGCAAGCGAATCATCAAAGAGAACGCCAACCAATGGTCGAAGGGTACGCCGACGGCCTGGGCGAGAGAATCTTTCAGGCAGGCGAAAACTGTCGCTTATAATTTTACCGGTCTGAAGCGATTTACCGACGATAAAGGCGCCCAAGGAGTTCGCTTCGACGCCGGTTACGATCGGCGCGCTCTAAC
Source organism: Chloroflexota bacterium (assembly GCA_050257635.1). GTDB lineage: Bacteria > Desulfobacterota > Binatia > UBA9968 > UBA9968 > DP-20. The sequence goes on from JBLMXG010000280.1 coordinate 779, forward strand.
GGTCGTGCGCGAGCAGCTGTCCAAAGCCGGTGTGCGGCTGGCAACGGTTTTGAACAACTCGTTTAAGTGAGTCGTTACGCAACGCTCTTTTCGGCTCCCAGGACCGCGTTATTCACCCTCGGAGCGAAACCGAAAAACTGCTGGTTTCCGCCGCATAGTCGGCGGAGATCAACCATTCAGTGATCGCCGGACTACATAGGCGTTCGCGTACGCCGACGAGCAGGCTCGCGGCCCTGCCGAAAAAAAGCGATCGCGCTATTAGAATCGGGCCGAAAGTTGACGAGCGCGGTTTATTCTACAGATATCCTTTCTCTCGATAATATTTTTCCGCCCCGGGATGGAGCGGAAAATCGAGCGGGCCGGCTTCAGTGTTGGTGCAGAGTTGCCGCATCGACGGCGTCTCCGGCGCATCGTACGGAATTTTTTCGCGGATCTTATCCAGGACGCCGGCGATGTGATACGCCAACGGCTCGGGAAATTTTTCATGCACCACGATCGGCCAGCCGCTGAAATCGACCACAGTGGTCGGATCGTTGATACCCGCAACCCGGCCATGGTCAAGGCGCGCGCGCTGGAAGCCGAATTTTTCCAGCCTGCGCAAAACCTTTTCCGAATAGGACAGAAAAACCATGCCATGCTCTACTGCCACGTCGCCCCAGGAATCCATGCCCTCGTCAATCACCATGTCGAGGGTACCGGACACGATGCCTTCCCTGCGGTGCGGATTGCTCGGCCGCACGACTTCGTCCACCGTCCCGCCCCAGGCGATAAAATCCCTCTGCGAGATACCATGGGCTTTGAGCAAATACTTGATCGCAAAATCTACGCAATCATTGACCGCAATCGACACGTTCATTTTCGGTTTCTTGGCGATCAATTCCTCCATCGAGCGCACCCCGAGCCGCGGCGACACGGCGATGACCAAACGATCCCAGGAGGGAAATACGGCCAGAGCGCGCAGCGGCTGCGCTTTGCGAAATGGTCCGACGCCGCGCACAGCCATGGAAGGAATAATCGACGGATTGAGCCAGACTAGATCGAGCTTGCCGCTCGTGACCAGCTTGGCGCCGTTCAAACCGCTGCACCATGCGGGGCTGACGCCGATGGCGAAGGGATACGGCGGGCCCGCATGCGCCGATCCCCCGGGCAACTCCACCATCAGACGAATGGCGCTGGTCAGCATCGTCGGCACATCCTCGTACAGCCCGGCGAGAATCTTGGTTGCAATCCGCGCGCGCATCAAGCTCGCGCTCATCGGCTTCACGCTGCGATCGTCGTAGCTCACTTCAAAAGATCTCCTTTACACAAACTTTCCTTCGACGTATTCCGAAACTACTTGCCTGTCAACCAACAGGCCTTTTTGGATTTTCGATTTTCGATTTTGGCTTGAGAGATTCCGCGCCGCGGCCCATCATGCACCCAATCGTGCAGCGATCTTCGATACACGATCCTCGAACATAGTCCTGCCTCATTCCAAACTTGTGTTTCGCCTGTCGCGGATATATAGCCAAAGGGAATCCCCAAGAGGCAAATTTATGAATCTCCCGCTCATCGCCGCTACGACCATCGGCAGTTTTCCGCGTCCCACCTGGCTCGCGCAGGTGGACCGCAGCCGCGCTACCTTTCGCCTTGAAGGCGCAGAGCTCAAGCAAGCTCAGGACGACGCTACTGCGTTGAGCATCCATAATCAGGAACGGATAGGGCTGGACCTGCTTTCTGACGGAGAACAGCGCAGAACCGGGTTTATCAACCATATTCTCGACGCCTTCGAAGGCGTCGATCTCGAGCACGAGGCGGTAAAACGGATCTATCGCCGCCGCGAGCAGCCGCGCCCGGTGCCGCGCGTGATCGGCAAGATCACAAGACGCGCCCCCGCCATCGTCGAAGATCTTCGTTTCGCCAAGGCGCAGACCGCCAAACCGATCAAGATGGACGTGCCGGGGCCGATGACGGTGGTCGACAGCACCCTCGATGAATTTTACAAAGACGAGGCGGCCCTAGCGATGGATGTAGCGGCGGCGCTCAACGAGGAACTGCGCGATTTGCAGGCGGCGGGTTGCGACGTGCTGGAGATCGACGAGCCGGCAATGACGCGCTATCACGAGAAAGTATTCGCCTACGGCGCCAAAGCCCTCGACCGCTGCCTCGAAGGCATCCACGTCCCGACGGTGGTTCATCTCTGTTACGGTTACCCCGGCGGCGCCGGGATGCAGCACGAATTTGAATATCCCGAGTTACTGCAGGAATTGATGAAAACCAGGATCGGTGGCTTCGGCGTCGAGTTCGCCCGCAGCGGTTACGATCCCGCCGTCCTCGCCTCTGCTAAAGGGCGGATCGTGATGTTCGGCTGCGTCGACCCGAGTGACACACCGGTGCCGCCCGTTGAGAAAGTCGTCGCGCGTGTGCGCGCGGCGCTGAAATACGTCGAGCCAAAGAATTTGTGGTTGGCGCCCGACTGCGGCCTGATGACGATTAGCCGAGAGCTGGCCGACGCCAAGGCGAAATTCCTCGTGGAAGTCGCCAAGGAAGTGCGCAAAACGCTGTGAGTTCCGCCGTGTCGTCGACACGCTTATTACGAACGCAACGTCCTCTCATGAAAATCACAAAGAAAAAAGCCGCGCGGAGGAAGCGCATTCCGGCCTGCCCTGAATGCGCCGCTACGACGGTGGTGCCGATCATCCACGGTATTCCGACACGCGCCGCGCAGAAGCTTATCGGCCTCGGCAAGGCGATCCGCGCCGACCGCGAAGAGTGGGAAGGCTTGGCCGAGTGGCACTGCAAAGCCTGTGGCTGCGACTGGAGCCGCTACTGGCGCCGATTCAAAATTCCCGGCGGCGTCAACGCGACTCGATCCGAACGCTAACGCCGCCTGAATCACGCGCGTTTTCTTCGGCAGCTTTTGCCTGAAACCCGGTTCCGAAACTCGGACCACCCATCCGGCTCATGACGGCCACTCCAAACTCGGCCTCGGTTCATAATTCGGGCAAACTCCATCTAAAGACGAAACTAACCGGCCCTCGCTGAGACGATGAACCGCTCGAGCTGCCTGAATCGTATCTCTTGTTCCCCCACAGGAGCTATGATACCTAACTGAATGTTAGGTATTATGGCTTCAGTCAAACGACTTGAATTCGACAACCGTTTAAAGGAGCAACGCCAGGCAGCCGGTTTGTCGCAAAAACAGCTCGCCGTCATGGCGGGAATCACCCGCCAAGCGGTCGCTGCGGTGGAGACCGGTCAATATTCCCCCGCCACCTCGGTTGCGCTGCAACTGGCTCGGGCACTCGACTGCCGGGTAGAGGACCTTTTCAGCCTCAAGACTGAGGGCGAAATCGTTGAAGGTGAATTGCTCGGTGTCATGCCGAAAGGCAACCGCCAGGTCCGTGCGCAAATAAGCCAAGTCAGTGGCCGCTTACTGGTGCGCCCGCTCGAGGGATTGGGCGAATTGACCAGCCTCACGGCCTGCGCCGACGGTTTGATCCTCGGAGCCGACCTCCGGAAGAAGTCGGTCAAAGTTAAACTTCTCAAGGAGCGCGAAGTGATTAGCCGCCAAGCTGCCATCGGCGGCTGCGACCCGGCAATGTTCCTCGCTGCGGATCACTTGCGCCTACACGGCCGGAATCATCTTGCGCCGCATCTCATGGGCAACAGCCTCGCCCTCGCCGCGCTCAAACGCGGTGAAGTTCACGTCGCCGGCGTCCATTTGGCGGATGGGCATAGGGGGGACGCGAAATCGGCCTATCTCAAGCGCGCTCTAGGCGGCTTGGATTGTACCGTCATCACCTTCGCCCACTGGGAGCAAGGACTTATCGTCCGTCCGGGCAACCCAAAACAAATCCACGGTGCTTCCGACCTCGGTCACCCGAAAGTAAAAATAATCAACCGAGAGAAGGGCTCCGGTGCGCGGCTTCTGATCGACCGCGAGCTTCGATCCGCCGGCTTACCAACCGCAAAATTGAAAGGTTACGGCGACGAGGTTTTATCCCACTTCGAGGTGGCCGCGCGAATCAAAGCCGGCCTGGTGGACGCCGGCGTCGGCGTGCGCTCCGCAGCGGCAATCTGCGGTCTCGATTTTATTCCACTCCAGCGCGAGCGCTACGATCTGGTGATTCCGAGAGCGCATTATCAATCGCTGGCGGCGGTGAGAAATTTCCTCGATCTCATCGTCGGCAAAGCCTTTCGCACCGAGCTCGAAGCTCTGGGCGGTTACGACACCCGCGAGACCGGGAAGATCGTCGACCTGCACCGATGATTCCCTCGGATGGTCTGCCTCACATGTCACGGAGAGATACTGGGTTGAACCGGGCCCGACGAATCGCAGCCGCGGGTCTGGTCATACTGACGGTTGTAACAGCGGCCATTCCGAAGACGGCGCGTGCCGATGAAATCTTGGTCTCCGCAGCGGCGAGCCTCACCGATGCGTTGAAGGAAATCGGGCGCGCATACCAGCCGCAATCCAAACATAACGTGAACTTCAATTTCGGACCGTCCAGCGGACTGGCGCGGCAAATCGATCAGGGCGCGCCGGTGGATCTATTTATCTCAGCCGATCTGCCGCAGATGGACAGTCTCGACAAAAAAGGCCGGCTGCAACCCGGCACGCAAAAAAACTTGCTGTCGAATCAGTTGGTGATCATCGCGCCGGCGGATTCCAAACTCATGCTCGAGACGCCCAAGGACTTATTGAAAGCGACCGTCAAGAAAATAGCGCTCGCCGAACCCTCCAGCGTCCCCGTCGGCGTCTATAGCCGCAAGTATCTCGTCGACGAGGGCTTGTGGAATCAGATTAAGTCGAAGATTGTGCCGGTGCAGGATGTCCGGGCCACTCTCGCCGCAGTCGAATCCGGCAACGTCGAAGCCGGCTTCGTTTACAAAACCGATGCTGCCATCTCCAAGAAAGTGAAGATCGATTTTGCGGTCCCGCTGATCAATGGACCCAAGATTATTTATCCGGTGGCGATTGTGAGAGATTCCAAGCGCAAAGACGCCGCCCATGATTTTCTCAAATACCTTCGCAGTCCGAGCGCAATAAATATATTCAAGAAATACGGCTTCATCGTGCTGGATTGAACGGAGGCTTTTGCTTTTGTGATTTTTTCCGTCGAGACCTGGCAAATTACGCTTTTTTCTGTTGCCGTCGCCCTCGCCGCCACGCTGCTAATTCTGCCGTTGGGTGTTGCGCTCGCCCACTTCTTCGCGCGTAAAGAGTGGCCGCTCAAAACCATGCTGGAAACCATCCTCCTGCTGCCATTGGTCATGCCGCCGGTTTCCACCGGGTTGATCCTGCTCAAAATCTTCGGCCGCCGCAGCCCTATCGGACAATGGCTCTATGAACGCGGCGTGGAGATCGTCTTCGAATGGAAGGGCGTGCTCGTCGCCATGGCGGTGATGTCCTTTCCCCTGCTTTTTCGTTCGGTCCGCACGTCGTTTGCCGAGATCAATCCGCGGCTGGAACACATCGCCGCAACCCTTGGCGCATCGCCCCTGCGAATATTTTTCGTCGTCACGATTCCCTTGGCCTACCGTGGGATCGTCGCCGGCGCGCTGGTCGCGTTTTCGCGCGCCCTCGGCGAGTTCGGCGCCACCATCCTGCTGGCGGGAAATATTCCCGGCAAGACCCAAACACTGTCACTGGCGATCTACAATTTCGTTCAGCTGGGGAAGGACATCGAAGCTTACACCCTCCTCGGCATCACGGTTGCGCTGGCGTTTTTATTCGTCTGGAGCTCGGAGTGGCTGCTCCGGCCGGGAAAAAAGGCGTGAGATGCGCCTGCGATGCCGTATACGCTTGGCAAGTTTTACCCTCGACATCGACGCCGTCTTCGACGCCAGGGTGACGGCGATCTTTGGGCCATCGGGTTCGGGGAAGACGACGCTGCTCGATGCCATCGCCGGCCTGCGGCACCTGGATGCCGGCGAAATCGAGATCGGCGGCGCAGCGATCTTTTCATCGGCGCAAGGAATCGATCAACCGGCTCGCGCCCGCGGCATCGGTTACTTGCCTCAGGAGGGCGCGCTCTTTCCCCATCTCTCGGTGCGCCGCAATATTCTTTTCGGCGCTGGGCGAGCTTCCGCGGCTGACACGGCGCGATCCATCGAGCTTGATCATGTTTTGGAGATTTTGGAGATCGCCAACCTCTTGAATCGACCCGTCACCCAGCTCTCCGGCGGCGAAGCCCAGCGCGTCGCGCTGGCGCGGGCGATCTTATCCAAACCGCGCTTGCTTCTGCTCGACGAGCCGCTCGCCGCCCTCGACATCGGCTTGAAGGAGAGAATCCTTCCCTACCTCGCTCGCGTCCGCGACGAATTCCACATCCCGATGATTTACGTCACGCACAATCTCACCGAGGTGCTCACCCTAGCCGATTGGGTGTTGATGATCCGTCAAGGGAAGCTCATCGCCCAAGGCGTTCCCAAAGAGGCGCTGCGCTCGACGAGCGCGATGGCGGAGCTTCCCGACGAACAGTTCGAAAACGTTTTCACGGCGACCGTGGTCGAATCCGACGCTGCGGCCGGCAGATCCCGAGTACGACTCGCGTCCGGTCTGGAGCTGTTCATTCCCTACTCGCCGCGCCCGGTCAATTCACCCTGCCAGTTCCGGGTCAGCGCCGACGATATCTTGATCGCCACTGAGCAGCCGTTCGGCATTTCCGCCACCAATGTGCTGCCGGGAACGATTCGAAGGATCGAGAACCTTGCCGGAGAAACCATGTTGACGGTTTCCGCCGGCGAGGAATTTTTTGTCGGTCTGACTTCGCCCGCCGTCGCGCGCCTCGGCCTGCGTGAAAACCTGCCGGTGTTTTTGATCATCAAGACTCGTTCCTTCCGCCTGCTCTGAGGGACAGTCATTGCTTTCTTGACAGCGCCCCCCGTTAGCGTCACATTGGCGCGGTCCTTTGACGCCATTCGATGAAAGGTGCCTATGAAACGGTTCCTCTGCCGATTAATCGTCCTGACATATTTTCTTTTGGCCACCGGTGCGTTTTCTTGCGTCGGAGACGCCCGCGCCCAGGCGACCGGCGAGTGGGAGAAAGTCCTAGAAGCCGCCAATAAAGAAGGCAAGGTTGTGGCTGGGATTCCTGCCAGCGCCGAGCTTAGAAAAAATCTCGGCGCCGCTTTCAAAGCGCGCTTTCCAGCCATCGATCTTGAGCTCACCAATGCCCGCGGCCCATCCAACGCCGGCAAGATCGCCGCCGAATACGCCGCCGGCGTGCGCTACTTCGATTTGCTGATCAGCGGCACTTCGACACCGTTCAACCTGCTCAATGCCGGCATTCTCGCACCGGTTGAGCCGATGCTAGTTCTACCCGAAGTCAAAGACCCCAAACGCTGGTTCGGCGGCCACCTATGGCTCGACAACGCCCGCCGCAACGTCTACATGTTTCAAGCCTACACATCGGAGAATTTCTGGTACAACACCACGTTGACCAAAGTCGACGAGGCGCGCTCCTACGACGATCTGCTGTTGCCCAAATGGAAAAGCAAAATCGGCTTCCTCGATCCGCGCAGCGGCGGCGGCGGCGCGGCAACGTGGGCGTTTCTTCTACGGATCAAGGGCGAGGAATTCTTGCGCAAGTTGTCGGCGCAAGACATGCTGCTATCCCGCGATCAGCGCCAGCTCGGCGACAGCCTGGCCAAAGGCAAGATCGCCATGACCATCGGCCTCACTTACTATAGTTTGTCGCCTTTCTTGAAAGCCGGACTGCCGATCAAGCCGCTGCCGGAAATGAAAGAGGGAACTTACATCAGCTGCGGCAGCGGCGGCCTGTCGGTGGTCAAAAATTCGCCGCACCCCAACGCCGCCAAGGTTTTCGTCAACTGGATTCTAAGCAAAGAAGGCCAGGAAGTTTATGGCAAGGCGATGGGCCAGGCGACCCGGCGCCTGGACGTCAACACCAAGTGGCTGCTCGCATACGGCACCCGTGCGGCGAAAGATTTCTTCACGCTGGAAGAAGTCCGGCGGCGGGAAAATTACAGCGAAGAGACCGTGGCGGTCTATTGGACCAAGGGGCGTCATATCGCCAACGAAGTATTTCAATAGAGATGGCAAGTCGATGAAACGCATTCTTGTTATTCTGCTGCTGATCAGCCAGAGCGCCCTTGCCCAGACCGACAAGAAAACCCCGGTCAGCCTGATCTACGAGGCGATCGCCGCCACCAACGCGACGCTTTGGCTCGCCGAAGATGCGCACCTGTTCGAGAAATACGGTCTCAACGCCAAGGTCGTGAACGCCCGCGGCGCGGTTCCGGTGCAAGCGCTGGTGAGCGGCTCGGTGGAGTTCGGCGCCTTCAGCGGCTCCTCCGCGATCGCCGCCGTGCTGGCCGGCAGTGATATCGTTTTGGTCGCCGCCAAAGGCAATTTCGCGGTGATGTCGTTCTGGGTCCGGCGCGATTCCCCGATCAAGAGTCTGGCCGACGTGCGCGGCAAAATCATCGGCGTGACGCGGCCCGGCTCGGCAACGCACATGATTGCGCGGCTGGCGCTCAAATCAGCGGGACTTGACGAGCGCGAGGTGAGATTTCTCCATCACGGCGGCCTGCCGGAATCCTTCGCATCGCTTGACAAAGGAATCGTCGACGCCGCCATGGGCTCGCCGCCGCGGCCGGGATTCAGAGAGCTCGTTGATCTGTCCGCGTTGAAAATTCCATTCTTGCAGGGCGCCATCGAAGTGAAGCGGAGCTTTTTGCAAAATCGCCGCGACACCGTGCTCAATCTGCTCAAAGCCTACGTCGAGACCATCAATCTCGCCAAACAAAAGCCCGAGCTTGCGATCACGGCGATCTCCAAGCGCATGCGCGTGCCGGTGGAAATGGTCAAACCGGTCTATCAGCCGCACGAAAATGTCCTCGAAGCGGTCCCCTACGTGCGCCGCGATTCGGTTCAGGTGATTCTCGATCAATACCCCAAGGAACAGTCGAAAGGCCTTTCCTACGATAAACTGGTCGACAACAGCCTGCTCCAGCAGCTGGAAGAATCCGGCTTTATCAAGAATCTGTATCGAAAGTAATTCGTAACCGGCATCTCCGGTCACCCTTGAGGTTCTTCGCGCTCCTACAAATATAGATGTTATAGCCCCTGAGAAACAGAAACCTTCACTTCACCGGCTCGCATTTCATCCCCGCGCCTTCCTCGGCGATACCGAAAACCACGCAGCGAAAGCTCTGACCGTCCGGAGCGCGCACGGTCGCAAACGAGCCGAGATCCGTCACCAGGTATTGGCCGACTTTGGTCGACGGCGCATCGAGCCCACGCGAGCCACCGTTGGGCGAAAACTCATCGAGAGCCAGGCTCAGCAAGCCGCGGGTGGCCGCTTCCTCGATCATCGGCTCCGTATGACCGTCGAGCCGGATCGCCGCCAGCTGGGTGCGGATCACCGGCTTCAAGGCGCTAATCTCATCGTTCATCTGGACCAACTCTTCCTTCATCTCCTTCATGCGCGCGGCGGGCACGTGAGTTTCGCGCATGGTGATCTCGAATTCTCTCCTTCGGATATCGAGGTCGATCAGGCGAAAGAATTCCGGCGAAACACCGACGGTGACGGTAATAATTTCTTTGAGCGTACCGCCGGCCCGTTGACGGTCGGGCCAGCGCAGCGGCGAGGCACCAAGACTCTGCATGTCGCCCTGGTATTCCTTCATCCCGGAGAGCAGGGTCGCACCCCGTGAAGCTGTCGTCGAGGCGGCGCAGGCTGACAAGCCGACGGCGCAAAAGCCAAACAACAAGAGTCGTGCGATCATAGCGCTAAAGATAACATATCGCCGGGCCGCCCTGAAGAAAATTTCAGCGCCGGAGGCGAGCCGGCGTATCTGCCAGCGGGCAGCGCTAGGCGCGACGATCTCGCCGCCAGGTCGATTCCGGTTGAGAACTTTCACATCATGAGACATAAAGAGGCGGCGCTCTTCTCGACACTCGAAGCAAACTCTTGGAGGTAATGAATTCTATGTTACAAAATCTATTGACCGCATCGCTTCTGGCCGTTGTGATGCTCGCCGCCGCCCCGGCGAGCGCCATCGACACCCTGTCCGTCGCGCTCACGTCGAAGGCGTTTCAGTATATCCCGCTGGTCCTCGCCCAGGAGCGCGGCTACATGAAAGAAGAAGGGCTGGATCTCAAGTTCGTCTACATGCAAAACGCTCCGGGGCTGCAGGCCTTGACCACCAACGCGGTGCAATTTTCCGGCTCCGGCAGCAGCGCCTTGGTCGCCGTCTCCAAAGGCCACGCGCCGTTGAAAACCGTGCTGGCGATGAACGACCAGGTGCTTCAATGGGTCGTCGTCAGACCTAACATCGGCAGCATCAAGGATCTTAAAGGCAAAAAAGTTGCAACCACCGGCGTAGCCTCCATCGCCGCCTACATGTTGCGCAACATCCTGGTCAAATACGGCATGGACGCTAAAGATGTAGTCATGATCGATCCCGGTCCGGTCAACCGCCTTCCATCGCTCCTCTCCGGCGCGGTGGAAGCCTCGATCGTCAGCCCGGAAGAGCGCTACTTGGCTCTCGATCAGGGGATGAAGGATCTCATGTTCATCGGCAAGGAAGTGAAAAATTCCTGGGGTACCTTTGCCACCTCCGACCGCTTCCTTAAAGAACAGCCGAAGCAGATGGCCGGTTTCGCCCGCGCGGTGTTGAAAGGCCTGCGGGTCGTGCGCCAGGATCGCGAAGGCACCATCGCCTCGGTGGCGAAGTTCAGCGAGTTGGACAAAACTCTGGCGACCCGCATGTACGACGATTTGATCGGCACATTTACCAAAGCCGGCTATGTTGACGAAGAAACGCAAAGGAACGATCTCGCCATCGTCAAGCTCGTTGCCGAAGTGAGCCAGGTGGTGCCGCCGCAGCGAGCTTACGATTTCAGCTTCGTCCGCGACGCCGAACGCCGCCTCGACAAGCAAGGTTGGAAGCCTTAGGAGATCACCATAAACAACCGATCGCTCTCAACTTCCAGCGGGAAACTTGGAGCTTTTCGGCTGGAAGACGATGCTCAATATCCGGCCTGCCCGAAGCCCTTTCGTCAGCCGGCTCTGCATATCTTCGCCCGCGCTCCGGCTCCGCCATGCGGTCGCGATATTCTACCAGCGGGAGATTAGCGGCGTACGCCCCCGCCAACAAAAGTTGCGTCCATGTAAACCGTAGTTACGAATTTGTCGCCCGCTTGATTCCCTGCGCATCAACAGCTTACCCATTTTGCATGACTTTTGCGCTGCGGCGATAATGCTCTCAGCTGGAATACCGTTTGCTCGGAAATCGAGCTTCAGATGGTTGGCGTTACCGTGACGCCACGAACGGTAAATCAAACTGAGACAAGGAGGTTTTATGGCCAAGGGACTATCGATCCATATCGGTCTCAATCATGTCGACCCGGCGCAATACGAAGGGTGGGACGGCACGCTCAACGCCTGCGTCGCCGATGCCAACGACATGCGCGCGCTGGCGAAGAAGCGCGGCTTCAAGGAAAATCTGCTGTTGCTCAACCAGCATGCGACTGCCGATGCCGTCGGCGGCGCCATCGGCGCCGCGGCCAAGTCACTGAGCAAAGGGGATATCTTCCTGTTGACCTATTCGGGCCATGGCGGCCAGGTAAAGGATAGGAATCATGACGAAAAAGATCGCATGGATGAGACCTGGGTGCTCTTCGATCGGGAATTCGTAGACGATGAGCTCTATAGTCTATGGGCAAAATTCAAACCGGGTGTGCGCGTTCTGGTGCTCTCCGACAGTTGCCATAGCGGCACCGTAGCGAAAGACTTTCCCGCCTTTCTCGACGGCGGCCCACGCGCTCGTTTTATGCCGCGCGCTGTCGCCGCCAAAGTCGAAAAGGCGCACGAATCGCTCTACAGAAAAATCCAAAAAGAAAACAAAGGCTCCGAGAAAGCCAAGCTCGGCGCCAGCGTGCTGCTGCTATCGGGCTGCATGGATAATCAAACCTCCATGGACGGCGACCACAACGGCGCTTTTACAGGCGCGCTCAAAAAAGTTTGGGCCGGCGGCAAGTTCAAGGGAAGGTATCGCGGCTTTCGCGATAAGATCGCTGCCCAGCTGCCGCAGACACAGACGCCAAATTATTTTTTCACCGGCGCAGCCAACGCTGCTTTTGAGGCGCAGAAACCGTTCACAATATAATGAGGCGGCCCGGAAGTACGCTGAATAAATCTCCCCTTGCCCCTCTTTTTCAAAGAGGGGTTTAATTGATCCTTTGAGAACATCCCCCTTTGAAAAAGGGGGATCGAGGGGGATTTGACGATAGCTTCATGGAATCTGTTGTACGAACTTTTTAAACGAATTGTTAGGACAAGACACTAGCGCGGAGCCGCCTAAATGATTCATCGACAAATCAACAACGATCTGGAAGCTGAAGCCACCCGGAGCCGGAAATTACTCCCGCAAAGGCACAAAGTCGCCGAGTTTGGAAGGGGAAGATAAAGACCCTCGCGAATCGGCATCAATCCGAGTCTCCGAACTTTGCGCCCTTTGCGTCTTTGCGAGAGATACTCCGAGAGTCGGTTGCGGTTCTGACGCGCTGGAGCTTCGCAATGATATAAGTCGGCTAATAAACTAACCCCTGGCTTGAATCCGGAAACAAACCGAATTTGCTGATCGGAGGTTTTTGTTCATGACAACCTCGGTTAATATTTTATGCGTTCACGGCGTCGGCCATGGCGACGCCGATCCTACCCTGGTTCCTTCCTGGACTGAGGCGATTACCGAGAATATCAAAAGATGGAACCCCGACGCCGCGGTCGCGTGCGATTTTATGAAATATGATGACCTCTTCGACCACGCGCCGCATAACCCCGTCACCTATGGCAAGGCCTTTGCCACACTGCTCGCGAGCGGTGTGGTTCACGGGATCGGTGACTTGATCCCCGGAAGCCGGGGGATTTTCGATCTGCCGGAACAAGCTCGATGGACTGCCGGGATGATCGCTCAGTGGGGCTCGGAGGATGACCTGCGCGCCGCTCTGCGCGCGCGCCTGCTTAAAAATCTTGGCAACAAGTCTTACGATGTCGTCGCCGCGCATAGCCTGGGCTCGCTGATCTCCTACGACACGTTCCGTCGCAACCCCGGCGCTCTGACGAGCAAGATCCTGCTCACTTTTGGCTCGCAGATCGCCAACCCGTTCGTGCGCGACTGCCTCGCCGGCCGCATCGAGCCGCTGGATGGCCGGATGTGGTACCACCTGTATAATGCCGACGATCACGTCTTTACCGCCGAGCTGCGCCTGCGTGACGAGAGATTCGCGCAAATCTCCACTCCGTTCGACAAGCCCAACGACCCGCTCAATCACGACCCGATCTTTTATTTTAACCATGCCAATACTCAGGCCCGCGTCTGGTTCGATATCGCTTCGCCGCAGGTCGCGCGATCTTTAGTGCGCGAGGTCCGTCTGAGTCGCACCATCACCGCCCCGCCCAGCCGGCGCGCTCTCTTGATCGGCATAAACGACTATCCGAATCCTGCCAATTGCCTCGAAGGCTGTATCAACGATACCTTCTTAATGAGCTCCGCGCTGCAGGAATCCGGCTACCAGCCCGAAGACATTCGGGTCGTGCTGAACGATCGCGCCACCGCCGCGAGTATCATGGAGCGCCTGCACTGGCTCCTCGATGGCGCGCGCCCCGGCGACGAGCGCGTCCTATACTACTCCGGCCACGGCGCGCAGATCCCGGCCTACGGCGCCAAGGAAGAAGTCGACCATTTCGACGAGTGCCTGGTGCCCTACGATTTCGACTGGACACCGCCGCGCGCCATCACCGACAACCAATTCATGGAGCTCTACAGCCAGCTCCCCTACGAATCGCGCTTCGCCGCGATTTTCGACTGCTGTCATTCCGGCGGCATGACCCGCGACGGCGGCCCGCGCGCCCGCGGCATCAACCCGCCCGACGACGTGCGTCACCGCGCTTTGCGCTGGGATAGCGCGCTGGAGATGTGGATCGAACGCGACATTGAAACGCCGAATCGCTCGCTGGCAATTTCCAAAACCGGCCAAGAATACCTCGGCTCCGGCGGCGCCACTCGGCGCATCGGCCGCGGCGTTGCGCTCCGTACCCTGCCCAACAATCGCTACGACCGCGAGCGGAAGGACCTGAATCACAAAGGCGCGTATCTGCCGATCATCCTCGAGGCCTGCCAGGAACAGGAGCTGGCCTACGAATATCGAGACGGCGCCAACTCCTACGGCGCATTTACCTTCTGCCTCGTGAAACTCTTGCGCGAGCTGCGCCGGCGCGGCGCCAACCCAAGTTTTAATGCTCTTACCAGGCAAACCGCCGAGCGCCTGCAAAAGCTCGGCTACAAACAAACTCCCAGCCTCGTGGGACCGCGCCCCCTGCTCGGCAAAGCTATACCGTGGACAAGACGGCAAAGCCGGCGTGGATGAAGGTTGACAGGTACAAGAGGGGATTCTTCCCGGCAAAGCGGTGGCGGCGAGGCGCGGACTTTTCATCGCGCTCGCCGTCCTTGGCCGCGGTCTCGCGGAGCAATTCGAGAAACTCCTGCGCCAGCGGCGACAGCGGACGCTTTTTCGAGTAGATGATGTAGCTCTGCCCTTCCAAATCTAGCCCGGCGATTTTGAGAATTTTGAATTCGCCGCTCTTTACCTCCGCCTTCACCGTATCTTCATAGACCATCCCCACCCCCATGCGCTCGCGCACCGCCGCTTTGATTGCGGTAGGGCCGTCGCAGCGCATGGCGATTGTGAAGGCGACTCGGGACTCGGCAAGCTGTTTCAATGCCTTATCGGTCACGCCGGCACCGCCGGGGCCGCCCCTGACAATCAAGGAGAGGCCGTTAAGATCCGCAAGCTGTAACATCGGCTTTCTCGCCAGGCGATGATTCGAGCGGGCAAACATGGCCACGTGCTCGCGCCGCAAAGGCTCGCACGTGACATCAGTGGAAACGGCCTTGCGCACCATTACAGCAAGATCGACCGCACCGTTTGAGACAAGGCGTTCGACAATCTCCGAAATTCCCGCGCGCAAGTCGACGGTAACCGTGGGGTGCTGTTGCCGTAACCGAGCCACGAGGGTTGGCAGCAATACTGCGAAGCTGCTATCGACTCCCCCCACCCGCAAGACCTCCTTGCGGAATTTCGGCCGCAACATCGTGAAGCCTTCTTCCAACTTGCCGACCTGCTCCAGGATCGGCGCGATATCGCGCAGCAACAACTCCCCAGCTTCGGTAATCGCCACGCCGTGCGGCATCCGCCGATAGAGCTTCTCCCCATACCGAGTCTCCAACTGCCTCAATTGTTGGGATATCGACGGCTGGCTAACTCGCAACTCTGCCGAAGCCTTGGTGAGACTCTGATGTTTCGCTACGGTCGCGAAAAAAGAATATTGAGTGAGCCTCATGACCGTCCTCCTCGTTCTCGCTACCCCTGAGTACGCAGCGCGCCATCAAGCGCAACAATCAAATTTATCGTTGCTGTCAGAAATGTTTTTGAAGTACCGCGCCAGATCATAATCAAGAATCAGGCCAGTGCGTACTCCAGTGAAAGGACTGATTCCAAACGCAAAAACGTTGGAAAATCAACCGACATCGATAGCCTCGATGCGCTTACAATTCTCCTTTCGGAGATCCCGTGAAACCAGCGGTTACACCGGCTGGCAACGCTGGTTGCAGAGCCACCCAGCTAAGCCGCCCCGACCCTGCGAGCGGAATGATAACTCGAAGGAAGCAAAGCCAGAACTAGACGAAAGGGAATAAGATGCATAAAAACCATTTCGTATATCTGGTTTGTATACCCACGGTCGCAAGCCTTGCGGCTTGCGGAACTAAATTTTTTTCCCAGGGGAGCCAGATCTCGTCGTCGAGGATCACCTTGGAACTTGGCCCGCTCGGGAAATGGGCAGTCTTGCGACGCGATCCGGGAACCGACTCGATTACTACCCGCAGAGCAGGGAGTCATTGATTTCCCGCCCGACCCAAGACTCTTTGTGCCCTAGCCTCGCCCGTCTCTTATCACCGTTTTATTGCTAGGATCTGCCGACGGGGTCGGAGATTATAATCACTATCATCTTTACGGTGCGCCGGCGACGCTGCGACGCAGTTAAGCAACGCGCCGCCCTATTCCCTTGACAATTTTTCATTAACCGGATGGAATCGACGCACTGAAATTCCTTTTCATCCGGAGGTAACCATGAGAGTTTCACGCGGCGTCCGAAGGCGGCTGCGCCAGATTATTGCTACTGTCATTCTACTCGGTCTGACATTTTTCATCGGCCAACCGGCGCGATCGGTTGCTGCCGAGCCGCTGCTGGTCGTCAACAGCGCGCTCAATATGCTGACCGTGCCGCTCTGGGTCGCCAAGGACAAAGGGTATTTTCACAAGTACGGGCTCGACGTGAGTACCATTTATATTCCCAGCGGGACCATGGGGATGCAGGCGCTGCTTGCGGGCGAAACCAAGATCTTGGCGGCCGACGGCAGTTCGGTGGTCAACTCGCGGCTGCGCGGCGCGCCGGTGAAGATTTTCATCGGCATGGTCAATTTTTATCCCAACCCGTTCTTTTCCAGCCCGGACATCAAGTCCTACGCCGATCTGCGCGGCAAGAAAATCGCCGTGACCCGGATCGGCTCGTCGTCCTATACCGCGACAATCATGCTGATGAAAAAACTCGGTCTGGAAGAAGGGCGCGACTATACGATCCTGCAGCTCGGCAGCACGCAAAATCGTCTTGCCGCGCTCACCAAAGGGGCGATTCAGGGAACCACGCTTTCGGCGCCGGAGAGCGTAATCGCCCGCAAGGCGGGGATGAAAATGCTGGTCTCGGGACCCGAGCTGGCGAAACTCGGAGTTACGATTCAACACCAGTGCGCCGACGTCATGGAGAGCTCTCTGCATAATGACTTTCGGCCCAAGTTGAAGGCCTTCGCCATGGGTTACCTCGAGGGCGTGCATGAAGTCTACCGCAATAAGGAATATGCGGTGCAGACCTTGAAAAAATATACCCGCGTCACCGACACGGAGGTGTTGTCTTCGAGTTACGACGAAGCGTATCAGGCGATCGATAAGGACGGCGCGCTCACCGAGGCGGGCATCCAGGCGCAACTGAACGACCTCGCCAAGACCGACCCGCGGGCCAAAAACGCCCACCCGAGCGATTTTTTCGACAGCAGCATCATTGACGAGCTGCACAAGGACGGATTTATCAAAGCGCTTTGGGCCCATTAATAGATATCAAATTTTTGCTGCGAATGACGAGGCCCACCGTGATCCTTGAACTCGTTGGCTGAAGAACCGGCATCGACGCGTTCTCGCAATCGGCTTGACTCTCCCATGGGCCTGTTGGAGAATCCGGCAAAATCCCGAACAAGGAGCATTCAATGGTCACTTCCAACGATTTGAAGGGCATCATGGCGATGATGCCGGCCTTTACGACCAGGGACGGCGACCGGATCGACGCGACCGACACGGTCGATACCGATGAGTTGGCGCGGGCGGTAGATAAGCTCATCCGCGACGGCGGTGTCAACGTTCTGACGACGACCGGGAGTTTCGGCGAGTTTCATACGCTGCTGTGGGACGAGCACAAGAAGCTGATCGAGGCGACCGTGGCGGCGGTGAAAAAGCGGCTGCCGCTGTTCATCGGCTGCACCAACTTGAATCCGCGCGAGGCGATTCGTCAGGCCAAGTTCGCTCAGGAAGCGGGAGCCGACGGCTTGTTGCTTGGCGTCCCCTTTTATTATCAAGCGACGGTGGACAACGCGGTGCAGTTCTATCACGATGTCGCCGATGCGCTGCCGAAGATGGGCGTGATGATCTATCACAATCCGACGCACCACCGCGTGACGATCCCGGTCGGTGCATTCAAGAAGATCACCGAGAAGCCGAATATCGTTGGCATGAAGGATTCGCATCGCACGCCGCTCCAGTTCGTCGAGCTGTGCAACATCACCAAGGGCAAGATGAGCGTCTTCGTCAACCAGACCCAGATGTTTCCTTACTATCAGCTCGGCGCGGCGGGCTGCTGGTCATTTAATGTGTGGATGGGACCCTCGCCCGTCGCCACCCTGCGCGACGCCTGCATGGCGCAGGATTGGGACACCGCCAAGCAAATCTGCCTCGATCTCGATGCCACCAACAAAGTCGGGCCGAACATCGGCAACCTCTCCTGGCGCGAAAATGTCTTCAAGCTGTCGGTCAACGAAGCGGGTTATTGCACCGCCGGTCCGCTGCGCGCGCCCTGGCGAATCATCCCCCAGGAGGTCAAGGACAACAGCAGAAAAATCGCAGCCTATTGGAAAGGCCTCTGCGAGAAGTATCCAATGGGCAAAGAACAGATTAGAAAAACTGCGTAGCGTATTCGTTCAAGTTTCAAGGGTTCAAAGGTGTAGTCGAAGCCTCTCGGAACCGCGCCGAGGGGCTTCGATTTTTCTTGCTTGTAGAAAACCCCCCGGTTTTTGGTGTAAATAAACGCAAAGATAGGTTGTAGCGGCAAACCCCATATATTTAGGGAGAAACAATGAGCACAACGGCGGAACACAAAATCATCGACGGCGACGGCCACGTGGTCGAAGACCTCGCGAGCATCGTCAAGTACATGCCCGAGGAGTATGTCGGCAGGAGTTTTTCGGAGGCTCGGGGCAAGAATCCGTTTCCGCCGATCGATCATCTGCATTCTGCGAACCGCCATTTCACGCCGAAAGGCGCGTTTGCCAACGTTGGCCGCGAAGGTTGGGAGCTGTTCCTCGAGGAGGTCGGCATCGGCACCACGGTGCTTTTCACCAGCGCCGGTCTCGCCTTCGGCAAGATCGTCAGCCGCGATTGGGCCATCGAGCTGGCGCGCGCGTACAATAATTGGATCTACGACACCTACACATCGAAAAGCCCGCGTTTCAAGGCGATGGGGCTGATCCCGCTGCAAGAGCCTGCCGAAGCGGTCATCGAGCTGCGCCGCATCGTCCGCGATCTCGGTTTTTGCGGCGCGATGCTGCCCTCGACGGGTGTCAACATGCCGCATCTCGGCTCGCAGAAATACTGGCCCATCTACGGTGAAGCCGAGCGGCTCGGCTGCGCCATCGCGATCCATGGCGGGGCGCACGAGAATTTATTGATGGACGACGCCAGCCCATACGCGATCGCCAATGCGCTTGGCCACCCGATGAGCCAGATGATCGGCTTTGCCGGCATCATCTTCAACGGTATCTTCGACAAATTCCCTGGCGTGCGCATCGGCTTCATGGAAGCGGGCTGCGCCTGGCTTTTGACCTGCATGGAGCGCTTCACCGGCTCCTGGGCAAGCCACGTTCAACACGACCCGCGCAGCCGTTTCCTGCAACTCAAGAAAGGCGAAAAGATTGTGGATTACGTTCTGCGCCATATAGACGAAGGGCGCATCTTCGTCGGCTGCGAGGGTGAAGAGCTGAGCATCGCCGAGGCGGTGAGCATCACCGGCAACAAGCCCTATGTGTTCTCCACCGACTATCCGCATGAGGTCGATGCCGAGACCTGCAAGCATGAGCTCGCAGAGCTGCGCGAAAACAGGCAGCTAAGCGCGGCCGACAAGGACGCGATCCTGTTCGGCAACTCGCAAAGGTTTTATCAGTTGACTCTGTCAAACTGAGAGAGTCATCCTGAGCATCAGCGAAGGATCTGTTTTTTAAGGGCTCGGGCGCAAAAGCAGATTCCTCGCCTGCGGCTCGGAATGACAGTCAAAAGATGGGAGATAAGATATGAGCGGCAAAAAACATAGAATCATCGACGGCGACGGCCATGTGGTGGAAGATCATTCCGCGATCGCGGCAAGGATGCCGCCGCAGTATCGCGAGCGCTTCGGCTCGGCGCGCGGCCCTTACCCGCCCAACGATCATTTGCACGCCGCCAACGCTCACACGCTTCCGCCGGGCTCGTTCGCCAAGGTCGGGCGCGAGGGCTGGATCGATTTCATGGAAGACGTCGGGCTTACCAGCGCGGTGCTCTATCCGACCAACGGCCTGTCCTTCGGCCGCGTCGTGAGCCTCGACTGGGCGATTGAGCTGGCGCACGCCTATAACGACTGGATGCACGACGAGTATCTCAGCAAGAGCTCGCGCTTTCAGGCACTCGGCCTGATCCCGTTGCAGGAGCCGCAGGAAGCGGTAAAGGAGCTTCGCCGCATCGTCAAAGAGTTGGGCTTTTGCGGCGCCATGCTGCCGAGCACGGGAGTGATGGGCGCGCAAAACCATCTCGGCGACGATAAATATTGGCCGATCTACGAAGAGGCCAACCGCCTCGAATGCTGCATCGGCATCCACGGCGGCGTGCACGATCACATGGGCCTTGACGACATGACGCCCTACGCGCCGGTCAACGCCCTCGGCCACCCGTTCGGCCAGATGGTCAACTTCGGTGGCATCCTTTTCAACGGCGTCTTCGACAGGTATCCCAGGGTCCGCTTCGGTTTCATGGAAGCCGGTGCGGGCTGGTTCGTCAACTGCATCGAGCGCTTCGAGCGGGCTTGGAATAGCCATGTGCAATACGATCCTCGCGGACGCTTTCTCAAGCTTCGAGACAAAGAATCGATCACCGACCACATCAAGCGCCACGTCGATGAAGGGAGAATCTTCGTCGGTGTCGAAGGCGATGAGCTCACCCTCCCCTTCGCCGTCAGCGTGGTCGGCAACAAGCCATTTATTTTTTCCTCGGACTTTCCGCACGAGGTTAATAACGACACCTGCAAAGAAGAGCTCGAAGAGCTCGGCGAGAACAAGCGCCTCGCCGAGGAAGACAAGGACGCCGTGCGCTATCGCAACGCGGAGCGGTTCTACGGTCTGTCGAGTTAACCCTGCAAGTTTTTCGCCCGGGCGTTGATCGCCCGGGCGCTGAGCGATTTTTCCAGTCCACCGCCACCTCATCTGCCTGCGCAATCGAATTTGATGCTTCGCTTCCGGCGTCGCCTCAGCGCGCTTTGACAGCCTGCTTCGTAATGAATTACTCTCCGCAAAGCTCACGAAACATTTGCCAACGAGGAGATTGGAATGAAAACAGTCCGCCAACGGTCTTGCTTCCCGTCCTTCACCCTTATGTGGCTTTACGCAGTGCTGGTGTTTGCAATCACCGCTCGTGTGCAAGCCCAGCCCCGCACTAATTTCCGTATCGCCAATGGCACCAGCGGCGAGAACCCCGCGGTGCTCTGGGTCGGCGTCGACCAGGGGTTTTACCGCAAGCACGGGCTCAACGTCGAAGTAATCTTCATGCGCAGCGGGCCGCTGGCGATTTCGGCCTTGGCATCCCAGGACGTTCAGGCGGTCTTCACCAGCTCGAACAACGTCATGAACGTCGCCGCGGGCGGATTGGACGTGGTGATCATCGGCAACATCGTCGCCCGCCCCGAGGGCGACTTCATGGCGCGTCCGGAAATCAAGAAGCCCGAAGAGCTCAAAGGCAAGCAAATCGCGATTCAAAGCATCGGCGGCGGCGGTTGGGCCAACAACATGCTCGCGTTGGATTATCTCGGTCTTGATCCGGACCGCGACGGTATCCGCTTCATCGTGCTGGGCGATCAGCCGTCGCGCATTCAGGCGCTCGAAACCGGGCGGGCGGATGCCTCCTGGATGGGCTCGACGTTCAGCGCGCCGCTCAAGAAGAATGGCTTTACCAACCTGCTCGACCTGAGCAGGGCGCCGATCTCTTACGTCGGCGCTTCGCTGGTCGTCCGCAAGAGCTCGGTGCGCCAGAACCCGAAGATCTACGACGACCTGCTCAAAGGCACGTTGGATGCAATGCGCTTCTTTTTGAAGCCGGAAAACAAGCCGGCGGTGATGCGGAGCATCGCGCGGGTCTTGCGCCTGCCGCGGATCGAAGATGCTGAAAACGGATACAATGCCATGCTGGCGGTTTACAATCCCGACTTGAGGCTCAAACCCGAAGGCGTGCAGAAGATCTACTCGATCCTGTCCAGAACCAATCCCAAGCTGCATGGCCTCAAGCCCGAGTCGATTCTCGAAAATTCCCTGATCCGAAAAATCAACGCCAGTGGCTACTAAAAAGAAGAAGAGTGAAATAGCTCATCTGCGTGGCGCTTCTGATCGCCGCGACTCTGTCGGCCGGCGGCTGGCCCAGTGCCAATACTTCCGCGCCGTTGGCCGTGCGTTAGCGTTAACAGGCCCTGCCGTGTCGAGAGAAGGGAAATCGTTATGATGCGCGCTGTATTCGGAAAGCGGAGTCGTTGCGGACTTGTTTGGCTCGGCTATTGAGCGACCGCAGGAAACTGTTTATCAAGAATCCTTTCGGCGCACGTTGGAGTTTTTCATCAGCCAGTTTTCTATCAGCTTTCTTTTGAAGCGCCACTGATTACCGACTTTGAAAGCCGGCAGCTCCCGGTCATTCAACAGGCGATACACGGTAAATTTATCGACGTTTAGATATTCCGCCACTTGCTCCAGCGTCAACAATTGCTCGGGCATACGCGACCACCCCCC
Organism: Chloroflexota bacterium; assembly: GCA_050257635.1. Lineage (GTDB taxonomy): Bacteria > Desulfobacterota > Binatia > UBA9968 > UBA9968 > DP-20. The sequence continues at coordinate 23,186 of JBLMXG010000280.1, forward strand.
GTGCCACAATCATTGTTCAAACTGTAAATTTGCCTTACAACCATCGTTCAGAATCCCGGTCGTCGATTTTGGGGATGGATTCATATTGCAATTCCGTGAGAATAGCAAGAGCGCCCAACGACCTGTTGGAGAGAGCTCCATGGGCAGGAATTCCACGGCTCGAGGTATGCCTCGTGGGGTCCCGGCGGCGCTCTATCAAAGTACCAAGTTCTTCGGCCCCGAGATTTGGTCTATTTAACCGCGCAGACGGCAATTTCAACCAGCGTCCCCGGCGTCAGCACGGCGCCCACCGCGGTGCGTGTCGGCAGGTTCGAGCGATCGACCCAGGCCATCCAGGCTTCATTCATTTCGTCTTTGCGGCTCGCGTCGGCCATGTACACCGTAGCGCTCAAGATCCGCGACTTGTTGGTACCAGCCCTTTCGAGCACGGCGTCGATTTTTTTGAGCACCTGAGCGGTCTGCCCTTTCATGTCCAGCGACTTGTCATCCGCCACGGTCCCCGAAAGAAAAACCAAATCGCCGAACACCGCGGCGCTGCAATTCCATTCCCGCGGGTTGATTCTCTGGATGTCTGTCATGCGTGGGTTCCTCCATGCTGTCGGGCGACCGCCGGTCGCCCCTACATCAGGTTGCCCAATGCCTCTTGCCTGCCCTAGATCGGCGGTCGTTGTTCATACCATTTCATCTGCTGCTGGTATGTGTAACCGGCGCGCAGCACCGCCACTTCATCGAACGGTTTGCCTACGAGCTGTAATGCGATCGGCAAATTATTTTCCGAAAAACCGCACGGCACCGACAGCGTCGGCAAGCCGGTTAAATTGAACGGCCCGTGATACTCCGGCACGACGTGCTTGAACAGGGTATCGATCGGTCCCACCTCCTCCACTTTGGGCGCAGGTCCAGCCTGGTTCGGCAGCGCCAGACATTGAACCTTTTGAAAGACTTCGGCTAATTCGGCGCGGCAGCGGCTGCGAATCCGCTGCGCTTGAATGTAATCCACAGAGCCGGTGAGCAGCCCCAGATAAATTCGCGCGCGCCGCTGCGCCGCGCCGGTTTGCAATACCATCGCGGCGTCGCTTTTGTGCGCCGCCCAGAATTCGTTGTAGTAGATCACCGCGTTGGCGATGGTCGCGAGATGGAGCGTTGGCACTTTCACTTCTTCCACACGCGCGCCCAGCGATTTCAACACGCCGATAGCCTCTTCGACCCGCTTGAGCACGATCGGCGCCGTTCGCGGGGCGCACTCGTCGATGTAAGCGCGCGGCACGCCGATCACCATGTTTTTCACATCTTCGCGCAACCCGCTGGTGTAATCGGCCACCGGCGCGCTACTCGAAGTCGGATCCTTTGGATCATGACCGGCAATGGCATTCAGCATATGCGCCAGATCTTCGACGACCCGTGCCATGGGCCCACAATGGTCGAGGGACCAACTGAGCGGCGCCAAGCCATAGCGACTCACTCGACCGTACGTCGCTTTCAGCCCCGCGAGACCGCAAAACGCGGACGGATTACGAATCGATCCCGCGGTATCTTCACCGAGGGAGCCGAGACACAAGCCTCCCGCCACCGCCGCGCCCGAACCGGTGCTCGAACCGCCGGTGATATGTTCCGTGTTCCATGGGTTGCGCGGCAACGGCAGTGCCGCGTCCGGCAAACTGCTCATGTGCAGCTTGCCCATCATCACCGCGCCGGCTTCGCGCAGCTTGTGCACCGCGGTGGCATCGCCCACACCCTTGGTGAATTGCCGAATGCGCGCCGGCGCGCCAGCGACATCCAATTGGTCTTTGACCGCGATCGGAATGCCATGCATCGGGCCGCGCCATTGGCCTAGTTGAATTTCGGTCTCGGCGGCGCGTGCTTCCTGCATGGCGCTGTCGGCCATCAAGTTGATGTAGGCATGCAATTTGCCGTCGACCGCTTGAATGCGCTCAATCACCGCGCGCGTCAGCTCGACCGGTGATAGCTTGCGCTCTCTGATGAGCTGCTGCGCCTCGTGAATCGTCAGATAATAAAGCGGCTTCTCTGCTACGGCCATGGCAGCCTCCGAAAGTTTTCAATCGTCAATTTTCAATTATCAATCAGCTCTTCCACTCCGGACGAAACACCGGCCCCAGCTCTTCTGCGCCCAAATTGACCGAGTGAAGCTGTTTCAAGTTCTCCATGTAGAGCTCGATGATCTCGGAGAACTGTTCCAAATCGCCCGGCTTTGGTTCCAGCCCTTCGCGCTTCAACACCGCTATGAGATTTTCTTCGATTAGTTTGTCCATCGTACCTCCAACGGTGGGCGCCGTTGCACGGTATCTCGACACAGGGACATTGGCGCTCCACAGTCGCCACGGATCGTCCTTTTCCGAGCCGCTCCGACTCTATCGCCTTGACACAATTTCCGTCAAGCTCTCTCAAATGCAATCGAGTGCCTCGGTCTCCAGGAGGCCGAAAGTTCCTTTTCTCGATAAAAAGTGGCAAGTTGGCTCGGCTTGAGCGTCTTTTGTCATACGCATGTTTAACGCAAAACGCCCGCAAACACGGCAGTTCGCCGCTAATTCATAAATTCATTTCATGGTATAGCGCTTGCTTCAGGTTCCAATCCATCAAGCACCTTGTCGACGTCATAGGTTCCAAATCCGATTTGTCTATGTCGAACTTTCTCTGCGGCTTGCGATCCCGGCTTATTCTGCTCATCCTCACGGCGATGATTCCCGCCTTTGCCTTGGTGCTCGACAGCGCTGGAAAGTATCGGGAGCTCACCGCCGAGCAAGTCAAGCAAAGCGTTCTTGCCGCGGCGGGCGCCATTGCTTCCGAGGAGGACCGAGTATTGGACAATGCTCATGAGTTTCTTGTCACTCTCTCCCGTGTGCCTCAAATACGAGAAATGAACCGAGCGGAATGTCCCAAGATTCTCGCCGGGCTATTGGAGCCGCGTTATGCCGACTTGATGCTGGCCGATCCCCTTGGTAAGCGCGTGTGCACCGCATTGTCCGAGGCCAATTCGCTTGCAAAGCCCAGCAGCCGCCGTTATAACCGCGGCGTCGAAGGAGAGGATTTTGCGATCGGTAACGTCCGTCTCCTCCATTCCAGCGGAAAAGCTCTTCTCGATGTGACCTATCCCGTGCTTGATCGTTCCGGAGTGGTTCTGTCCGTCGTTTCCGCGACCGTGGATTTGTCTTGGATCAACCGTGTGTCGGTAGACACGCATTTGAATCCTGGCGCAACGTTCACTTTGGTCAACCGTAATGGTGAAGTGTTGTTGCGCTATCCGAACGGCAACGAATGGATAGGCAAGAAGATTCTTTTCAACGGCGCTCATCTATCGACGCTTCCATCAAGCCGAGACAACACCGTGGAAGCAGAAGGACCGGACGGTGTCCCTCGCCTTTTCGCATTCAGTCCTCTGAATAACCTTATGGGCGGACAAAGGGTCTATGCCGCCGTCGATCTGCCCGTAGAAGCAGCTTTTTCCAAAACACGGGAGATTCTCATCCAACAGCTTATCGCCTTGGGAATTCTCTTGGCAATCATTCTTGGTTTGACCTGGTTCGGCACCGACGCACTCGTTTTGCGCCGTATTCGGGATATCATTACCGCCACCCAAAAAATGGCTTCGGGAAATCTACGCGCTCGCACAGCGCTCGCATATGACAGCAGCGAGCTCGGTCAAATGGCGCAGGCGTTCGATAATCTTGCCGAGACTCTGGAAAAGCGGGAAGTCGAGGCGGCCCAAGCCGCAAAACAGATCCATCAACAACGCCAGCAACAAGAAATACTCTATGATCTCAACCGTGGCATTACTTCAACGCTCGATGTCGCAAGCGTTTTAAGTATTTTGCTGGATCATATCTCTTTACTTTTTTCCTCCTGCGCGGTCACCGTGAGTTGGATCCAACCCCGCTCCAAGGCTCTCGAAACCATCGCCTGCCGTAGTTCGACGGGCGGCGAAACCCTGCCCCTCACTTTCCTGTCCAAAGAGTCGCTGCCGCTGCAGGTGCTCCGACGACATAGGGTGATCGAGATCATTGACGGAATTACGGATCCTGGCACGGCGGGTCTGGAGGTTATGCGCGGGGACGGATGGAAAACCTACCTAGGTCTGCCGCTACAAATTAAAAATGAAACGTTGGGCGTACTTTCATTCTACAGCCGGGAAAAGCATCCTTTCAGTACGGATGAAATTTCGTTTTTGCATGTGCTCGTTAACGAGGCGGCCATTGCCCTTCACAATTCCCAGCTGTTTGAGCAAACCAGACAGCAAGCCGCCGAGTTGGAGACGTCAAACAAAATCAAAGATGAATTCCTCGGTGTTATGTCGCACGAGCTGCGAACGCCGCTCAATATCATCATGAATTACTCGGAGGCCTTGCGGATGGGCACCTTCGGCGAAATCGCGCCCGATCAGGCCCCGGGCATCGACAAAATCCGACTGCAAGCCGGCCATCTCTTGTCATTGATCAACGGCATCCTGGAGATCACCAAAATCGACAGCGGAACAGTTTCTCTCGAAGCAAGGCCCCTAGACCTCAAGGAATTCATGGCGGAGTTGAAATCCGACTACATGTTGCCCCTGGAAAATGGTGTCGCGCTGGGGTGGAATACTGCGGCGGAACTGCCGACCCTTGTCACGGATCGCATCAAGCTCAAACAGATCGTGACCAACCTGGTCAACAACGCAATCAAATTCACCAACCAGGGTTCGGTCACAGTCTCGTCCGGAATTTCAGAAAACGGCGGCGAATTGGAAATCCGCGTCTCGGATACCGGCCCGGGAATTCCCAGCGAGTTCCTGCCCTTTGTCTTCGACAAATTTCGCCAAATCGATAGCGCGACCACCAGAAATTATTCCGGCGCCGGCCTCGGGCTCTACATCGTCAAAAACTTCGCCGCTCTTCTTGGTGGAACTATCGAGGTCCAAAGCCGACTGGGCGAAGGCTCGGTATTTACTGTAAGACTTCCAATTGTCAATCACGTGACCGGACGGGAAAAACACGGCTCGCAGCCGCATTTAGCGGATTCAACGAATCCATCGTAGAAGAGCAGGCTAATGAGAATTCCTATTTTTTGGCGGCTTATTCTCAGCCACGTCGGCATTTTGTTGCTGTCCGGAGCCGCCTGCTTGTATTCCATTGTCCAACTCGGATCCCTTAGCGGTACCGCGCGTAGTGCGCTCGACACTAACCGCCGCATGATCGCCTACCAAGAGAGTCTGATCGACGCTTTTCTTTCAGAGGTTCGGTATGGCGGTAAATATTTGATCACTCACACGGAAGGCCGTCACGAACAGCTGCTCCAGTTCAAAAAAGACTTCATTGACGATCTCAATTTTCTCAAGCGTCTGGGACTGTCGGATTCCATTGGCGCCGCCCTTCTGAGAATCGAGCGTCTTCACGACCAATATCACGACTTGTTTGACCGAGAAGCGGCATACATTCGCGCGCAGCAAAGCTACGCTCAGACCCGCTATCAGCAAGAACGCGACAAAATAGTGGACAACATGCTGGGCGAGCTCGTCCTCTTGAAACAAGAACTACGTGCAAAGCTCCAGGAAAAGCTCGAGACCATCGACCGGGGCGCGCGTACGGCGCGACAGATCGCCTTCGTCACGATGCTCATTGGCTTAACTCTGGGAACTCTCCTTTCGCTCAAAGTCAGCCGGCGTATCGATGGCAACCTAAGCGAACCGCTGGCTACACGGGCACTTCTGGCCAGCCGATGGATCCAAGCGTTAAAAACCACGGCCATGAGCCTGGAGCGGCTGCAGAAACGGAGCGCGCTTCAAATCAATCAGTTCAGCGCATTTGCACTCAGCCGTATGGCGACGTGGAGCCGTCTTTTGACCCACTTGAGAAATGCTACGTCACGGAAGGGGAACTAGCTCATGAAGTCGTTATTTCCAGCGGCGCGTGTCCCACGCGCACGCCTGTCCGCGCTACGAACCCTTTGCAGCGCCACAGCTCTCGGCGCATGTTTTCTCCTGGGCGGCTGCACTATCGGAGATCTCGTGAGCGGACCTGATTCTGCCCGAGGACCGATCGTCCAGACGCCGACCAATTTCGACACCGTATTAAGAGAAAACCAAGCGGCACTGGCCAAGCGAAAAGGCGCTCAAGACTTGGCCCTCTATAACGTAGGGGTCATTCTCGCCGATCCATCGAATCCCAAGAGGGAGCCGGCAAAGGCCATGCACTCGTTCAAGACCTTGGTCACGGAACATCCTCGTAGCGCATACGCCGAACAAGCGAAAACTTGGATTCATGTTCTCGAACAACAGCAGAAAATCGCCGACGAAAAACAGAAGCTCGCCGCGGAAAAACGGGCTTTGAATCGGGAAAGAGAAATGCTCCTCCAGGAGCGACAAAAGCTCAAATACGCCAGCGAAAAATCCCAACAGCTCGATATGGAAATCGAAAGGCGGCGGCGGCTGTCCTTGGGTCGCTAATCTACGCCGTCAACCTGACCGGATAGGTGGAGCGCGGTGTTTTGCCTCCGCGCTCCACCTATCTCTCGTCTGCGTCCTACCGCCGTACCGAAATTTGCGGAATTGCCGCTTTTTCTCTGCGCGACAATGCAATCGACAAGTTTTCAGCGCGGCTGCGTGACCACATCGACGACTGCCGGTTTGCCGCTCTCGACGATCTCGATCGCCTTGTCGAGCGTCGGTCCAAGCTGATCCGGTTCGGTGATCGGGCCAAAGGCATTGACGTGCAGCGCCCGCGAGATCGCCGCCAGATCCGGCGCCGGTTCTTCGATGCGAATGCCAATGCCTTTTCTTTCGATCGGCCTCTGCCGGGCTCGCGCCATGCGCTCTTGATGCTCTTCATCATTGTAATAGGAGCGATTGTTAAGAACGACCACCAGCAGCGGAATCTGATACTTTGCCGCGGTCCAGAGCGAATTCGACGTCATCAGGAAATCTCCGTCGCCGAGAATGCTCACACACAGACGGCCGCTTTCTTTGAAGCCGAGCGCCGAGCCGATGGAGGAAGGCAAGCCGTAGCCGACGCCTCCGCCGCGGCCGCCGCCCATGCCGTGGGCCGGCTCGGTGACTTCAATCACTTCGCGCCAGCGCCGTCCGTGGGACGAAACCAGTGCCCACGCTTTTCCTTGCACGCGTTTATTGATCTCGCTGAAAAAGCGCGCCTGCGAAATCGGTTTTTCGTCCCAGGTTTTTTCGATCCATTCCCGGCTTTTCTGCCGCGCCGC
>JBLMXG010000281.1:0-18842 GCA_050257635.1 Chloroflexota bacterium
GTGCGCCGAGCGCTGCGCGATCTGACGCGCCGCGGCTTTACTTCGGAAGACGGCCTGCGTTCGGTGAAGGGCATGCGCGATTTTCTTCGCGAAGCGGACGAAAAACGGCGCGAACTGCTCAATAAGTACTCGCCGGACTCCTTCAAGCTCACTGCCGAGGAACAGCAGGCGTTGAGCGAAAAGCTCAGCAAGCTTGCCGAGAAAATGGAAGCCTACAACGAGCAGATGCGCAACTTCATGGAGCGCATGTCGGGCAAGTTCGCCGACCGCATGGACGAGATGAACCAAAAAATGCAGGAGGCGTACCAGCGGTATCAAGAATTGCAGCAACGCCTGCAAAATCAAATCCGCGAGCGCGGCATGCCCCAGGGCCAACCCAACATGGGCGAGCAAAATCCACAGGCGCTGATGGACATGCTCGACCGCATGAATCAGCTGCTGAGCGACGAGAACTTTCTCAACAACTTGCCGAGCATGATGGACAACGCCATCAACAACCTCGAAAGCATGTTGGAAAACATGGCCAACATGACCGAGGAACAATTGCAGCAGCTGAGCGACATGATGAGCCAGATGCAACAGTTGGAACAGCTGATGAATCAGTTTCCGTTCCAGGGTTCCCAGCGCATGGGCATGGGTGAAGCTGGGCAAATTTTGAGCCAGATGCGCGGCCTCGAGCGTTTTCTCCGTTGGGGCCAGCGCGGGATGGGCGACCCTTCTGAGCTCAATATCGAGGAGTTGCGCGAGATCCTCGGCGAAGAAGCTTACGAAAACCTCAAATACTTGAAAAGCGTCGAGCAAACCCTCGAAGACGAAGGCTATATCATGCGCACCAGCCACGGTCTTCGCCTGACGCCGAAAGGCATGAGAAAAATCGGCGACAAAGCTCTGCGCGAGATTTTTCAGATGCTCAACAAAGGGCGCTGGGGTAACCACGAAACCTCGCTGCGAGGCTCGCAAGGCGACCCTATGGAGGAAACCAAGCAGTACGAGTACGGCGATCCGCTCAACCTCAACATCGGCGAGACCCTGTTGAACGCCCTGGAACGGCGCAAGAGGGGCGAGCCGCTGCGCATCGCGCCACAAGATTTTTCCGTGCACCGGGTCGAATACTCGACCGTAAGCGAAACCGCGCTGCTGATCGACGTGAGCTATTCGATGCTGATGAACGATGCGCTGCACGCGGGGAAGAAAGTGGCCCTCGCTCTGCACCGGTTGATCCAAACCAAATACCCCCAGGACACGCTCCACCTGGTCGCTTTTCGCTCCAACGCCAAGCTGATTCAGGCCGAGGATTTGCCGTCGATCGTTTCGCTCACCTATTTCATGGAACACGGCACCGATATCAAAGAAGCGCTGCGCTACGCGCGTCAACTGCTCGGCTCCAACCGCAGCGCCAACCGCCAGATCATCCTTATCACCGACGGTGAGCCGACGGCGGCGACTCTGGACCGCGGCGGCCGATTGCACAGCGGTTGGGGTTCAGCCCTGCTGCACAGCCGGATCGTTCATGAGACCCTCAAAGAAGTGAAACGCTGCACGCAGAGCGGCATCAAGATCAACACGTTCATGCTCGGCGCGGATTTTTACCGCCAGGGCTTCATCGATCAGCTATCGCGCCTCAACACAGGCCGGGTGTTTTACACCACGCCCGATCAAATGGGCAATTACATCGTCGTCGATTATCTGAATAACAAGCGCAAGCGGATCGGCCGCTGACTCTCCGTTCTCCCCACCGTTCCATTTTGGATTGCCGATTTTGGATTGAGGGGAACGGAACTTTTCAAGAGCTGTCGTGCCCTCCCCGACAATCTAAAATCAAGAATCGAAAATCCAAAATTAACCGGCTTCGGTGATGAGCGCCAACACGCCTGTGTAGGCAAACAGATGATTGGCCCGCCCTAAAGGCGCGAGCTCGTAACCACCGAACATGCCGATGAGCGGAAAATCTCCCAAAGCCTGGCGAATGTAAGCCGAGTCGATGCCGGGAATGCCGTAGAGCGAACCGCCGCGCGCGCAGCAATTGAAATAGATTCCGAATCCGGGTTTTCGGCTTTGGAGCTTGTCCGCTTGTCGGCGCAGCATCTGATTTAGATCTTCGCGCGCCCGCTGGCCGTCACGCATGGTAAAGATCAGCGCCTCGCCTTCGCTTACGCTCTCGGCCACGCCGACGACGCCTTTTTCTGGATCTAGTCCGATGATATTGCGCACGAGATAGTTGCCTGGTGCCACGCTGTTCTCCTGCCGGTCCGCGGGCAGACCGACGAACAGGACCATAAGCGCGCGCCGCAGGTCTTCGGCCAGCGGCCCCTTGAGCAAGCGAGCGAAAACTTCCAATGCCGGCCGGCCGTCGATCTCGTAAATTAAATTGCGCTCCGCCTTCGTGATCACCATCGGCTCGGTGATCGGCTGGCAGCCTTGGGTAATGTCGACGTGGGCCGTAAACTCGCCGGACAGATACGCTCCGGCAAGTGCATTGCTCGCTACCTTATCGCCGCAAAGCTGGAAGGTCGCGCCGGCGGCACCGCTCTCCGAAGAGCCCGCCCCGACTACCGGATGGAAACCCGCTTTGGTTGCCATTGCGTCGAGCAAGTGTTGCGGATTGCCGTTATAAGTATCCGGCAGCAAGATCATCAGCGAGCTTTGGTCTCGGCCTTTGGCGAGAAAGTCGCCGAAGGTCGTGCCCAGATTCTCTTCGTTGCTTTTCAATGGTTCGAAGATGAAAGGTCGACCGACGATCTCCGGTGCGCTCCATGCCAGCACCGCGACACCGCTGCCATCCTCGATCTCGCCGTCGCCGGTCAAAACGCCGGCGCCGCTGGCGCCCACCACGCAATCGGTGCCCACCGAGCGAATCAGAGTTGCCGCTAGCTCGCGCGAGCGCCCGGCGTGATCGGAGGTAAAAAAAATCATCGCCAAGTCGGCGCGGGTGATGCCGGCCTTTGCGAGCGCTTGGCTAGCCGCTTCTTCGACTGCCAGCGCAGTCGCTTGCTTTTGAGAATGGCCGACTCCGGCGTGAATCATGATGATCGCACTATAGGAAAGTACCGATTACCGGGTCAAGCGCGGCTACTGAGCGATTTCGTATTTGAAAATTTCCGCGCATGGGACTAGTATCGAAAGGTAAGTCAACCCACGTCCGTCAGATTCATTTGCGACTATGAAAATTATTCAGATTCCATTACTACGCGACAATTACGCCTATCTCCTGATCTGTGAAAAAACCCAAACGGCGGCCGTCATCGACCCGTCTGAAGCCGACCCGGTACTGGCGCGGATCGACCAGGAACGGGTCGCCCTCGGCGCCATTCTCAATACCCACCACCATCGGGACCATACCGGCGGCAACGAGGGAATTTTAGCGCGTCATAAAGCCGAGGTGTACGGCCATAAGAGCGATCACGGCCGGATTCCCGGTTTAACGCGCGGCGTCGACGAAGGCGATGAGATTCGCGTCGGCGAGCTCAAAGGAAAAGTTTTGTTTATCCCGGGCCACACCACCGGTCACGTCGCCTATCTATTCGACAACAATCTTTTTTGCGGCGACACGCTCTTCACCGCGGGCTGCGGCCGGCTTTTCGAAGGCACGCCGGAGCAAATGCATGCCTCGCTCAAAAAACTGATGGCGCTGGCGGACAACACCAAGGTGTATTGCGGCCACGAGTACACCGAGAGCAACCTGCGTTTTGCCCTGTCGGTAGAGCCGAGAAACCCGAAATTGGTCTCGCGCTTCGAGCGCGTGCAGGGATTACGCTCGCGCGGGGCTTCGACCGTGCCGTCAACCCTGGAGGAAGAAAAGCAAACCAATCCCTTCCTGCGCTGGGACAGCAAAGAGATTCAAGCGAGCCTAAAATCAGCCATCCCGCACGCTCGCATCGATCCGGTCTCTGTCTTTGCCGCAGTTCGAAAGATGAAGGATTCGTTTTAAATCCGCTGGCCGCAACTCGGCCATTGCGACGGCGACGAATGAATCTAAAGGAACGAACCTATCTTTGGTATTTCTCCGTCCTGCGCATTTACATAGGCTACTACTTTCTGATCCAGGGGTGGCGAAAATATCAGCGCAATTTCCCCAAGGGCGATTGGATCCGCCGGCAGATCGGCGATATTGCATCGCTCGATATCCCTACCTGGTACAAAGAGCTTTTGCAGGCTTATGTCGCCCCGCACCAGGAATTGTTCGGTTATCTAGTCACGGTCGGGGAGCTCGCGGTGGGGACCTGTTTGCTCGTCGGTCTCTTCACCCGTCTCAGCGCGCTTGTCGGACTGTTCATGGTGATCAATTACTACCTCGGCCCGGGTACCGCGCGCGGCGGTTCGATGTTGGCCCAGCAACAAACTTTCATCATTGCTTTGGCGATATTCGTGCTGGCAAATCCCGGCCGCACTCTCGGTATCGATGGTCTGCTGTTCAGCAGCAGCGGGGGCAAGGGGGCGAAATGAAAATTCCTGGAGCAGCGACGGCGGAGGGCACGGAGCGCTACCGCCGACGTTTCGAAGGCAAGATTCCAACCGACCATTTCCGCCATTCGCAAAATTTGTGGATGTCTTCGATCGGCATCGGCACTTATTTGGGTAACCACGATGACGCTACCGATCGACAATATCGGGAAGCGATCGTTCGCGCCGTGGGTTCCGGCTGCAATGTCATCGACGCCGCGATCAACTATCGCTGCCAGAGAAGCGAGCGCGCCATCGGCGCTGCGCTAAAAGAACTGACGATGGCGGGTTACGGACGCGAGGAGCTGATCATCGCAACCAAAGGCGGATTTCTCCCCTTCGACGGCGAACCGCCCAACGATCCGCGGCGTTACTTCGAGGAGCAATTCATCAAGACCGGACTCGCCACCGCCGCGGAGATTGTCGGCGGGTATCACTGCATGGCCCCGCGCTATCTGGCCCATCAGCTCGATTGCAGCTTGCGCAATCTCGATCTCGAATGTGTCGATATTTATTACCTCCACAACCCGGAAAGCCAGCTCGGTATAATCGAGCGCCAGGCATTTGACGACCGCCTATTGAAGGCTTTTGACTTTCTCGAAGAAGCCGTCGCCGCCGGCAAGATCCGCATGTACGGCACGGCGACCTGGAACGGCTATCGCAATGCGTCTACGGCCAAAGATTATCTATCGCTTAGCCAGACTGTTGCCTTGGCCGAACAAGCCGGCGGTAAGGAGCACCATTTCAAAGTCATCCAGTTGCCGCTCAATCTAGGTATGAGCGAGGCGCTGTCGAGCCCCAACCAACCGGTGGGCGATAAGAATTTAACGCTGCTCGAAGCGGCGCAGGCCCTGGGCATGACGGTGATGTGCAGCGCGTCGGTGCTGCAGGGGCAGTTGACCCGTAATTTGCCGGAGATGATCCGCGAAACCTTTCAAGGCCTGGAAACCGATAGTCAGCGCGCTTTACAGTTTGTCCGCTCCACGCCAGGCGTTACCACCGCGCTGGTGGGCATGAAGCAAGCGGAGCATGTCGAGGAAAATTTAACGACCGCCCGCATTCCTCCCGCTCCCTGGGAGCAATACTCGAAGCTCTTCGAAGGCGCGTGACCCGGTCGATCAGCGCCGCGCCAGAAACGGAAAATGGCCTTGAGCGGCAGCGCATAACGCAAGGATCAATTTCCCGTCAGATAATCCAGCGAGCCGAAAAGAGCGTTTAGCTTGCGCAGCACGGGCTGCGGCAGCGCCGGTCTCAAAATCGCCGCGATATTCTCTTTGAGGTGATCGGGGTTGCCGGTACCGGTGAGAACGACGTCTATCCCCGGTTCGTGGCGGCAAAACCGATAGGCTGCTTCGGGCAACGTAACCGCATCGCTTTCGTCGAAAAGAAAACGGAGCGATTTTTCGGTATCGAGCGCGTCTTTGCCGATCTTGCCCGCGGCGACCAATTCATCGACCAGCGCTCTGAGACGATCCGGCTGGCTCAAGGTCCGGCGCACAGCGAACATGTTGAGGACGCCGACGTTCTTTTCTTTGGCAAGGGGCAACACAAATTTGCGCGCGGAAGGATTCAGCAGGCTGAACCCGACCATAACAACGTCCCATAGATTTTCATGCAGCCCCTTTTGCAGCACGCTATGGGCGGGATCGACGACGAACCCTTCCGTGACGCCGATGAAGCGAATTTTTCCCTGCTCCTTAAGGCGGCGCATCGCCGGCAACAGGCGATCTCTGGAGAATTGATAATCTTTCGGCTCGACGCCGTGCAGATGGTAGATATCAATGTAGTCGGTGCCGATCAACTTTAAGCTTTGCTCCAACCCATGAACGAGTTCGCCCTCGGGGTCGGCGTGGTCCGCCGGAGGAAGCGTTTTTTTAGTCGATAGAATCAAGCGTTCCCTCGGCACGCCCGCAATCGCCTTGCCGACGATCGGCTCGGTTCCATAGGTCTGCGCCGTATCGAGAAGGTTGACGCCGAGATCGAGCGCCTGCTTGACGATGGCGATCGCATGGTTGGCCGACTGCGGATCGTTGCGCATGCCCAATCGGCTCGGTCCGCCGCAGCCCAAGCCGGCGACGCTAACTTTCAATCCGGTCCGCCCGAGAGTCGTGTAATCCATCTGTTATTGAAAGGGTTCAGCTTGTCTCAAACGATCAAGATATTCCCGTCCCAGTGCGATGACTTGAGCGGTTTGAACTTTTTGAGCTGCTTGAACGCGTTGTTTTATTTCCACTCCACCCTCACACCCAGCACTTTCCCCGTCGCTCGCACCAGTCCGCCCGCGCTCAGCGTACAACTCACCCAGGTTTTACGTCCTTCCAGCAGCGTAATTCGCGCGCGCAGCTCGATCAACTCACTAATCGGCGTGGGCTTGAGGTAGGAAATATTCATGTTCGCGGTCACGTAGCCGATGCGCGGCGCGCTGCCGATCGGGCGCCGCTCGGCGCGGTAGGCGTGGGCGATCGCCAGATTGAGACTATGGCAGTCGATCAGCGATGCGATGATCCCGCCGTTTAAATTTTCCCGCGTGCCGCCGCAATGATGCGGTTGCGCTTGCCACGCGGCGATCGCTTCGTCGCCGTCCCAGTAGCTTTTTAGGCGCAAACCCCGCTCATTGTCCGCGCCGCAACCGTGGCAATGATGCACGGCTCCCTGGTCCTGAAACGCGACTTCCCTCATGGACCGGTTATTTTGCCTTTTCGAACTTCAGCGACGCTGAGTTGATACAGTAGCGCAAATGGGTCGGCTGGGGGCCGTCATCAAAGACATGGCCCAGATGGGCATCGCATTTGCTGCACATAACTTCGGTGCGGCGCATGAATAAACTGTTATCCTCCTCAGTGGCGACATTCTCCCCCGCAGCCGGCGCCCAGAAGCTCGGCCAGCCGGTGCCGGAATCGAATTTGGTGTCGGAACTGAAGAGCTCATTGCCGCAGCAAGCGCAACGATACATGCCCTTTTCGTGGTGATCCCAATATTGGCCAGTGAATGCCCGCTCGGTGCCTTTTTTCCGACAGACATAAAACTGCTCGTCGGTCAGCTCTTTCTGCCACTCGGGGTCGGATTTCTTGATCTTTTCCATGGTCGCTCCCGGTAAATTTCTACGCCGAGCGGCGCCGTCAACGCTGCATGTTGATAAATTGCAGCGGGATCGGCATCGAGCTCGATCGCAGCATTTGAATCACTTCCTGCAGGTCATCGATCTTCTTGCCGGTGACGCGCACTTGATTTTCTTGTATCGCCGCTTGGACCTTCAGCTTGCGGTCTTTGATCATCTTGACGATATTCCGCGCGGTGTCCGAATCGACCCCTTCCTTGATCGCAATCTCCCGGCGCAGCATTCCCTGCGCCGCCGGTTCGGCGCTTTTAGGATCGAGAAATTTGCGATCCACCTTGCGCTTGACCAGATTCTCGATCAGCGCGTCCTGCACGGCGCGCAGCTTCATGTCGTCTTCGGTGGTGACCTGAATTTTCTTTTCCTTTTTATCGATAGTGATTTCCGTTTTCGAATTGCGGAAATCGTAGCGCGAGAGAATCGCCTTCCTGGTAATATTGACCGCGTTGTCGACCTCTTGGAAGTCGACCCGGCTGACGATATCGAAGGATGGCATGCCTCGGAATCTCCCCAGTTAGATGTCGGCGGCGACGAGTTAGTTGCGCTTTGTCTTTTTGCCTTGCGGCGGCCTTTTGGCCGTTGGCTTGCCCGGTTTGCGCTCGCCCTTCTTGGCGCCCGCCAGGACGAAATCGAGAATATCGCTGCGGGTGATGATACCGACGAGGTTCTTATTTTTGATCACGGGCAAGGACCCGATGCGATGACGCCGTAGCAAACCTACGGCTGAGAGCAAGGGCGTATCTGGGCGTACGACAAACACATCGTGGGTCATCACTTCTTCCACCGTGACGCGATCGGCAAACCGGTCGATTTCCTCGGTGCGGTTGATCATCAAGCTCGTCGGATAGGCGTCGCGGATGTCACGGTCGGTGACCAAACCGACCAGATGATCGTTGTCCAGCACCGGCAGTTGGTTCACCCGATGTTTTGCCATCAATTGCCGGGCGATGGCGATGCTGTCGAACGTCTCCACCGCAAGCACCTTTTCGGTCATCCAATCCGACACGCGATGCCTGTTGTCCACGTTTTTCTGGCGCGCCATCACTTTTGCTCCACCGTATAACCTCTCGCTTGCAACATCGCAACGATTCCCTCCTTGCCCACCAAGTGCGCCGCCCCGACCACGACCATGGCGCCACTCTCCTGCTGAATCAACCTTTCGAATTCCGCCAACCAGCGCCGATTGCGCTCGCTGATGATTTTTTGCTCCAGCTCGGGGTATTCTTGCATTCCCGCCAGTAGCAGATCAGCCAAGCGGTCGCCGTCGCCTTTGATCCACGCTTGGACGATGTCGTTGATATTCTTGTCGAGACGGTCGATCTCGCCCACCGTCTCGCGCAGCATCGATTCTTGTTCTTCTTTCGACAGCTGGTCGAACAGCCCGAGTTGAAACTCAACGGTTTCCAGGCCGCTGGTCGGTTTGCCGGCCTCTTTCGCGCGCGCCGCAAGATAGCGGTCGACACCGAATTTCGGATCGAATCCCAGACGCTGCAAATTGATCGCAAGCATCGTCAGGGCGACGAACCAGGGCTTCATGGGATTCAAAATCCGCATATCCAATCCCAGCGCCGTGGCTCGTTGGGCTGCTAACCGGTAGGTTTCTTCGCTGACGTTTCGGGCAAGATTGGTTCCGTCACCATACTGCGCCTTTTCTAGGGTTGCCTTCTGCGCCGCCGCCCCGGCCGATCCATTGAGATCGATTTCCAAGACCAATTTTTTGCTGGCGGCGAAAGCGGAAAGGATGTCTGGATTGAGCGGATAATTGTCTTGGCGTAGATAATGGATCGAACCCAAGAGAAAAATGCTCTTTTCCGATTTGCTGACTTTCCAGAGTAAGCTTTTTTCTTGCGCTTCGACCGGACGCCATGCCGCGATCCAGCCCACGACCGCAATGAGCGCCAAGCAAAGCGAGGCGACATGACTTGCCTTGCGCGTGGCACAAAAAGTGGAAAATTTCCTATTGCCGGCATCAGCCATGATCGAAACCTTCAAGGCGCGGGCAGGTGCTGCGACGCATGAGAAGCTGGATGCAAATTTACCTTTTCTTAAGCGGATTGGCCAGACTTCGGGCGCGAGCCTTTCAACCGGACCCGCACCCCATTCGACAGCGAAGCTTTAAACGGCAACGACGGCGTGCATATCCACGCGCAGATTTGCTACCATTCCAGGCGAATGCAGATTTCCTCGCCCCGTTCCTCGGCCGGCAATACCGTCAACGGCGCCGCCCCCTTCGGCAGCGTGCACTCTCCGGACGCAAGATCATAGCAATAGCTGTGGTTATTACATCGAATCGATGCACCGTTGAGCAGCTGCCCGGCGGATTTTAGATCCGCTTCTTCATGCGGGCACTGTCTCGAAAAAGCGAAATATTTCCCCTCGACGAACGTCAAGAGCACCTGACGTCCGCCGAGGTCGACTTCCTTCATGGCGCCGGGGAGCAACTCGCCCACGCGCGCCACCGGTATGTAACTGACTCCCATACTTCTATGCCGCCGCCTTCTGTTGCCGATAGAGCGGACCGCGGATCACCTGGCCCGGCAAGTCTCCGGTCATGCGACCCTGATCGCTGATCACGATACCGTTGACGATCGTGTAGTGCATGCCGATCGCCCGCTGTACCATCCGTTTACTGTTGGCCGGAAAATCATCGGCCCATTCGGGCTCTTCGGCATTCACCGTATTGGGATCGAAGATGGCGATATCGGCCGCGTACCCCGGACGCAACAAGCCACGGCCTTGGAGGCCGAAGATCGATGCCGGATGAAAGGTCAGTTTGTAGACGGCCTGTTCCAACGTCATGACTTTGCGCTCGCGCACCCACAGGCCGAGCAAGATCGTGCCGTAACCGAAGTCGGCGCCGAATAGCACGTGCGCGCCCGCGTCTGAAGTCCCGATCAAAACATAGGGGCTACGCAGAATCTCGCCCATGGCGTTCCAGTCGCCGCCGTTGTTGGCGTTCCAGAAAATCGTGCCCAGATCCTCTTCGAGGGCCAGATCCAGGAAGGCGTCCAGCGGATCTTGATCGCGCATCCTGGCCAATTCTTCGATGGTCTTGCCGGCGTACTTGTGATTTTCCGGCTTGACGACCCTTTCGACTTTCGGGATATCCCAACGTTTGTGAAAGTTGGTCGGCCTCGGATCGGCGAGATCGGCGCGCAACTTTTTACGCGTCTCGGGATCGGCGAATGCCTGCTTGCGCACTTCAACCGGCAGGAACATCAGGTTTTTCCAGACGGGAAACTCATCGAAAATCTGGCAGTCCTTCAATGTAAAATGGCGCACCAGCGGCACCGTGTGGGACAAGCCATAGGCTTGGTAACCCGCCTTGAAGATCGGCTCCACTGCGTCGAGCTGCTCGCGCCAGAGATTGGGCTCCGCCCAGCGATGCTGCAAGCTTTGCCAGAGAACCGGCCGCTGCGTGCGCTTGGCAAGCTCGTGGTACCATTGGAAGTGTTCGACCTTGTTGCGCCCGAGAATCGTCTCGATGACGCCGGCGTTGCGCTCGGCCAAAACGTCGCACAACGCGAAAAATTCTTCGTCGTCGGCCAAGCGGCTCGCCACCGGCTTGCCGTCTTCGCGCATATGGCGATCGTTGCGGTTGGTCGACATGCCCAATGCGCCGCCTTCCATCGCCTCCAGGACCAAGCCGCGCATCTTCTGCACTTCTGCTCCGGTCGCCTTGCGCTCCACGGCTTCCTCGCCCATGGCGTGGTGGCGCACCGCGATGTGGCCGACCAATCCGCCGACGTTGATGCCGATTTTGCCTTCGAAGTTATCAAGATATTCGCCGTAGCTTTGCCAGTTCCATTGTACGCCTTGGTCCAAAGCGATACGCGGAATGGCTTCGACACGGACAAAGCTTTTGACCACCGCATCTTCGATGCCGGATCTGACCGGAGCGAGCGACAGGCCGCAGTTGCCCATGACCACTGTCGTGACTCCATGTTGCGGCTCGCAGGTGCCGTAGGGATCCCACAGCATCTGCGCGTCTAAGTGCGTATGATGGTCGATAAAGCCCGGAGCCACCGCCAAGCCGGTCGCATCGATGGTCCGTGCCGCGCCTTCTCTGAGCCGGCCGATCTCGGCGACTTTCCCATCTTTGATGCCGACGTCGGCGACGTAGGAAGGTAGCCCGGAACCATCCACAACCCGGCCACCGCGAACGATCAGATCATAAGCCATTGGCAACCTCCTTGATTCCTGCTTTTTTAAACAGCGAAAATTAGAAATGACTAAGCGATGGGGTACGATACGCCGAGGCCCGCCCGGCTGTCAAATATCGAGCACGTGAAATCGCCGTTAGCGCTCGGCCCCGGCTAGGGTAACGGCTGGCGCGGGGTTATTTGGAAAGCTCCGCTAATGCACCGCCATGTTTTTCCCAATTTTTGCCGTCGAATGGAGTCAGGCGTATCTGCGTGACTGTGCCGCGATCGAGACAGTGAACGTTAACGCTATAGCCATCCGGATTCGACCTTGGTACGTAGAATGACTTGACGCCGCAAACCTTACAGAACAGATGCCTGGCAATCCCGGTGTTGAAGCTGTAGGAAGATAGAAACTCTTCGCCCTGAAGCAACCTGAAGCGGGACGCAGGCACGATCAAATGGAGAAACCCGGTCTTGCTGCAGATCGAGCAATTGCACTCGACGGCATCGATCTCAGCGACCGCGATGACCTCGAAACGAACCCGCCCGCAGTGGCAGCCGCCGCGGTGCCGGAGCAAAGTCTCGCTGGACGAACTCAAGCCGCCGCTTCCATTTGCTTGGTATAGCTGCCCGATCTTGCCGCGCTGTTGCACTTGGCCCGGTGATAGAAGATTTTTTGCGCCGCGGGCACATTGGCCGCTTCGCCTTTCCACGCTTTCAGCGCCGGGTCTTGGAGCGCGCGCGCGTAGGAAAAAGAAACTTGCCAGGGATGCGGCCCCATCTTGTTCATGGCGTTCAGATGCTCGGTTGCGCTCACCGCGCTTTGCCCGCCGGACAGGAATGCGATGCCGGGCACTGCGGCAGGGACCGTTCGCTTCAAGCAGCGAAGTGTCCGCTCGGCGACTTCTTCGACGCCGGCCTGGCGCGGGTTCTCTTTTCCCGAAACCACCATGCTCGGTTTGAGCACCATGCCTTCCAAGTGTACGCGCTGCTGCATCAAGCGCGAAAATGTAATCCGCAACGTTTTTTCCGTCACTTCCTCGCAGCGTTCGACGGTATGATTGCCGTCGAGCAGAACTTCGGGCTCGACGATCGGCACGATGCCGGCTTCTTGACAAAGCGCCGCGTAGCGCGCCAAGGCATGCGCATTTTCATCCAAGCAGGTGTCCGTGGGAAGACCCTCGCCGATGCTGATCACAGCACGCCACTTGGCGAACTTGGCGCCGAGCTCTTTGTATTCCTTCAGTCGGCTGCGCAACCCATCCAAACCTTCGGTCACCACCTCACCGGGAAATTCCGGAATATCCACCGGCCCCTTATCGACCTTGATCCCAGGCATAATGCCTTTTTTGGTGAGGAGCTGCGGAAAGGGGGTTCCGTCGTTCGCCGCCGTTCGGATTGTCTCGTCGAAAAGGATCACGCCGCTGATCGCTTCTTCGAGTCCCTTGGTCGTGAAAAGCAAATCGCGGTAGGCCCGCCGGTTGGTTTCGTTGGATTCGATCTTGATGCTGTCAAAGCGCCGCTTGATCGTGCCCATGCTTTCGTCGGCGGCGAGGATTCCCTTTCCCTTGGCGACCATCGCTTGAGCGACAGATTCTATTTCTTGCTTAGACATGACTTTCGCTCCTCCTTGCTCAATACTCGAAAACCCGATCATTTTTGCATTCTGCCCAACCCTGCGCAAGCCTCCGTTTCACCGCGATTGTCTCAACCTAAACACTCTGATAGCTTGGTGCATAACGATGATTGATCTGTTGATGCATTGGTTCATCAGCGCCGGCAGTTTGCTGATTGTATCGTACCTTTTTCCCGGCATCCAAGTGCATGGCTTGGGCACCGCGCTGCTTGCCCCCATCGTGATCGGCTTCGTCAATGCCACCATCGGCCTGGTGTTAAAGATTCTCACCTTGCCGCTCACGCTAGTCACCCTGGGCATCTTCTGGCTGGTCATCAATGCGCTGATGCTGCAGTTCGCCGCATCCATCGTTCCGGGCTTTTATGTCGGTGGATTCATCTCGGCTTTTTTCGGCTCCATCGTGCTGAGCCTGATCAACATGTTGCTGCGCTCGCTCGTCGACTGAGCCTGGCGACTATTGAGCACTCAATCCGGTCGCCTCGTCGCCTCGGACCAATAACTGTCGTCATAAAATCTCTCCGGCGGGTCAAATGGAGGCTTGTAAACGCCCATCTCCCGGCGCAACTCTAGGACCGTCCTCAATGCGGCCGGATTGATTTTCGCCTGTGGCACCACCTTGCGGTACGCGTCTTCAGCGGCCTTGCGGCTGAGCTTTTCTTCGTCGATCATCAACGCAACGGTCTCTTCACGATTTTCCGGCTTCAAAAGCCAATCGGTAGATGCTGCCCATGCACGGATGAAACGAACGACGATATCGCGATGATTCAACAACCAAGAACGCAAGGTCCAGCCGCAGGTCAGCGGCCAACCAGGCACGTAATTTTCAGAATTTGCCAGCAGCACGCCGCCCGCCGCCAAAGCTTTGTCCGACGCCGGCGGCGTGAGCATTGCGGCGGCCACGCGCCGCTTCAAGAACGCCTCGAGGCGCACCGGTGAGCTGCCGATGATCTCGATATCGTAGTCGGTATCGTCCATGCCGTGAGTGCGGAGAATTTTTTTGCGGATGAGATCGAGATTGGAGTCGCCGGGATCGCCCGCCAATAATTTGCCGCGCAACTTTTCGATCGAATCGACGCCGGGTTGACCGATAAGGTAGGCGCTCAAGCCCTCTTCGGCTTGCATGAAGAGCATATAATCGACACCGTCGGTGGTGGTTCGGGCAATCATCGTGTCCGCGCTGCTCAAAGTAAAATCCCACCGCCCTTCCGCCATACCGCGGTTGTGATCCGGCGCATAAGTGGTTTGGTGAAACCGAACTGCGACATTTTCCCTGGCGAAAAATCCTTTATGCTCTGCCACCACATGAGGCGTGCGACGGAGATAGCCGGTAACGCTCAGCGCATCCATAAAAAACCTCCTGCTCTTCTCCTTCTATCGTCTCACACATTCGGCCTCAAGCCCCAATAGATTGGCTTGATCACCGATTCGAGTTAAAAATGAATCCTAAAAAATCGCCAACGTCTCCGAGGAATTGACCATGGTTCTGAAAGACAAAGTAGCACTCATCACCGGCGGCGGCAGGGGCATAGGCAAAGCGATTGCCATGGCCTATGGGCGGCAGGGTGCCGGGCTGGCGCTATGCGCGCGCACGACAGCCAAGCTTGAGCAAACCGTGAACGAGTTGCGCGGCCTCGGCGCGGCAGCGAAAGGTTGGACCTGTGACGTTTCGCTCGAAGCGCCGGTCAAGGAGTTGATCGCCAACGTGCAAAAAAGTTTCGACCGCATCGACATTCTGGTCAACAATGCCGGTGTCATGACGCGGCCAGTGCCAATCACCGAGTTGGAAATACGGAAGTGGGACTACACGATTGCCGTTAACTTGCGCGGCCCGTTCTTGGTGACCCAGTCGGTGCTGCCGGTCACGATAAAACAAAAGAGCGGCTCGATCATCAACGTTTCTTCGATGCTCGGCCGCGGCGCTTACGCCAACTTTATCGCCTATGCGACGTCCAAGTGGGGCTTGGAAGGATTTACTCAAACACTCGCCGCTGAAGTGCGGTCTAGCAATATTCGAGTCAATTCCGTGGAACCGGGCTATGTCGCCACCAAACTCACCGGTTACGCCGGCAGCACGCCGGAGTCGGTAACCGATGTATTTGTCTACCTGGCCTCGGACGAATCGAAAGCTATAACCGGCAAAATGCTTAGCTCCGCCGGCTGGAAATCACAGATCAAGTAAGCGCCGACCCGAAAAATCCTCACGACCATCACGGGGCGCGAGCAAGTTCGCAAGCGGCGGGCACGCAAGCGCTCAGTTCGCTCTCAGCCGCGAGGCAGTACAATACCGCCCTTCTTCGAATCGATCGTTACTTCAATCCGAGCAACTCCTTAATTTTCAGCTGATCGAAACCGACCACCGATTTGCCGTCGATGATCGTAACCGGCGTGCTCTGAAAGCCTTGATCGAGCAATTCCTTTAACGCCGCCTTGTCGGCGCGAACATTTTTTTCAACGAATTGAACGCCCTTTTGAGATAGAAACTCTACCTCTCTATGACATGGGCCTCACCCCGGCTGAGTGTAAACCACGACGGATGTCGCCATAATCGCTCTCCTTGTAGATCAATAGCAGTCGAGCATTTTTATATCACTTGCCGGCCAGGGCCGCAAAACTGGTGTTTCCATTGGAAGCATTGAAGGGCCGTCAGCCGCTAACAAGCGGCTCGTTCGCTGAATTGAGAAATAATGCTCGCAGGTCCTACGGCGTTGTGTTAAGATGCCAAAAAGTGGCGAAGGTTAAGGAGGTTAGCCGTCGATGATCAAGCTTTACACGTTTCCGCCCTCGACCAACTCACGCAAGGTGCGTATCGCTCTCTTGGAGAAAGGGCTAGAGTTTGACCGGGTTACCGTCGATCTTTCCAAAAGAGAACAAAAGAACCCAGAATATCTAAAAATTCATCCGTTCGGTCAGGTTCCGGCATTGGACGACGAAGGATTCATTCTCTACGATTCCACCATCATCAACGAATACCTGGAAGATGAATATCCCTACCCTGCGCTGATGCCAAGCGATTCGGAGGGGCGGGCCCGGGCGCGCTTGTTGGAGGATTTTCGCGACACCCATTTTAATCCCTACTGTGTGCAAATCATGTACGAAGCGCGCAAGCCGGAAGGCGAGCGCGATGCCCAGCGCATCGAGAACGCCAAGACGCAAATCTCGGCTTGCTTTGATAGGATCGAGAAAGAGCTTCAAGGCAAAGAATATCTCGTCGGCACTTTTGGCCTCGCTGATATCGCCTTTATGGCAAACTTCGATCTGCTCGACCGCTTGAATATTTCGGTGGACGCCGGCAAGCATAGGAACACTGCGGCCTGGGTCACCCGGCTCAAAGCCAGGCCGAGTTACGCGGCCTCTGCGACTTAATTCCACCGGATGCCTTGGGATCACTGTCTCGCCTGGCTGGTCCATCTGTATACCGCCCTCGGTGCCGTAGTCGCCTTTTTTAGCGTTCTGTCGATCGAAGCTGGAGATTTTCGCCAAGCGCTATTTTTAATGGCCCTGGCCATTGTGATCGATGCTTCGGACGGCACCCTGGCGCGAGCTGTCCGGGTCAAAGAGCTTATACCTTGGTTCGACGGCGATCTCCTCGACGAGCTCGTGGATTATTTCAATTATGTGATCGTCCCCTGTTTGTTTTTGCTTCGCGCCAACCTCCTGCCACCGCAGGATGCGTCGTGGCTGGCGCCGTTGCCGCTGCTTGCCAGCGCCTACGGGTTTTGTCAAAGGAACGCCAAAACCGCCGACCTTTTTTTTCTCGGTTTTCCCTCTTACTGGAACATCCTGGTTTTCTATCTTTACACGCTCAAGACCCCGCTGTGGGTGAACGCCTTTCTCGTGATCGGATTGTCGGCTTTGGTGTTCGTGCCGATCAAGTATATTTATCCGAGCCGTAGTCCGCGCTTTCGCAGCCAGACCAATATTTTCGGCGCGATTTGGGCGGCGGCGATTTTTTATATCATCTACAGCCTGCCGGAATCGTCCCCCGCGCTGGCATTTGCGACCCTGCTATTTCCAGCCTACTATACCGCCCTATCCCTCTGGCTTGAATTCGTCCGCTTGACCGAAACATCGCCGCGAGGCTAAGCATGCAAACTCCTCACCAAGAAACTGCTCCGACCACCACAATTAAATGCCTGCTCATCTGCTTGCTTTTGGCTTTTGTTGCCGGACCGACATTCGGCCAGGCTGGCGGCGGCGCTGCGACTCCGAAATATGTCTTTTTGTTTCTATCCGACGGCGGCGGCATGACTCATTTGGAAATTGCCCGCCGCTATCGGCAGTTCATTCACAACGAAGGCTTTGTCATCGTCGACAAGATCATCAAGGAAGGCACTATCGGCGTGATGACGACGCATGCCGCGGATTTCCTTTCCACCGATTCGGCGGCAGCCGCCACCGCGCTGGCAGGCGGGTGCAAGGCTAACGTAGGCGCGCTCGGCATGTGTGCCGATGGCACGATTCCGGTGAGCGCCATGGAATTGGCGCGCCGGCGCGGCATGCGTTTAGCTCTCGTAACCAATGCGCCGGTTTACGATGCCAGCCCCGCGGCATTCGTCTGTCATGTGCCCAATCGCCGTGACTACGCCGCAATCATCGACCGATACCTCGAATTGGCGCCGGATGTTCTGATGGGCGGTGGCAAGGATCAATTTCTCGCTAAGAGCGTCTCAGGCAGCCGGCGGAAGGACGAGACCGACGTCATCGCCGCCTTCGAAAACAAAGGCTACCGGCTCGCGCAGACTAAATCCGATCTCGAAAAAATCTTGCCGGGCAAGGTCCTGGGCCTCTTTGGACTACGCGACATGAGTTTCGAGCTCGACCGGGACAAAACAATGGAACCCTCGGTTTACGACATGACGCGGGCGACGATTCGCTTATTGCATGATCGGAATTCGCGCGGCTTCTTCGCCTTTATCGAATCGGAAAACATCGATACCGCGAGCCATTTTTCCGACATTGCATCGGTGGTTCACGAGTATCGCGAGTTCGATCGCGCCGTCGGCCTCGCCTATGAATTTTACCGAAAATATCCGCGCGAAACTTTGATTCTAGTGACTTCCGACCACGAGACTGGCGGTCTGGGCTTCACTTTGGCGCTTAAGGACCTCGGTAGCACCGGCGCAGAAAACGAAACGGCGGCGACCAACGACGATTTAAAAAAAATCCAATCGATAGACATTTCCCTGCGGAAAGCATCGCGGCTCCTCGGGCGCAACCCGATGCCGGAGGCGGTCGACAAACTCATGCGGGAGCATTTTCGGGGATTCACCCTCGCACCGGAGTTTAAAGACGCAATCGTCAAGCGGCGGCCGATTTCCCGCACGCTATTCGCCGACTTCACCGCCCAGGCACTGGGCGCCATGGTTGCAAACAACACCCAAGCCTATTGGCAAACATCCACGCACACGAACCAGCCGGTGCTGGTGGCGGCTATCGGCGTCGGCGCCGGGTATTTTAAAGGCTATTACGATAACGCGGATTTCGGTAAGAGGCTAAAAACGCTGCT
>JBLMXG010000282.1:0-21708 GCA_050257635.1 Chloroflexota bacterium
CCGAATCTGCGCATTGACGGGCATAGGATAGAGCTCACGATCGACGCGGAAGCCAGCCACTACTATCGACGATTTTTGACTTTCTTCGTGCTGTTTGGCGATGAGACTGAAGGTTCGATGAACAACGGCTCGCTACTCGATCAAGTCTTGCTTGAAAATATGGAACGGGAACGGGAACGGGTACTGCGACTGCTTTCGCTCATTTATCGTCCCGAGGATATGGGAAATGCCTGCATCGCGCTGCGCAGCGGCAATCCGGTCAAAAAAGCCCAAGCCATCGAGTTTCTCGACAATCTGCTCAGCGGAGACCTGAAGCGTCGCGTTTTCCCTCTCTTTGACGACGCTCCCGGCGTTGAGCGTTACCAACGGTTTCTTTCATTATTGGGCCTGAAAAGTTTTGACGGCGAGAACGCCTTGCATGAGCTTTTGAAACAGGATGATATTTGGTTGCGAGCGGCCGCGCTCTGGGAGATGGGCTTGAGAAGGCTTCAGCCTTTCCGGGAGGAGATCCAGAAATATCTCGAGTCCGAGGATCCTTTGCTCAGGGAAACCGCCGAGCTTGTCATGTCAAGGATGTAGTTTGATAACCGAAAACCACCTCACCATAATCGAGAAGATCATCTTTCTCAAATCCGTCGACATCTTCGAGCATGCCACCGTAGAGCAGCTCGGCCACATCGCCGGATTGACAGAAGAAGTTAATTTCGAAGCGGGAAAGACGATCTACAAAGAGGAAGAGCCCGGAGATACCCTGTATGTGATACTGAGCGGGCGCGTGTTGATTGAGAAAAACGGGAGTCCCATTCGTGAGCTTACGGAAAAAGAAGCCTTCGGTACTCTGGAGGTTCTCGATTCCCATCCTCGTGCCGCAACTGCCAAAGCGGTCGACCGTGTTCGCGCCCTCAAGCTTAACGGTCAAAAATTTTATGAACTTTTATCACTCGACATCGAAATGGTTCAGGCCGTGTTCCGGACCTTGTGCGGTTGGGTTCGGAGGCTCCTGACCTTAGTGCCGTAGGGGTCGAACTGAAAGCGCTTGCTGCGCGGAGTCAGTCAAGCGAACCAATTCGATGGGCGGTGAGCACCTTTTAGTCAGATGTAAGTTTGTGGGTCAAAGAGGGCAGAGATTGCTCGTTCGATGTTTTTGCCGATGACCGAAGCGCGTTTTCGAAACGCCCCTGCTCTGACGCTTAAGGGTGTTTGGAATTGACCAACGATAGACTGGAAGAGCTAGGGACGCTGACCAAATTATTGATGCAGGTCTTCAGCTCCTTAATCTCATCAGCGATTCGTTCCGTGTCGATTGCGAATTCCTGTTGAACGCCCTGCTCAATGAATTTTACCGGGTAACGTTCCGCAAAAAGGTCTACAAGGGCCCTCGCGGGACGACGTCAAATTCATTGCAGCTTTATCTGTCTCAAAAAGCTAAAAGTTTTGGGTGCCGTTTTTGCCACCGTGCGAGCCAATGTAGATTGCAAACAGTGGACATCATCGATGGTATCGATATCGTACCACGTCGGAAGAAGATGGCCCTTTATGTCGAGTGAATTTATTCTCTCAAAGGTTTGTCTCAAGACCTGATTGTGGCTCCAAGTCATCTGGTCGAAGAGCGCTGGCTGGTTCCGATTGAGACCGACCAAATAATAGCCGCCGTCGCGGCTCGGCCCTAAGACCACGCGCTGCTCGGGGCCACTCAGAAACTCGAAGGCTTCGCCAAAATAGACCAACGGCACCGGCGGCAAATCGCCGCCAATGAGAATGATCCTTTCATGGCCCCTTGCGAAAAGCGTTGCGAAAGCGTGTTCCATGCGCGCGCCGAGATCGCCGTCGGACTGGGGAAAAAGCTCAAAAGAGAGCGGCGCGAGTTGGCGCATCATCGCGCTGGCGTCATTCGGGCTGAACATAAGATAGAGATCAGCAGTTAAAATCGTGCGAAGATGTTCCAGTTGATCGAGCAGCAGCGCGCGGGTCAACTCGGCGGCTTGCTCGCTCGATAGAAACGGTACCAAGCGAGTCTTGACCGTTCCAGGGATCGGCGCCTTGGCCATGACGGCCAGAGCGTTAGCGCGTGTCGGCATAGAATCGTTTCAAGCGGGTTGGCGGCACTCCGGCGAGAAAAAGCGATTTGAGCGTCCACATGCGCAGAATCGTGCGCCACACGCCGTCGACTTCCCAGCGCCGCGCCGAGGTCACCGCCCGGCTGCGCAGGCAGGCCACGCCGCCGAGACGCTTGAGGGCACGGCAAAAGGCGATGTCTTCCATCAACGCAATATCCGGGTAGCCGCCCATCCGCTCGAAGACCTCGCGCCGGACAAACAGCGCCTGATCGCCCGTGCCGACCTTGGTGGCACGCGAGCGGCAGTTGATCAGCGCGCTGATCACTTTGAGCATCCAGTGATCGCCTTCGAGCTCGACGTCGAAACGCCCGCCGAGGTTGCGCGAATCGCTCAGCGCCGCGGCGATGTCGTGAAACGCCGACGGCGGCAAGCGCGTGTCGGCGTGCAAAAATAGCAAGACATCGCCGCTGGCGTGACGCGCGCCGTGATTCATCTGCCGCGCCCGGCCGCGTTCGGAAGTGATCATATTGACAGCGAATCGGCGGCAGATTTCCACCGTTCGGTCGTTGCTGCCGCCGTCGACCAGGAGGATTTCGTGCGGCGCCAGCGCGAGCAGAGCGCGCAGCGACGCCGCGATGGTTTTCTCTTCGTTAAGTACCGGTATGATGACCGATATTTTCATCGTCAAAAGCTACGTTGGAAGAAACCGCGCTCCGCCGCACCCGCGAAGTTGCTACGGCTTTTCGTCCGCACCGTTCAAGCGCCAATCGTAATCATGAGACAAACCGCCGCTGTATTTTTCCAGGGCCTCGGCCAATTTTGGATTGGCGTATTTCTGCCAATGCTCCATCAGGCCCTCGGCGTCGCGGCCAAAGTCTTCCTGAAACCAGATATAAAGGCTCGACACCTGCAACCGATTTTTTTGAATATCCACGCCCCGCGGATGATTGATGAATTCGCGCGCGCCCCTTTCCAATAGTGCGTCTGTATTGTCGCCGGTAAATGCCGTCGGCTGGAGATTAGGACTACCGAGGCTGGCGTAGTTCAACGCGTAATGAGTCCGGTTGTCGTTCCAGATCGGCCTCAGGATGCGATGCTCGATGTCGTCGAGCGAAAGTTTTTCTTCTTCGACGCTAAACAGCTTCGCGCCCCACGGCCCGCGCGCCAAAAACCCCGGGGAGATATTGATGTCGCGAATCGACGCCACCGGGAAGCGCGAAAGGATCAATTCCACGGTCACGGCGTTGTAGACATTGATCCAATACGCTTTCTGCTCGGCGCGATTATAATTCGAAATCGCCACGCCCCGCATCGATTGCAAGTAAGCTTTCAAAGTTTTTATGTCTTCCGGCGCCGCGGCTTGATAGCGCACCCGATTGATGCCGGAGGGATGGGCCGCCACGACAATCTGTTTGAGAAATCGATCCCAGGCGCTGTGGTCGATCTTCTGCGTGCTCGCCGGGTCGTTTTTCTGCCAGCGCGCCCAGAGCTCGGCTTTCTGCGCCGCCTGCGCCGAAGCCGTGCCAAAAAGCATGGCAACGATTGCCAGCGTTCTGATCAATCTGTTTCGCATTTAATCCCCTTGCGCCTCACCCCAACTCCTCACGATCCTCCCTACCGGCGCCATTGCAGCCACTTCGCCAAAACCTTCTTCAGCGTCGGCGTGAGTTTCGTCCGCATATAGGCGTCGCCGATCTTGCGCAACACCTCGGCTTGCGTCGGGTAGGAATGAATCGTCGACGACAGCACGCCTACTTTCTGCTTCGCCACGATCGCCAGCGTCAGCTCGCCAAGCAGCTCGCCGGCGTGGCGCGCTACGATCGTGCCGCCGAGAATCTTACCAGTTTTTCCGTCGTAGTGAACGCGGGCAAAGCCGTCGCTCTCGCCGTCGAGTACGGCGCGATCCACGTCGCATAGCGCCTGCGTGATCGTCGCAACGTCGAAGCCGGCGGCCCGGCCATCTTTCTCGTAGTGGCCCACATGGGCAATTTCGGGGTCGGTATAAGTGCACCACGGAATGACGAGATCCGTCACCTTGCGGCGGGCGAAGAAGAGCGTGTTGGCGATGACGACGCGCGCCATGGCGTCGGCGGCGTGAGTGAACCGATGGCGCGAGCAGATATCGCCCGCGGCGAAGATCCTCGGGTTGGTTGTCCGCAGCCGTGCATCGACATCTACACCCCTAACTGTGTGGCGAACTCCCGCTTCGTCCAGACCGAGATTTTCCAGATTGGGCGCGCGTCCCACGGCGACTAAAATCGAGTCGCAAGCAATTACGTCGGGCTTCCCGTCGGCGCTCAACGACAGGAGTTTACCGTCGTCTTTAGCTTCCACCCGCTGAACTTTGGCGCCGGTAAGAATCCGGACGCCGTCCTTGGCCATTTGCCCGCGCAGGATCGCCGCTGCGTCGGGGTCCTCCTTGGGAAGAATCTCGGCGCCGTCGGTGATCAAAGTAACTATGCTGCCGAAGCGTTGAAAGCTTTGCGCCAGCTCGCAGCCGACGGGTCCGGCGCCGATCACCGCCAGACGGCGCGGTAGTTTCGTCAGAGTAAAAATGGTCTCGTTGGTGAAGCAGCCCGTCTCTCGCAAGCCTGGAATCGGCGGTTCTTGCGGCCGCGCGCCGGTGGCGATCACCGCCCGGCTGAAATTCAGGCGTTTGCCGTCGACCTCGACGGCGCCCGGGCCGACGAACTTGCCCGCGCCGATAAACACATCGACACCAAGGCTGGTAAAACGCTGCACCGAATCGTGCGAGCTGATTTCCGCGCGCAACTTGCGCATGCGCTCCATCGCCGCGGCGAAATTGATCTGCGCCCCACCGGCGAGGCTAACGCCGAACTCAGCGCCGCGCCGCGCCTCGTGCGCCGCACGGGCCGCGCGAATCACCGCCTTCGACGGCACGCAACCAACGTTCAGGCAGTCGCCGCCCATGAGATTGCGCTCGATGAGCGCGACCTTGGCGCCCAGCCCGGCGGCGCCGGCGGCGCACACCAGGCCGGCCGTGCCGCCGCCGACAACAACCAAATTGTATTTTCCCGAGGATGTCGGGTTCACCCGTCCGGGTAGACGGCAATTGGCGAGCAATAGTTGGTCATGGCGATCGCCTTCGAGAATCATCCTGTCGAACAGCACAGGTTTGTAGTCCGCGTCCAACCGCAGGTTACCCAGGACGACGCTACCTTCCTCTGCCCGTTCAGCCTCGCGCAAAGCTCTTTGCGCTATGCGCGCGATGACGACGAGCAGCGCCACGGTTGCCGCAAGCCCCATGTACTGGAAGGCCTGCTGATAGAAATCGGCCGGGCCGCCGGCGAGGGCATCTCGACTCGCTGCGCCGATGTAGACGAACAAAAACATGGCCGGCAGCATGCCGATCAAATTCGCCAGCACGTAGGCGCCGGTGCGCACGGCCGTCAGGCCAAGAAAATAATTGAGCAGCACAAACGGGAACACCGGCGTTAGCCGGGTCAGCAGAACCATCTTAAATCCCTGCCTGCCGATCGCCTGATCGAGAGCGCGGAATTTCGCATGTGCCGCCGCCCATGCGGCCACTTTCTCGCGCAGAAAAGTACGCGCCAGGAGAAATGAACAAAGCGCGCCCAGGTTAGCGCCGATGATGACCACAACGAAACCGGTTTTGAGACCGAAGAGCGTTCCCGACCCGATCGTCAAAGCGCTGGCGGGCACGAGCGCGACCGTGCAGAGCACATAGGCGAGGGCGACGAGCACTGGGCCGAGGGCGCCCAGTGAATTTACGTAGATCTCGAAATGAATGAACCACTCCCTAAAGGGCAAAAGAATCCCTGCCGTAATCGCCGCGGCGGCCAAAAGAAGGACGAGTATAGTCTTCCTGCCTTGCATAAATTTCGAATCGCCAACTAGCGCCGGTCGCTTCGTCATTTATTATTAAAGGAGGGTGAATGCTCGGCAGCCGCAAGTCAACTGGATGCTTCTTGGGTGGGGCGCCGGCGATGGTTTGCACAGGGCAATCATTGATTTTGCTCAATCGGGATTTGCATGGGCCGTGGCCTCCGTTGCTTTGCCGGTTCAAACGGCGCCCAGCCCAAAGAGCCAGCGAATCACGGAATAGGTTTGGTCACTTAAATCAGCGACCCGCCACAGCTGCTGCCGGCGCCTGCGGTGCAGGCATAGCAATGATCGCCGACGGTGACTGGCCGGTTGATCACCTCATCAAGTGAGAGCGAAGCGATGCTGAGCGGCTGGCCGGCGTTGTCGCGGAGAGGCAGATCGAGCATCTGGTTAAAGTCGCAGTCGTAAACCAAACCGTTCCAACCGATGCTGATGAGATTGCGGCACATCAACTGACCCAGAGTGGCAGGGTTGAAGGTGCTCGCGAGCAAATCCACATAGCGATCATATTCGCCGCGCAGCTTCAGGTGGGTCGCGTACCGTGTGATCGGCGTGTTGGTGAGGCAATAGAGGTGATTGAACGTAATGCCGAATTGCTCGTCGAGAATTCGTTTGTAGTCCTGCTCGAGTTTCGCTTCCGGCGGCGGCAAGTGCGGCCCGACCGGATTGTAGACCAGATTCAAAATTAAGCCGCTGGCGCGCCGGCCGTAACCGACTTCGTTTAAGCGCCGAAGCGCTCGAATGCTCGCGTCGAAGCTGCCCTTGCCGCGTTGCTTGTCGACGTTTTCTTGTGAATAGCAAGGCAGCGAACAGACCAGCTCGACCTCATTCCGTTTAAAAAACTCCGGCAGATAGTCCTTGCCGGGCTCGAAGATGACGGTCAGGTTGCAGCGATCCATCACGCGGCGCCCAAGCTTATGTGCCGCGGCGACGAGATAGTCGAATTCGGGATGGAGCTCCGGCGCCCCGCCGGTGAGATCCAAGGTAGGGATTTCACTGCGCGCGAGAAAGGCCAATATTGCCTCGACGTTCGCGCGACTCATCATCTCCGTGCGCGTCGGCCCCGATTCCACGTGGCAATGAATGCACGCTAGGTTGCAATAGCGCCCCAGATTGGCCTGCAGGACGTCGATCCCGCGCCGGCTTAAATTCCAGCCGCCGTTTCGAAGTCTTTCCACGAAGCTTTGCATATCGATGCCAGGGCTGAGTCGTTGTGCGGACCGTTTTTAATTTTGAACTTTCAATTTTTAATTGTTTACGGACAGCAATTCGATCCCGGAGCACAGACCGAGCCGGATAACTGAGTCGCTTTAAACTCGACTCCCTTGGTTTCGCGTGGATGGCGTTTGTGATCGCGCGCACAGTCGAATACGCTGGCTTCTTCCGTCTCGACGTTTTTGCGCGGCGGTATAGGGATAAATTGGCCGTCATACGGCGGTTGCGAATAAAGTCTGAAGGTTTTGTCGCACACCGCCATGCGCGCGCCGCGCTCCAGCGTATGGCCATCGTCATCGACGACTTTTTTCCACGGCCCACGGTAAATCACCGCTTGGTTGCGCTCGATGCACGGCCCCTCTTTACCCTTGTAGGCGGTCACAGTGACGGCACGAAACTCGATACCCTCAACGACCTGATAGGGCTTCGAACTAAATTCTTCGATCCGGATGCCGTGGAACTTGGCGTCTTCGAAGGCGCGCAGGAAGTCTTCCTCTTGAAACGCGCCGGACACGCAGGCGCTCCAAAGATTTGGATCTTGGCTCAGATGCCTGGGCACCGGCTCGTCACTGACGATGTCGGAGATGGCGACCCGACCGCCGCGCTTGAGCACGCGGTACATTTCCGCGAACAATTGTTTTTTGTCCTCGGGCCGGACGAGATTGAGAACGCAGTTGGAAACGATCACGTCGATGGATGCGTCGGCCACCAGTGGTTGCTCGCGGGAAATTCTATGCTGAAAATCCTCCAGCCGAGCGAGGCCGGTCACCGAACCGATCGGATTGCGCTGTAAATAGCGGTCGACTAATTCCAGATCGGTTTGCAAATCTTGGATTTTGCCGCGGCGGAATTCGACGTTGTGGTAGCCGAGCCGGTCGCCGACGGATTGCTGGTATTTGCGCGCCAGATCGATCATCGGCGGATTGAAGTCGACGCCGATCACTTTGCCTCGCGCGCCGACGATCTGAGAGATGATGTAGCAAGCCTTGCCGCTGCCCGATCCGAGATCGAGCACCGTTTCTCCTTTGCGGACATAGCGCGACGGATCGCCGCAGCCATAATCTTTTTCAAGGAGCTCGTTGGGGATAATTTCCAGCAGCGACCTATCGTAGCTCACCGGCGAACATAGACAGGCCTCCACTTCCTTTGCGGCGCCGCCGTAACGCTCCAAGACCGCGGCTTCATGATCGAACTCTCGCGTGTAACGTTTAGCATCGCAGACCGATTGTTCGTCCATCGCTCCTCCCGGACCTGACTCGATGATCCCAGACAACCATCTCCGCTTACGTGACGCAAGACGAGGCCTGCAGGCACCGCAGCCCGAACCACTGTTCGCTGATAAAACTATGGAAGACGCAAAAAGGTTCCCAGGACAGCAGGGGCTACGCGCCAACGGGCTCGTCGGCCTGCATCAGGTAGGCCTGGATAAATTGATCGAGGTCGCCGTCGAGCACGGCGTCGGCGTTGCCCACTTCGACGTTGGTGCGATGATCCTTCACCATACGGTAGGGGTGGAGCACGTAGGAACGAATTTGGCTGCCCCAAGCGATGTCTTTCTTGGTCTTGTGGTAGGTCTCCATTTTCTCTTTCTGCTTTTCGATTTCGAGTTCGTAGAGGCGCGATTTCAAGATCTTCATCGCCATGGCGCGATTCTTGTGCTGCGAGCGCTCGTTTTGGCAGGCCACGACAATGCCGGTGGGAAGATGGGTCAGGCGCACCGCCGAGTCGGTCTTGTTGACGTGCTGCCCGCCGGCGCCGCTGGAACGGTAGGTATCGACGCGCAGATCGGCTTCGTTGATTTCGACTTTGATGTCGTCGTCGACCTCGGGATAGACGAATACCGAGGCGAACGAAGTGTGGCGCCGGGAATTGGCGTCGAAGGGCGAGATCCGCACCAGGCGATGAATGCCGGCCTCAGCCTTGAGGTAGCCGTAAGCGTAGTCGCCTTCCACCAGAAAAGTCACGCTTTTCACACCTGCCTCTTCCCCCGGCTGGTATTCAAGAATCTCCTTCTTATATCCGCGCCGATCGCACCAGCGCAGATACATGCGCAAAAGAATCTCGGCCCAATCTTGCGCCTCTGTGCCGCCGGCACCGGGATGCAGCGTGACGATAGCGTTGCGCCGGTCATCGGGCCCGCCGAGCAACTGCGTGAGCTCGGTTTGGGCCATCTCCTTGCCCACGCTGGCGATTTTGGCCGCCGCTTCGGCGAGCGCATCCTCGTTTTTTTCGTCCTTGGCGACGTCGATATAGAAGCGCGCATCTTCGAGGTCCGAGCGATGCCTGTTCCAGGCATCGACGACGCTTTTGAGCGAAGACTGCTCGCGCAGAATAGTCTGCGCCTTTTCCGCGTCGTTCCAAAAATCCGGTTGTCCGGTTAGTTGATTCAGCTCATCGACGCGCCTCTGCTTGCCGTCGACGTCAAAGACGCCTCCGCAACAGCTCGAGCCGCTCTTCCAGGTGGGTCAGTTCTTCGCCGGTTTCTTCCAACATCTAAGCTCTTCCTCGGACCATCTTTCGGGCAAAAGTGTTTCTGGATTTCCCAAGCCGTAAACAGCTCCAATTATAACCTGATTAAGCCGCGCTCACAAAGCTGCCGATAAATTCGTTGCTCCAGCCGCTTCATGAGCCGGGCCTCTTTTGCCGAACGCTCGTGATCGTAGCCAAGCAGATGGACCACGCCATGAATTAATAGCGTAACCATTTCGTAGTCCAAAGGATGTCGTCTCTCCTTTGCTTGCTCGGCCGCTTTTTCCACCGAAATGATCACGTCGCCGAGCAGCGGCGCCGCAACCGGCAAACCAACGCCAGCCGGAAAGGACAGCACATCGGTAGGATAATCTTTCCCGCGGTATCGGGCATTGAGTTTTTGCATCTCGCCGTTGCCGATCAAGGCGAGGCTCAACTCAGCGGCCTTTTGGCCGGCTATATCCAGCACGGCCAGGGCGATTTTTTTAAACGCCCGGCTCCGATACTTTCTCCCCACGCCGCGCCGGACGATCTCAACGGGCATGGTGGAATCCTACCGTTTCGGCGAGCGACCTGCGAGCGCGGTGCTAGCGAATGTTGAAGATCTGTTGGTAGGAGGCGATGAGCTCGTTCAAGTTCGGACCGATAGAGGCGGGATTTACGAACACGAACTCTTTTTTGTACAGCTCCTGATGGCGCGGGATCTGCTTGACCCCCTTGCGCAGCGTCATGCGCGGAACTTTCTGGGCCAAAATAGTCTGACCCTCTTCCGAGAGCATCCAATCGATGAACAGGATGGAAGCGTAGGGATGGGCAGATCGGAGCATGAGCGCCAAACCGTTGGGCTCGGCTGGATAGGGGTCGAGCAAACGGTAATCAATCGGCGCGCCTTTTTCTTTGTACTCGGTGGCACGCCGGCCCCGCGCGGCGATGGCGAGCGCCGACTCGCCGGCGAGCATGAGCTGCAAGCGCATGATGCTGCTGCCGCCGGGAATATGGAGCTGCTGGCGGGCGAGCGCGCGCATAAATTCCAACCCCTTGGCTTTGCCCATGCCATCGAGCATGACCGAGTACCAGGCGTATTCGTCGCTGCCGAAATTCATTTTGCCCTTCCACTTCGGCTGCAGCAGATCTTGATAACTGCGCGGCGCTTCTTGAGGCGGCACCAGCGTGGTATTGAACGCAAGCACTAGCGGCGTGACTTCGGTCGATGACCAATAGCCCTGTGGATCGTAGGAGCCGGAAGGGAAGGCTCTGAGCTCCGGCGAAAGGTAGAGAGCCGAATAGCCGCGTAATTTAAGCTCCCACATCTCCACTGGCGCCGACGCGACCACGTCGACGGCGAAGCGCCCGGCCCGTGCCTCGGTTTCGATCTTGGGCATGAGCGAGGACTGGGACAATCGGTTTGCTCTAACCTTGACATAGGGCGCGGATTTCTCGAAGGCGCCGACGATCTTGGGAAAATCGGTCAAGCTCATCGAGGTATACCAGATGACTTCTCCTTCTTTGCGCGCCCCCTCCTCAAGCTCGGTCTTGCGCTGTCCGGCTGGGAGATTTTTCAAGGTTTTGACCACCTCGTCGACCGTCGCTGCATGGCTCCGGCCGATCGAATGGGGTAGCAGCCAAAACGCCGCCAGCAATAGAGTTCGGATGATACGCATAAGTTTTGGCATAGTACGAATTGCGCCTGCTCTAACACCAAGTCTTAAATCGGTCAAGCGATATTGGCGAGCGTGATTTTGGCGAGCGCCGTGGGCTTCGCCCCCGGGCAACTTAATTGACTTGCCGAATTCGATTTGTTACTAGAAGAAAAGTCCGATTCCCAGGAGGAGAAGATGACGTACATCATTGCTGAACCTTGCATCGACACCAAAGACACGGCCTGTGTCGATGTCTGCCCGGTCGATTGCATCCATCCGACCAAGAATGAAACCGAAGAATTTGAAAAAGAGAAGCAGCTCTATATCGATCCGGAGGAGTGCATCGACTGCGGCGCCTGCGAACCCGTTTGCCCTGTAGAGGCAATTTTTGAAGAAGCTGCGACGCCGGACAAGTGGAAAAACTTCATTCAGATCAACGCCGACTGGTATAAAGCAAAAAAGGGCTGATTAACGGCACCTTTCCCGCGCTTGGTAAATTCCCACGGGCTGAGCCAGGACTCAGCCCTATTTTTTTCCTCCATTCGACTTCCACTCATCCGCCTTGATCCGCATCACGTATCCCTCGCCATCAGCGATGGCGATAGATAAAAGTGTCCATGATAATCGATTGGCGGACCAGCAGCTCCCGGCATCGAACCGCACGACTCCAAAGTGCCGCCGTTGAAATACACCATCGCTGCTGTCGCAGCGCCTGGATGCCGCCCGGCCCTCGGTCGGAGCGCTCGAGCCGGATGGAAACTTGAACGGTTGGATCAATGATTGGAATAACGCGATGCTCCCGCCATTGTGAATGGAATTTCTTGGTGCATCTCCTTGATCCGACGCCATGCTTTGTTGTACGCAGGAATGTGACGAGAAGGGAGCAACCCATGGTTTTGGTATTGAAGAATGACCAGATGGAAAACCTGCTGCCGATGGCCGAAGAGATCGATGCCATCGAGCAAGCTTTCCGGGAGCTCGGCCAGGGCAAGGCCATGAATGCGCCTCGGGCCCGCTTGAGAACTCCGTGGAAGGAAGAAGGCGGCCAATATTACTTCAACAATATTATGGGGCTCGTGCCGGGAATGAAGTCGATGGCGCTGCGCATCGACTCGAGCTTCTCCAAACAGATCGAGGTCGACGGCAGCAAGCGTCGGGTCTATCCCGGCGATTTTATCGGCCTGGTTATGCTTTTCGATATGGACACCTGCGAGATTCTGGCGCTGATGGATGATCATTTCATCTCGACCCTGCGGGTGGGCGCTACGAGCGCTGTGGCGAGCAGATATCTGGCGCGCAAAGACGCCAAGGTTATGGCTCTGCTCGGTTCCGGCGAGCAGGCCAAGACTCAATTGACGGCTCACGCCGTCGTTCACAAGCTCACTAAAGTCAAGGTCTACAGTCCGACAAAGGCGAATCGCGAGCGTTTCGCCAAAGAGATGAGCGCAGAGACCGGCATCGAGGTCGTGCCGGTAGATTCGGCCGAAGCGGCGACTCGCGGCAGCGATATCGTCACGGCGGCGACCAACACCGTCGATCCGGTTATTCAGGGAAAATGGGTCGAAGACGGCATGCATCTCAACAGCATCGTCGGCGGCGACGGCTTTCTGCCGCGCAAAGAGCTCGACGACGAGGCCGTGATGAAAGCCGGGCTCATCGTTGTCGGCTTCAAACAACAGATTTTTCTCGACAAGCAGGCCGAGTTTCACGATCGGCTAGCGCGCGGCCTAGTCAAAGCCGAGGATCTCCACGAGCTGGGCGACTTGGTCAACGGCAACTGCCGGGGCCGCCGCGATGACCGCGAGATTACTTTTTTCAAGAACAACACCGGCATGGGCATTCAGTTCGCCGCCACTGCGCGGAAAATGTACGAAAAAGCGAAGGAGAAAGGGCTTGGCACCGAGCTGCCGCTGGATTTGTTCATGACCAAGCGCGGCGACAAGCTGTATTCGCCGTAAGGTTGGAGCCGTTTTCCGACGCGGTCGAGGAATCCTGATTTTGCGCCAAACAAAATCGAAAGGCGGGCCGAATCCATCCCATGATTATTCTGACATCCTTGGTCTTAATCCTATCGCTGTTTTCCGCTTCCCTGACTGCCGCCGCCGATTCTTCCGTGATCGAAGGGGCGAAAAAGGAAGGGGCGCTGGTCTACTACACCACGATGGACATCCAGAACAGCAAGCCGCTGCTCGATGCATTCAACAAAAAATATCCGTTCATCAAAGCCGATCTGGTTCGCCTCGGCGGCACCGCGATGGTCAGTCGGATTATGACCGAGGCGCAGGCAGGGGCGAGCAAATTCGACGTAGCCGTCGGCATCTCGCCTTCGCTCACGCCGATGCGCGAGCGCAATCTGATCGCGCCCTACGTTACCACCGAGGCCGCGAGTCTCTATGACGACCTCTACGATCCCAAAGGTTTCTGGACGACGGTTTATTTGAACACCCTCGTCCTGGGCTACAACAGCAAAGTCATCCCGCGCACCGACCTGCCAAAGAACTACGACGACCTGCTCAAGCCGCAGTACAAGCAGAAATTCATCATCGACATCGAGAACTTCGATGTTTTCGTCGCCCTGAGTCAGGAATGGGGCCAGGCAAAGGCGGTCCAATACTTCAAGAGCCTGGCCAAGCAAGAACCGGTGTTCTTGCGCGGCAACACCAACCGGGCCAATTTCGTCAGCGTCGGCGAGCGCTCGATGACCTTTGTCTACGCTCAGGTGATCGAGCGGCTGAAACAAACCGGCGCGCCCGTGGACTGGATTCCCCTGGAGCCCGTGGCCGTCGAACTGAACATCGCGATGTTGTCTGCCAAGGCAAGCCATCCCAACTCGGCCCGACTGTTCATCGATTATCTGGTCTCCAAGGACGGCCAGGAGTTCTTGAAAAAATTTCGCCGCATCGGTCCGCGCAAAGATGTCAAACCCGACCCGCCGAAGCTTTTCGAAGGCTTTCGCCGCCGCGTGGTGACCCCCGACAATTATAAAAACCTGCGCGAGCTCAGCCGGCTGCACAACGAGGCGCTCGGCATCCGCTAATAGTCACAGGAGGCTTGGTCATGCGAGAATGGGAAGCATTTATCTCCGAAGAGGAAAGAAAGGTTTACGAAAAAGCCGGCTATAAAGGCAAAGAAAAGTTCGGCGTCAATCCCGCACTGATCATTATCGACGTCATCACCGGCTTCACCGGAACCAAACCGATGCCGGTGCTGGACGCCATCGACGAATTTCCCACCAGCTGCGGCCAGGTGGCCTGGGACGCTCTGCCTAAAATCAGGGAATTGCTCCACGCATGCCGTGACGCCGAAGTGCCGGTGATTTACTCCACCAGCGATCCGGAATTCAAAGCAGCGTTCGGCAACGCCACCAAACGTGGCGTCGACAAAACCGATTTCGAGAAGCTCGCAGTCGAGTTTCCCGCGATGATCAAGCCAAAAGATGACGAATTCATCGTGCGGAAAGCGCGCGCCAGCGCCTTTTTCGGCACGCACTTGATCACTTACCTGGTGCGAAAAAATATCGATTGTCTGATTATCGCAGGCACCAGCACCTGCGGCTGCGTGCGCGGCACGGTGCTCGACGGCTATTCCTTTGGCTATCCGGTATTCGTCGTCGAGGAATGCGTCTTCGACCGCTCGCGCACCTCGCACCTCGTCAATCTCTTCGAGATGAACGCCAAGTACGCGAGCGTAATCCAGCTCGCCGAAGCGCTTGACTACGTCGGCAAGCTAAAACGAATGGAAGGGAGAAAGGCGGTGGCCGGCTAATTTGGCCACTGCGCGGAATTTTGCTATCTGAGCTGGAAAATCTCCTTCCAGAGCTTCTCGTATTTGGGGAATTCCTTCACTTCGTCGGCGCTTAGCAGGTAAACGGTCGCGGGTCGAACTTTTTCTATCGGCTGCACGTGGGGGTGAGCGGGCGTTTCGCCGGCTTGAGCGTAGGCCTTTTGCCCTTCCTCGCTGATTGCCCAACGCGCCCATAGCAACGCTCCGTTCGGGTGCGGCGCGCCTTTAAGAATGGCGACGCTGCCACCCACCTCGCCGACGCCTTCGGTCAATAACGGCAGTATGGGAGCGCCCTTTTTGATTCGCGGCGGGAAATGGTGCGCATAGCAGGTGAGGCAAACCGGCGCCTGGCCGGCGACCAGAAGCTCGGCAAGTTGCGAATGGCCCTTATGAAACTCCACCCCATTAGCGGCGATCTTTTTCAGCAAGGCGATCGCTTTTTCGTCGCTCTGGTATTTTCGCTTGGCCAATCCGATCAAGAGCTGGAAATCGCGCGGCTCGGCGATCATTTTCCCTTTCCACTTAGGATCGGCAAGATCCTCGAACTGTTTGGGCTCGTCTCCTTTCTTGACCAAATTCGTGTTCCACCCCGCTATATAAAATTGCGTGTCGGTCGCGACCCACTCAGTCCCCTTCAGCATCGTCGGGTAAGCGGCGGCCTCGGGCAGCGACAGCGGTGCGAGGAGCTTCTGCTCGCTCATCTGCGCAAGATAGCCCGGCGTCCCGCCGAACACGTCGCCGATGATCCTGCCGCCGCGCGCCTCCGCGACCGCCCGCGCGACCAGTTTGTCTGATGTCGCATCGACATGATTGAGATGTATGGCGGGAAATCGCTTCTTGAATATCGGCAGGATCACTTCTTCCGAGCGGGCCGACAGAGCGATGTACAGAGTTAGCGGGCCGCCTTCTTTTTTGGCTTTTTCGTACAGCTCATCGAGGGATTCGGCTTTGGCCGCCGCCGCAAACGATGCCGATATGAAGAATACGATTCCGAGAACGCTAACAAGACTCAAGAGAAACCGACGCCTGAGAAACCTTGCCAAATGTCTAACTGTGTTCATCATTCCTCCCCACCGATTTGACCGAAATTAATTCACCCGCCAAAGAATCGCAACCCACCGCTTTTTTAGCTGTTACTTGGGCGCTCGCAGCGCGTTTTACGCCATATCCACTTTTATGCCGTTCTTCGCGCACTCTTCCGCGTACATTTTCCTCATGGACTCGTCTTCATCCTCGAACTCGATCTGCTCGACGCCTTTCTCTTCTCTCTGCACCGCCGTGTTGGCGTGGAGCGCGACGAACTTACAGGGCTGATTGCCGGTGTTGTAGTGCTGATGCCAGGTGCCCGCCGGCGGCGAGATGCAAGTGCCCTCGTGCCAATCGTAACGTTGCGGCTTTTCGCCTTCGTTCCACATCAGCGTGTAACCGGTCGAATCGAGCAAAAACACATGCGCCCCCGGGCCGTGGCGATGGGCTTTCTTATACCGGCCCACCGGAAACTGCGACACATGGGCGAGCATGGCGCTCCCCGACATGTGGATGTACATATTGCGCGTACCCTTGCCGCGTTTTTCCCGCGGCACCAAATTGATTTTACGAATGTCGGGGATAAAGTTGGAATGGAGGATGCCGCCGTAGTATTCGGTGAAGTATTTTCCTTCCTTGGAGAAAAACTCGGCGTCGCCGGCGTCGAATCGATCTTTGAACCTATAATTGGTGTTGTAGATGAATTCGGGGTCTCGGTAGAGCTCGAAGGCCACCGGCTGGCTGGTCAGCGCAAAGTAGCGGCAAGGTTCTGTTCCACTGGCGTTGAAATGCTGGTGCCAGGCGTTGAGCGGAATCGCGAAGGTGCTGCCGCGCTCCCACTCGAAGGTTCGCTTCGCCGTCCCATCATACCAGACGCTGGTCGCACCCCGACCCGCGGCGACGGTGACGATTTCCTCGTATAATTGCCGTTGCGGCGCCGTGCTCTTCCCCGGCGCGATCTCGGCAATGTAAGCGTCGGCGACCATCTGATCGGAAAAAGTGCAGATGGCACCATGGCAGTCCTTGCGTTTCCAGTAGTCTAATTTCTGCGTTCGCACATCCTGAACGAAAGCGCCGCCGATGATCGGCACGCCTTCGGACTCGATCCACTTTTTATACGGGCTGTACTTGTCAATCATGAACTGGACGTAGGGGTGAACTTCGAACTCCTTTACCGGACCGGCCACGGGAAAACCTCCTTGTGTAATGTCAATTCGACGTTATCGCTCGCGCGGAACGGCTGTCAACTCATGTTGGGCGCCGCTTTCGGCGCGCGGAAAACGCCGCACTTCTTGACAAGAAAATTTCACTACGATAGATGAAACAAAAGTTTCATGGCCGCCATCAAAGAGATCCTAACCAAGGTCAAATCGCTTAACGGAGCGCAGCGCAGGCTCGGCAACTATCTGCAAAACGATAGCTCGGCTCTGCTGCTTTCCAACGTGAATGATTTGGCCGAGGCGGTGGGCGTCAGTAAGGCGACCGTCGTCCGTTTCGCCAAAACCTTGGGCTACGCGGGATTTCCTGAGCTCAAGCGCGATATCCAGAAGGAGATGCGCCGCAAGCTCCGCGCGGCGGACCGGATGAAGGAGACCTTCGCCGAGCTCGGCGACGACGGAAATATTTTCGCCAAGCTGATCAAGCGCGATATCCAGTTGTTGCAGGAAACGCTGCAAGCGGCGTCTTTCACGGATTTTCAAAAGGCCGCTGAGGTGATATTGAACGCCCGTAAGGTCTTTCTTATCGGCCTCAATGCCTCGACGGCACTGGCTTACATTCTATACTTCAGGCTCGTGCGCGTTAAAAAGGATGCTCATTGGATTTTTTTAACCGGCGGCACTTCGCTCGTGGAGCAATTGGCATTCATGGAACCGGCGGATGTCCTGATCGCCATTGATTTTTTAGAGGTGCCAAGGGAAGTGCAAACCGCGCTGCAGCACGCCAAGAAAGTCGGCGCGCCGATCCTCGGCATCACCGATTTTCCCAGCTCACCGATCGCCAAGGCGGCGAATGTTTGTCTCTTTGCCAAGCGCGGGCTGCATTCGTCGGTCAATTCACTGACCCCGGCTTTTTCGCTGGTCAACGCCCTGGCCATCGCCGTCGGTTGGGCGAAGAAGGCCGACTCGATAAAAGCGCTCACCGATCTAGACACCCTATTGGAAGAACGCGGGCTGTAACGGCCCAATCAAAGAAGGAGAACGATTATGGCGACTAAATTGAAATTCGG
Source organism: Chloroflexota bacterium (assembly GCA_050257635.1). GTDB lineage: Bacteria > Desulfobacterota > Binatia > UBA9968 > UBA9968 > DP-20. Next base: position 18,285 of record JBLMXG010000282.1, read on the forward strand.
TTTACTGCTGCCTCATTTTTGCGAATTTGCTTCCACCGAACTCTGCATCGAGGGAGCGAAAAAAGCCGAGGCCTACGGCTTCGACTCGGTGTGGGTCAGAGATCATTTGGTTTTCGAACCGCACGGAATGGAAGGCGAAGACAATACCCATATCGAGGGATTGCTCGTCCTTGCGGCGATTTCATCCGTGTGTAAGAAACTCACCCTCGGCACCGGCACCGTGATCTCCCACCGCCATCCGATTCATCTGGCACAGTCCATGGCCGGCCTGAGCACCATGTGCGAGAACATTATCATGGGTCTGGGCCTCGGCACCTTTCCCCATGAATTCGAAGCAGCAGGCTACAAAAAAGTGACCCTGCAGGATCGCGCCAATATGGCGAAGATCAATGCTCAGCTTTGCCGCCGTTTCTGGGCCGGTGAAAAGATCAGCTACAAAGACGATTATTACGATTTCAAAGACGTCGAGCTCAAACCGACGCCAAAGAAACCGATTCCGATTTGGTACGGCGGCGGCACACCGGCGTCGGTTCGCCGCGCCGCGGATTACTGCGACGGCTGGATGCCCGGCCGCATTCCCACGGCGACCTTCAATAAAATGGTCAAATACCTCGAAGAGCAGTGCAAGCTTGCGGGCCGCCCCATGGTCACCACCGGCGCGATTCCGATCACCAGCATCGATAAGAATCGCGATGTAGCGCTCAGCAAGGTGAACACCAAGGGTCTGATCAACGAAGGCAACGCGCCGAGCAAGAAAACCTGGGTCAAACCGAAATCCGGCACCTTCTCCACGGTCGAAGACATCGAAGGCTTGCTCATGGCCGGCACTCCGGCAGACGTCGCGCGCGACACCAAACGCTACGAAGAAGCCGGTTTGAACCATATCGTTTTCGATCTGCGTTTCCGTTACGCTGATTGGTATCAGCAGGTCGATTTGTTGGGCCAGGAAGTTCTGCCGGCGGTGCGTGCGTAGCGCGCGCCGTTTCGGGTTCCGAATTACGAGTTTCGGGTTAGAACCCGAAACTCCAAACTCGAAACCGGGCGATAGGCCGAAGGAGTTCCCATGCGTACAGAAAAAGTAAATTTTTACAGCGAAGGCATAAAGCTCGCCGGCGTGCTTTACTTGCCGGACTCGGACCAAGGCAAGCCTTTCCCCGGCATCGTCCAAGGGCCCGGCTTCCTCGGCCTCAAGGACGCCAAGCACTACATCATGATGTTCGAAAAGCTGTGCGCCGCCGGCTATGCTTGTCTTTGTTTCGATTATCGCGGTTGGGGCGATAGCGAAGGCGATCAGCGCGGTTGGGTTATGCCAAAATGGCAGGCGGAAGATATCCGCAGCGCGCTGAGTTACCTGGAAACCCGCCCGGAGATCGATGCCGACCGCCTCGCCACCTACGGCTCAGGCGGCACCGGCGGCGGCAATGCTGTTTACGTCGCGGCCATCGACTCCCGAGTGAAATGCTGCGTCAGCTATCTCGGCGTCAGCAGCGGCCGCGCGTGGCTGCACTCGATGCGGCGGGAGTATGAATGGGTCGATTATTTGAAGACGATCGAAGCCGACCGCAAGCAGCGCGCGCTCACCGGCAAAGGCGCCATCGTCAGCGCCCGCGAGGGTGGCATCATGGTGCAAACCCCGGAGCGCCAGGCGACCACGATCAAGAAAGAAGTCGCCGATAAAATCCCCGACGCCATGCCGCTCGCCTGCGCCGAGGCAATCTTGGAATACAGCCCCATCGATGTCGTCCACAAAGTTTCGCCGCGCGGCGTGCTGTTCATAGCCGTGGAAGGGGACGCCGTGACACCGGAGCAGCAGTCGTTCGATCTTTATGAGAAAGCCGGCGAGCCAAAGAAACTGGTTCTCTATAAGAAAACCACCCACTACGGCATCTACAACGACTACTTCGACGATGTCGCGGCCAACGTCGTCGATTGGTACAACCGCCATCTCAAATACAACAAGGTTGAAATTACCGAAAAGCGTTAGGAGCTGACCATGAATAAGATTTCTTTCGGCGTTAGAGTGCCGAATTCCGGCCCGCTTTCGAGCGTCGAGAATATCGTCAACGCCGCCAAGACAGCCGAGGATTTAGGCTTCGATGCCATCTGGGTTCATGACCATGTGGTCTGGAGCTCGGAGATGCACCGCCATCATATCTCTTCCGGCGCTGCCGAGGCCCTGACCGACACCCAGGACGCCAATTTCTTTGAAGCAACGACGATGCTATCGTATCTTGCCGCGGAGACCAAAAAAATCGTCCTCGGCGTGGCGTGTTTAGTCATGCCATGCCGCAACCCGGTTTACGCCGCGAAGCAGTACTCGACATTGGACCACCTGGCTCAGGGCCGTCTCCTAATCGGCGTCGGTCTCGGCTCCAAGGCCACCCGCGAGTCGGATGAGTTCGGTGTCTTCGGCGTGCCCTACGAGCGGCGCGGCGATCGCACCGATGAATATATCCAGGCGATGAAAGCGATCTGGACGCAGCAACTCGCCTCCTACAAAGGCGACTTCATTCAGTTCAAAGACGCGGAGGTCTATCCCAAGCCGTTTCAGAAACCGCATCCGCCAGTTTGGGTCGGCGGCTGGATGAAGCTTGCCGCCAAACGCGCCGGAAAATACGGCGAAGGCTGGATTCCCGGCTGGCTCTCGCCCAAGGAAATGAAGGTTGGCTGCGACATCCTGGCACAAACGGCGAAGGACAACGGCCGCGATCCGTCGAAGATCACCATCGCCGTGGAAAAGCTCGCAACCATCGCCAAGACGCGCGACGAAGGCCTCAACCTCGCGATGCCGACGCTCAAGACCAGCAGCGAGAGCTACGAGCGCGACATCGACAGCATGCAATTTGCCCTAGATCGCCATATCTTCGGTTCGGTGGACGACGTGCGCCGGCGCGTCGATGAGTTCATTGAAAACGGCGTGCAGCACTTCGAGCTCAAGGTCATCTATCCGACGATGGATAGCCTGAACCGGCAAATGGAGCTGTGGGCGGAAAATATTTTGCCGCGGTACAACTGAGGATTGGAGTGTTGGAATGATGGAGAGATGGAGTACTGGGTCGAGCGAAACACCCATCACTCCAGCACTCCATTACTCCAGCGTGTTGTGATCATGAACCTTTCATTTCAACTCAATGGCAAACCCTGGCAAGTCGATTGCGAGCCGCAGGAAACGCTCGCCGAAGTGCTGCGCAACCGGCTCAACCTCAACGGCACCAAGATTTCCTGCGAGGTTCAAGTTTGCGGCGCCTGCACGGTCCTGGTCGACGGCGCGCCCGTGAGCGCCTGCACCTATCTGGCTTACGAGGCGCGCGGCAAAAGAGTCGACACGATCGAAGGCTTGGAAAAAGCCGACGGCACACTGCATCCGCTGCAGCAGGCATTCATCGACGAGTTCGCCTTCCAATGCGGCTACTGCACGCCGGGC